>NZ_CP133018.1:0-321670 GCF_030866785.1 Agromyces protaetiae | reverse complement strand
CGTCTACGTCGTCGCACCCGCGACGGTCGCGTCGGCACCGGTCACCGTGACCGCCGCGGCGGTCGTCCCGGGCCCGGGCGGCGGCAGCCAGCCGGACCCCGCCGGATCGGGCGATGCGCCGAGCAGCACCGCAGGCAAGAAGCTCGCGAACACCGGCACCGACGTGCCGCTGTGGGGCGCGGCGACAGGCCTGCTGCTCCTGCTCGCGGGCGGTCTGTTCCTCGCCGCCCGCACGCGGGCGCGCGCGCAGGGCTAGTCAGCGCCAGACACACAGGCGGGCGGCCGCACCGGTTCCGGTGCGGCCGCCCGTTCGCTGTCCGTCGATCCGGCCTGCGTCAGGACACGGGGACGAATGCCCGCAAGCGCTCACCCAAGAGCACCGGCTGCTCCTCCTGGACGTTGTGCCCCGTCGGGAAGGTCTCGACCCGCGCCTCCGGCAACCGATCGCGGAACTCCGCGACGTCCGAGTCGGTCAGGTATCCGCGTTCGCCGCGGAGGAGGGTCACCGGCGCGGCGACGGCCGCGAGGTCCTCCCAGCCGGCCTCGCCGAGGATCGCCGCCAGTGCGTCGGGCTCCCCCGGTTCGGTCGAGTCACCCGCCGAGACCGCTGCCGAGGCATCCGTCGGCGAGGCGTTCGCGGCCGCCGCCGCAAGATGCGCGAAGTGGTGCTTCCACTCGACGCGGCCATCGGTGCGGACCCTCGAGTTGAAGAACACCCCGCGTTCCGTCGCCCGGCGCGTGCCACCGAGCCCGAACGCGAGCGCCCGCTCGACGAGCTCGTCGCGGCTCGCCCAGTCCGTCGGGCCGGCGAAGAACTGGCGCAGCTGCGCGGCCCCGCCGTTCAGATCGATGCCCGGCGTGATGTCGATGACCACCAGCTCGTCGACGAGGTCGGGGCGGGACGCCGAGACGGCGGCCGCGGTGAGGCCGCCGAGCGAGTGCCCGACGAGCAGCTGGGGGCGAGCGGTCCACGCCTCGAGTCCGGCCGCGATGTCGGGCGCGAGCACGCGACCGACATAGGCGGCGTCGTCGCGCCACGACGAGTCGCCATGACCGGGCAGGTCGATCGCGAGCGCGGGCAGGCCCAGCGCGACGATCGTCGCATCCCAGGTGTGCGCATTGAGTCCGGCGCCGTGCAGGAAGGTCACCACCGGGCCGTCCGGGGCGTCGTCTGGATGGCCGTAGCGCAATGCGCTCAGGGAGCGGCCATCGGCCAGTGACAGGTTCAGGCGCTCGCCTCGCGGCAGCGGCCCGTCGACCCCGGCTTCGGCGGCCTGCTCGGCCAGGAATGAGAACTCATCGTCCGGATCGCTCATGGGACCCAGTATGGCGGTGCGCCGCAACGGACCCGCAGGCGACGCGCGCGACCCGCAGGCGACGCGCCTCAGCCGACGGGCAGGGTCGCGCGGAGCACCGCCCCGCCACCCGACGCGGGCGTGAGGTCGAGGGTGCCGCCGAAGCCGGCGAGCCGCTCCCTGAGCCGCGCGAGGCCGCTGAGTCCCGGCGAGGCCGGCACCCCGTCGCCGTCGTCGGCGAACGTGAGCGTGAGCCGTTCGCCGTGCAGCGCAAGCGTCAGGCCGACGCTGGTCGCATTGCCGTGCCGCAGGGCGTTCGACAGCCCCTCCTCGGCGACCCGCACGAGCACGAGACGCCGGCCGACGTCGAGCGACTCGTCGGCGTCTTCGAGCGCGTCGGCATGATCGGCGAACTCCACATCCACGCCGATCGACGCGGGCACCCGGGCCATGAGCGCGCGCAGCGCGGGAAGCAGGCCACGGTCGAGCTGCTCGGGGTACAGCGAGGAGCTCAGCGACCGGAGCTCGCGTTCCCGGAGCTCGTCGAGCTCCGCGCGAACGCCGTCGATCCGTTGGGCACTGCGGGCGTCGACCTCGCGCGCGAGGTCCGCGAGCTCGGCCGCGAGCAGGACGAACCGGTTCTGCAGGGTGCCGTGCAGCTGCTCGGCGATCGCCCGGCGCACCCGCAGCTCCTCCTGCTGCAGCGAGGCGAGGGCGTCGCTCGCCTGCGCGGCGTGCATCGAACGGCGCCGCTCGGCGAGCCGTGCGTTCGACAGCGCCTCGGTCACCGCCAGCGCAACGGCGAAGACCGCGGCGATCATGACGAACGCGACCGCCGCGTCGGAGAGATAGGCCGCGGCATCCTGCACCGGGTAGATGCCCGTCGCCAGCTGCAGCGCGCAGCGCAGCACCGCGGCGGCACCGGCCGAGACCGCAACGAGCCACGGCCAGGCGAAGGGACGCCGTTCCTGGATCCGCAGGCGCGAGGCCAAGAGCACCGCGGTGAGGACCGTGATCAGGTTGATGCCGACGCGGACGGCGAGGTCGGCGATCGGTGCCGGGTCGAGCCCCCGGTACGAGGCCGAGTGCGCGCCGAGCACGAGCACCGCCTGCACGCTCGTCGCGACCCCGAGCACGCCGCCGGCCAACGCGACCGTGACGAGCATCGTCCGCGCGTCGGCGGCGCGATCGGCCTCGAGCACCTCCGACGCCTCGTCGTCGCGCATCCGCTTCACCGAGACTCCGCGAGGAACATGCGAACGGCACGCACCCTCGGATTGTGCTCGGTGCTGCCCGTCAGCCCGAGCGCCGCGTACACCGCGTTCACGTGGTTCTCGACCGATCGATGCGCCAACTCGAGCCGCTGGGCGATCGAGGCGTTGGTGAGTCCTTCGGCGAGGAGCGCGAGGATCTGCAACTGCCGCGAGCTGAGGGCCGCGAGCCGGCTGTTGGCGCGCGCGTTCCGGCGCTCGACGAGGGCGCGATCGAGCACGGCGCGACCCTGGGCGGTGGCGCGCACGGCGGCGACGAGGGCCTGCGCCGACAGCGAGGACGTCTTCGAGAGGTAGCTCCACCGCTGCTGTTGCGCCTCGGGCAGGTCGAGCAGCACATGCAGGTGATCGTCGGAGGAGAGCAGCATCACCCCGAGCGACGGGTTGGACTGCTGCAGCGAACGGCCGAGGTCCAGCCCGTTGCCGTCGGGCAGGTGCAGGTCGAGCAGCGCCACATCGAGCCCGGTCGGATCGACCGCCTCACGCGCTTCGGCCACGCTGCCGGCGACGCCGCGCAGCTCGAACCCGGTGACCGTCTGCAAGAGGCTCTGCAGCATCTGCCGGTAGAGCGGCTGATCCTCGACGATCGCCACTCGTACCGGACTCATGCGCGACTCTCCCCCATTTCGTGGCCGCGTCGGGCCGAGCACCGCAGAAGTACTCAGCCGATTCGCCGGCCGCCCCCACAGTTTCGTAGTCTAAACCGACGACGTTCGGCGTGCGGCGCAACCGGCGGGCGCGACATCCGACGCCGTCACGAGCCGGGGTTGGCCACGCCGCCGATCGACACCACCGTCACGCGGTCCCGCCCGGCCTCCTTCGAGGCGTACATGGCCTCATCGGCGACGCGCAGCAGCTCGTCGGCGGTCGGCTTCGCGCCTCGCGCGGGCTCCCACGCCGCGACGCCCACGCTCGCCGACACGGCGTACGTCGGCGGGATGCTCTCGAGCGGGCGGCGCGCCTCCGCACGGAACCGCTCGGCGATGACGGCGCCGGCCGCCGCATCCGCGTCTTCGCACACGATCACGAACTCATCGCCGCCGTAGCGCGCGACGGTCTCGCTCGCGCGCGCCACTGAGGCGAGGTTCGCCGCGACCTCCGCGAGCACGCGGTCACCGAGACGATGACCGAGGCGGTCGTTGATCGGCTTGAACCCGTCGAGGTCGAGGAACACCACCGAGAGCGGCCTTCCCGACCGGTCGGCCCCGGCGAGCACCTCGTCGAGGCGTTCCTGGAGCCGGGCACGGTTGGCGAGCCCGGTGAGCCGATCGTGCATCGCCTCGTGCTCGAGCTGCTCCTGGAGGACGCGTACGCGTGCCTCGGATGCCTCGGCGTCACGCCGCGCGAGGAGCAGCTGCCGCTCGTAGTCCTGACGGTCGGTCGCGTCGAACACCGCGACCCGGATGCGACGGGCCGCGCCATCCGTTCCCGCCGCCGCGTTGACCAGGATCGGCAGTTCGCGCCCGTCGGCGCAGCGCGCCGTCAGTGCGACCTCACGCACCTCGCCGGTGAGGCTGAGCACGACCACGCACCGGGTCTCGTAGACCTGCTGGGCGGGCGGCGTGAGCAGTGCGGCGAACGCACCGCCCGTGATCGACTCCCGCGTGTGGCCCGTCCACCGCTCGAAGGTGCGGTTGACGCGCGTGATGATGCCGTCGGGCGTCGTCTCGAGGAGGCCGCAGGGCGCGTCTTCGAAGAGCTCCACGAAGGGAAGCTCGGTCTCCCGCCCGACGACGTCGATCAGGCGCCCACGAGACGCGTCGCGAGGTAGGTCTCGATCTCGGCGAGCGGGATGCGCTCCTGCTGCATGGTGTCGCGGTCGCGCACCGTCACCGCCTGGTCCTCGAGCGAGTCGAAGTCGACGGTGATGGCGTACGGCGTGCCGATCTCGTCTTGGCGGCGGTAGCGGCGCCCGATGGCCCCGGCGTCGTCGAAGTCGACGTTCCAGTTCTTCCGCAGCGTGGCCGCGAGCTCGCGCGCGAGCGGCGAGAGCTTCTCGTTCCGGCTGAGCGGGAGCACGGCCGCCTTCACCGGTGCGAGCCGCGGGTCGAGCCTGAGCACGGTCCGGGTGTCGGTGCCGCCCTTCGCGTTCGGCACCTCCTCGACGTGGTACGCGTCGACGAGGAAGGCCATGAGCGAGCGGGTGAGGCCCGCCGCGGGCTCGATCACGTACGGCACCCAGCGCTCGTTCTTCGACTGGTCGAAGTAGGACAGGTCCTTGCCCGAGTGCTTCGAGTGCGTCGTGAGGTCGAAGTCGGTGCGGTTCGCGACGCCCTCGAGCTCGCCCCAGTCGCCGCCCGTGAAGCCGAACTTGTACTCGATGTCCACGGTGCGCTTGGAGTAGTGGCTGAGCTTGTCCTTCGGGTGCTCGAAGAGCCGCAGGTTCTCGGGGTCGATGCCGAGGTCGATGTACCAGTTCCAGCGCTGGTCGATCCAGTACTGGTGCCACTCTTCGTCGGTGCCGGGCTCGACGAAGAACTCCATCTCCATCTGCTCGAACTCGCGCGTGCGGAAGATGAAGTTGCCCGGCGTGATCTCGTTGCGGAACGACTTGCCGATCTGGCCGATGCCGAACGGCGGCTTCATACGCGCCGTCTGCAGCACGTTCGCGAAGTTCACGAAGATGCCCTGCGCGGTCTCGGGGCGGAGGTAGTGCAGCCCCGACTCGTCGTCGACGACGCCGAGATAGGTCTTGAGCAGGCCCGAGAAGGCGCGCGGCTCGGTCCATTGCCCGCGGGTGCCGCAGTTGGCGCAGACGATCTCGGCGAGCCCGTCCTTCGGCGTGCGGCCCTTCTTCTCCTCGAACTCCTCGATCAGGTGGTCGGCCCGGTAGCGCTTGTGACAGTGCAGGCACTCCACGAGCGGGTCGCTGAAGACCTCGACGTGCCCGGATGCCTCCCACACCTGACGCGGCAGGATGACGCTCGAGTCGAGCCCGACGACGTCGTCGCGCCCCTGCACGACCGACTTCCACCACTGGCGCTTGATGTTCTCTTTGAGCGCGACGCCGAGGGGGCCGTAGTCCCACGCCGACCTGGATCCGCCGTAGATCTCACCCGCTTGGAAGACGAAGCCCCGGTGCTGGGCGAGCGTGATGACGGAATCGAGACGGGTGGGTGCGGCCACGGTGGCTCCAATGGTCGTGATGGTCGGGCAGAGCCCGGGTGGGTGCGGTGCCTCCATCCTACGGGCGCGGCTTCCGCGGGGGCGCGGACGGCCGTCGCTACCCTGTGACGGAGACGAGGATGGGGGCGCCGCCGTGTGGGATCTTCTGCTCGACGTCACCGTGGTCGAAGGCCCCTTCCTCATCACGGTCTACGTCCTTGCCGCTGCCGCGTTCGTCTACCTGCTCGGGCGCGCGCGATCCGCGGCCTGGGTCTTCACGGTGTTCGCGCTCGTGGTGACCGGCGCCCTGCTCGGCATCGCGCTGCTCTGGGTCGCCGTGATGATGCTCGACGCGTTCGGCGGCCCCGTCTCGGCCGCCGCGTGGTTCTGGGTGCCGGCCGTGTTCGCGGGCATCCTGGTCGCGATCTGGAACCTCTGGCGCTCGCGCTGGTGGCGGAAGCTCGTCGCCGTCCTCGCCATCCCCCTCTTCGCGTTCGCGGGCGTGCTGGGCGTGAACGCCGCCTACGGCATCGACCGCACGCTCGGCGACCTGCTCGACATCGAGACCGCCGGCCCAGCGCCCGTGCCGAGCCCGGTGCCGCCCGAGACATCCGACCCCGCCGAGCCGCTGTACCTCACGTGGCAGCCACCCGCCGACCTGCCCGACCACGGTGCGACCGGCCTCGTGCCCGGCGGCATCCCGGCGACCGCCTCGGGGTTCGACGCCCGCCCCGCGCAGATCTACCTGCCGCCCGCAGCGCTCGTCGAGAACCCGCCGGCGCTGCCGCTCGTCATCATGATGATGGGCCAGCCGGGCGAGCCCGACCCGTATTTCATCGCACAGACCCTCGATGCGTTCGCCGCCGACCACGCAGGCCTGGCGCCGATCGCGCTCGTGATCGACCAGCTCGGCGACCCGAACGAGGATCCGCTCTGCCTCGACACGGCGCGTGGGCAGGTCGAGACGTACGTCATGCAGGACGTCGTGCCCTGGGCGCGCGCGAACCTGCACGTGCAGGATGCCCCGCGGTCGATGACCGTCGCGGGTTACTCGAACGGCGGTGAGTGCGCGGCGTACTTCGGCGCGAAGTACCCCGAGGTGTTCGGCAACCTGATCGCCGTCTCCCCGGTGGAATGGCCTGGCGCCGAGCGCAACGAGGAGACGCTCCGCGAGGTGTTCGGCGGAGTGCAGACGGCGTACGACGCGGTGAAGCCCGCGAACATCATGGCGGCGAAGGCGCCGTACGCCGACAGCGTCGCGGTGTTCACGACCGGTGACGACGACGCCGCGTTCGCACCCGGCACCGAGCGTCTCGCGGCGGCCGCGGTCGCCGCGGGCATGCAGGCCACGTTCTTCGCGGTTCCGGGCGCCGCGCACGACGCCGCCGCGCTCTCCGGCGGGCTCGACGAGGCGTTCCGCATCCTGTACCCCCGACTCGGATTGGCGGCCCCATGACCACGACCGTGACCGACACCGAACCGGCCGGGCGGTTGCGCACGGGCGGCGAGGCCGCCGCCGCGTTCGCCCGGCGCATCCCGTTCAGCATCGCGCTCGGGGTGGTGCTCATCGCGACGGCGATCGTCGCGGGGACCATCGCAGGCGGACCGACGGATGCCACGGCGAACGCGTGGGCTGCCGGCGTGCGCACGACGTTCGACGCGGGCGCGTGGTGGACGGCCGCGACCGCGCTCGTGATCCCCTGGGACCCGTTCCAGCTCGTGGTCGGCGTGCTCGCCGCGGTGCTGCTGCTCGGCGTCGCCGAGCGGCGCATGGGCACCTGGCGTACCGTCGTCGCGTTCGTCGTCACGGGTGTGCTGGGTGTGCTGCTCGGCACGACGCTGCAGTGGTTCGGCTCGCTGTTCGGCGAGTGGTGGGCGACCGGCACGTCGGCGGATCTCACGCTCGACCCGCTGACCGGCGTCGTCGGCGCGCTGATCACGGCGACCGCGTTCATGGGGGCGCTCTGGCGCCGGCGCATCCGCATCGTGACGCTCGCGTTCGTGCTCGTGTTCGTGCTGTACGACGGCGACCCCTCGAACGTGTACCGGCTGTTCGCGATCCTCGTGGCGGTGCCGCTCGGCGCCCTGCTCGCGCGTGACCCCTCGGCGCTGCGGCTGCGCCGCAGCTCGCACCGCGAGACGCGCACGCTCGTGGCATCCGTCGTCGCGGTGACCGCCTTCGGGCCGATCGTCGCGTTCGCGACCCGCAGCGAGCTCACGCCGTTCGCGTTCAGCTCGTACCTCTTCGCCGACGACCCGCTATCGTACGACGCCGTCGTGGCACAGTGCGGCGCCGAGCCCGCGGGCGACGAGTGCCTGCGCGAGCTCGCGATCCTGAGCTCGCAGGGCGTCGGCATGTTCGTGCTGTCCTTCGTGCCCGTGCTGCTCTTGCTGCTCGCCGCCTGGGGGCTGCGCGGCGGCCGCCGGTTCGCGTGGTGGCTCGCGATCGGGGTCAACGCGGCGATCCTGCTGTTCGCGCGCTCGTCCTATGACGTGTCGAACGCGCTCGACGACCTCGACCCGGCGGACTGGTCGGCGTTCGACGTCGGAGAGCTGCTGGTCTGGGTGCTTGCGGCGGCGTTGCTGCCGATCGGCATCATCGTGATGCTGCTGGTGACCAGGCGCGACTTCCGGGTGCGCGCGGCGCGCGGCGCGCTCGGGCGGTTCTGGCTCGTGGTCGGCGGCACGTTCGTGGTGCTCGCCACGACGTACTTCGTGATCGGGCTGGCGACGATCGAGGAGTACTGGCCGCCGGCGGCGCCCGCCGATCTCGTGGTCGACACGCTCAAGCGGTTCGTGCCGCCGCATTTCCTCGCGGCGGTCGATCCGATCGTGCTGCCGGGTCACGACCTGACGAGCGCGGCGGCGCAGTGGGCCGGTCCCGTGTTCTGGGCGGTCTTCATCGTGAGCGCGGTGCTGCTCATGTCGACCACGCGCGCGCGGCGCGCGCAGGCCGCCGACGACGACCGGCTGCGCACGCTGCTTCGTCGGCACGGGGGCGGCACGCTCGGGTTCATGGCGACCTGGCCCGGCAACACGCCGTGGTTCAGCGACGACGGCGATGCGGTCGTCGCATACCGCGTGATCAACGGCGTCGCGATCACCATGTCGGATCCGATCTGCGCGCCCGCGCGCGCCGAGCAGACGATCCGCGAGTTCGCGATCTTCTGCGATGCGAACGGCTGGACGCCCGTGTTCTACAGCACGCACCCGCAGTATCTGCCGATCTTCGAGGCGCTCGGGTGGCAACACATGTCGGTGGGTGAGGAGACGATCGTGCGCACGACCGGCCTCGAGCTCACGGGCAAGCCGTGGCAGAAGGTGCGGCAGGCGCTGAACCGCGGCATCAAAGAGGGCATGACCACGGTCTGGACGAGCTGGCGCGAGCTGCCGCTCGCGACCTCGGCCGAGATCAGCGCGATCTCCGAGGAGTGGGTCGCCGAGAAGGAGCTGCCCGAGATGGGCTTCACGCTCGGTGGCATGGAGGAGCTGAAGGACGACGACGTGCGGCTCATGCTCGCGGTCGCGCCCGACGGGAGGCTGCAGGCGGTGACGAGCTGGCTGCCGGTCTACCGCGACGGCGACGTCGTCGGCTGGACCATCGACTTCATGCGCCGGGCCGACGGCTCGATGAACGGCATCATGGAGTTCCTGATCGCGTCGGCCGCACTGCACATGAAAGAGACGGGCGCCGAGGTGCTGAGCCTGTCGGGCGCCCCGCTCGCGACGAAGCCGCTCGAGCCGGGCGAGGAGCCGCCCGCGCCGACACCGATGACGCGTCTGCTCGAGTGGCTCGGGCAGACCCTCGAGCCCGCGTACGGGTTCTCGTCGCTGTTCCGCTTCAAGGCGAAGTTCAACCCCGAGTACGAGACCATCTCGATGGCGTACCCAGATCCCCTCGCGTTGCCCGCGATCGGCATCGCGGTCGGCAAGGCGTACCTGCCCGAGGTCTCCCCCAAGGAGGCCCTCGCGCTGGTCCGCACCCTCACCCGCGCCGACTAGCCTGAGACGGATGCCTCTGCCCGACCTGCTCGTCTCCGCCATCGCGCTCGTGCGGGACCGGAGGGTGCTCATGGTCACGGCGCGCGACCGCGACGTGTACTACATGCCGGGCGGCAAGATCGACCCGGGTGAGACGGCAGCCGAGGCCGCCGCCCGCGAGGCGTTCGAAGAGGTCGCGCTGCGCCTCGACCCCGCGGAGCTCGAGCACCTCTTCGAGGTGCGCACCCTCGCGCACGGCGAGCCCGAAGGTCGCCACGTGCGCATGGCGGTCTTCCGAGCCGAGACGGATGCCTCGCCGGCGGCCTCGGCCGAGGTGGGCGCCCTGCACTGGGTGACCACGGCCGATCTCGACCGCTGCCCGCCCGCGGGCCGCGAGGTGCTGGCCCGGCTCGAGGCATCCGGCCTCATCGACTGAGCGGTCGAGTCCGACCGTCCAAGGGGTCGACGCGAAGCGACGACGGCGGAACACTTACGGGCATGGCGAATCTCACGATCGACTACATCACCTCGCTCGACGGCTACGGCGGCGCGACCGACTGGCCCGGGTTCTGGGGCATGGCGGGCCCTGAGTATCTGGACTTCCTCGCCGCAGACGACGATCCCGACCGCACGCTGCTGATGGGCGCGAACACCTATCGGCTGTTCACGCAGATGCGCGAGTCGGGCGCGCCCGGCCTCGACGGGCTGGACGCGCAGCACAAGATCGTCTTCTCGAAGAGCCTCCAGGAGCCGCTCGCCTGGCCCAACACACAGCTCATCGACGGCGACGCCGCGACCGCGGTCGCGGAGCTGAAGGCCGGCGACTCGCCGTTGTTCACCATCGGGAGCCCCATCCTGTGCGCTGCCCTGCTGAACGCCGGACTCGTCGATCGGTACCGCGTCGTCGTGTTCCCGGTCGCCACCGGGCGCTCGGGGCACGCCCGGATCTACGACGGCTGGCCCGACGTAATCCTCGACGACGTCACGACGCGGACGTTCGACGGCCGCCTGCAGCTGTTCGAGGGCACCCCGCGGATCGTGGACACGCCACCGCCGCCCGGCCCGGTCGAGTGACGCATGCGCGTCGTCGTCGCCAGCACGGGCGAGCTACTCGTCGCGCGCCCTCGCGAGCACGAACTCGGTGAACCCGGGCACGGTTCTCACAAGCTCGACGGGCCATAACCCTGCCGGGCGCACAAGGCTCCCAAGTAAGGTTGCGACCCCGACCCGGATCCCTGACAATTGGAGGGTCATGCCCATCGCGGTGGGGATGGAAGTGAACCCCAGGAGATCCTGCAGTTGTAGGGCCTGGGGTTTCGCGCGTTAGTCGGCGATTTCGATGAGCTCCAGCGAAGAGAACGCACCAGCGAGCGCCGTCCCGGCGGTGCGGTCACTTGTGATTGCGCCAGCCACGATATCCGGCACCCAGAGCATCGGCTCGGCCGGCCCACGGACGTGGTCCAGGCGAAGCAGACCTCCAGCCTGCCGTTGTGCTCGGATGGTGTCGAGCAGCTGCCGGTCCCGCCGATCGTCGGCCGGGCCTCTCGACTCGGCCACGAGGTGCGTTACACCGCCGCTCGTGAGTTCGTAGAACATACGCATCAGGCAGAGCCGTCGGCGCCGTTCGCTCGGCGCCTCGGTCCCACCCAACCTGACGACGACCAAGTGCCTCAGTTGAATGCGGGCGACCTCTGCCACCATGGCATAACGGTCCTTATCCCGTAGGTCGCGCCAGTGCAGTTTGGTTGCGCCCGTCGGGCGGAGACCAGTCAGCCGATCACGGGCTTTCGAGAGCTCGCTGTCGACGCAGATCGCAGCGCACAAGATGTACGTGCCCGGGTCTCTGTCCTGACGCGACTCGGACTCATCGAGGTAAGCGACGACGGGTGCACGACCTGCCGAGCTCATGCGTCGTCCGCCGGCCAGTTCACGTCAACTGGACCTGTGTCGGCCCAGATCCTGCGGAGGGAAGACTCGAATGTAGACGGTGAGATCTGACGGTGGCCAACTTGACCGTCGTTCAGCGTCACGAAGAAGGACATAGATTCACCTGCACGAGTTCCGGATCGACGGCGCCCGCGTCTTTCCTCTGGAAGCGCCGCCTGCGACCTGACACTGTCCGGTGCGCATGAGCCCAGTGCCTACTCGTCGCGCGCTCGCGCGAGCACGAACTCGGTGAACCCGGGAACGGTGAACGACAGCAGGCCGTGCTGATTGGCGTCGATGATGCCCTTGTCGAGCAGCGACTGCCGAGCCACCGAGATGGACGTCGTGTCGGTGTGAAGTGCAGCGGCGAGCACCCCGCGCTGCACGTCCTGTCCTCCGAGCCGCGCGAGTGCGACGAGCATCTCGCGCTGCCGCGGAGAGGCATTGTCCCATCGGGCCCGGTACAGCGTGTGCTTCTGCTCGGCGAACCTGCGAGCACCGGATCGCACGTCATCCGAAGTGATCGAGTGGCCCGACTCGAGTCCGACGCCGCCGACGCGTCGAGATCCCGCTCGCCAGACCGCATCGCCCGCGAGCTGAACCCAGTACGGGTAACCCTGAGCGGCGGCCACCGTGTCGGCGAGCGCCTTGTCGCCCCACCGGACACCGAGTTCCCGTGCCGGTGCGAGGAGTGCTTCTTCAGCACCCGCATCATCCAAGCCAGGCAACCGTTCGAAGGAGAAGCGCTCACTGAAGCTCACGGCTCTGTTGATGTGCGCGGGAGCGCCCGGCAGGCCCACGGCGCACAAGGCAGCCTTCGTCGAGCCGCCGCCCTGCGCGCCGACGGGCGCCAGTTCCTGCCATGCGTAGGCGAGCGTCCGCAAACTTGCGGCATCGGCCTCCTGGATCTCATCGACCAGGATTGCCAGCCCGGACCCGCCGATGGTTTCCGACGCGTCGAGGACGAGGTGAAGTGCCTCGATGAGGCGAGCGGACGATGCGCGGGTAACGTCGGGAGTCGGACGAACGGTTGCCGCCATCTTTCCGATGACGGGGTTGCCGAGCTCCACTGAGATCGACTCGATGTGCTCGACGGCCCGCTTCCGGATCCTGGTTCCGGTGCCGATCAGCTTCGCGAGCTCACTCAGCAACGAGTGCAGCAGGCTCTCGGTCGGGTTGGCGGTGATCCAGATCGTGCGGACGCGCGAATCCTCGAACACGCGCTGCCCCTGGCGAAGCAGGGAGGTCTTGCCGATGCCACGAGGACCGTGAACCACATGAATGCGAGGGATGAATTGGTCCAGCCGGTCGATTCGTTGGGCCGCCTCGCGATACTCGGCCAATGCCGTCGCTCGGCCGGGTACCGACCTCGCCACTGAACCGGGCGTGTACGGACTCAGCGCCACCTGGACCCTCCTCACATCGGTCTTATAGTTCGGCGAAGTATAAGACCGATAGTGGATATTAGTAGCCTGCTCTTCTCGTGTCCACGCCCACCACGCCTCTTCCCGGATTCGGGGATTCCCGGATTCCCGGATTCCTGGATTTCCGGATTCCTGGCAAGCGAACACGGACGCGCGGCATCACCTGCGTCAAGGCCACGTGGCTGAACGCATGCGTGCCTAGACTTCCGGCATGGCCGTGACGCGTTGGTTCCGGAGTGGTGACCGGGTCATACGCATCGTGGAATCGGGCGGGGCGAGCCGGCCCGTCTACGTGCTCGTGCACGGGCTCGGCATGGCGCACGAGTACTGGAACGGGCTCGCCGACGCCCTCGAGCGCACCGGGCGGGTGCTCGCGCTCGATCTGCCCGGGTTCGGCGACTCACCCACGCCCGACGAGCCGCTCTCGATGCCGGAGTCGGGCGCGCTCGTGGGCGAACTGCTCGCGGCCGAGGGGGTGACGCGTGCCGTGCTCGTGGGGCACTCGTACGGCGCTCAGGTCGTCACCGAGACGGCCGCGCAGCGGCCGGACCTCGTGGGCGCCGTCGTGCTCATCGGACCGACGGTGAATCCGCGCGAGCGCACGGTCGCGAAGCAGACGCTGCGGTTCCTGCAGGACATCTCGCTGACGAACCCGAAGGTGCTCGCGGTCGGCCTGAAGTCCTACGCCGAGGCGGGACCAGGCTGGTACACCGCCAATCTGCGTCCCATGATCGAGCACCGCATGGAGCGGGTGCTCCCGCGCGTCGCGGTTCCCACGCTCGTGGTCCGCGCCGAGCACGACGCGATCGTGCCGCGCGACTGGGCGCGCGAGGTCGCGCGTCTGCTGCCCGCGGGCCGCTTCATCGAGGTCCCGGGCCGCGGCCACGAGACCATGGTCACGGCCGGCGCGCAGGTCGCCGATCTCATCGCGCGCCACGCGCGAGGTGAGCCGGTGGGCCAGGTCGTGCCCGAGGCATCCGATCTCTCTGGTCGTGAGACGCACCTGCCGGGCCGGCCGGCGCTGCGGGACCAGACCGAGACGGCCGAGGCGGATGCCTCGGGCCGCGGCCCGCTCGAAGGCACCGCCGCCGGCCTCGGCGCGCCGCCGTTGAAGGCCGCGTGGTGGTGGGCCCGCGACTACGCGTACGCCGCGCGCCGGCAGCTCGCCGCGGTCGGCGCGCTCGGCGGGCAGGGATCGCCCCGGCATTGGCTGCGCGGGAACGACGCCCTGCCCGAGGTCGTGCTGCTGCCCGGCGTGTACGAGCATTGGACGTTCCTGCGCCCGCTCGGCGAACGGCTGAACCGCGCGGGGTACCGCGTGCGGACCGTGCACGGCATGGGCGTGAACCGCGCGCCGATCGTCGAGACGAGCGACAAGCTCGCCCGCGCGCTCGCCAAGCTGCCGGTGCCCGACGCCGGACGCATCGTCGTGGGTCACAGCAAGGGCGGGCTGATCGGCAAGCACCTGCTCATCCGCACGGGCGGCGATGCGCTCGGCGTGCTCGGCGTGGTCGCGATCTGCACGCCGTTCGGCGGGTCGAGCCGGGCCCGGCTGCTGCGCGACCCGAGCGTGCGCGCACTGCTACCCACGGACGCGACGATCGTGATGCTCGGCGAGGCGGCGTCCGTCAACGCGCGCATCGTGTCGATCTTCGGCACATTCGACCCCCACGTGCCCGATGGCAGCGCGCTCAACGGCGCGACGAACGTGCGCGTGCCGATCGCCGGCCACTTCCGGGTGCTCGCGGCGCCCGAAACCGCCGACGCCGTGCTCGAGGGCCTCGAGCTGCTCGCCGCCGCACCGGCTCGCATCTGAGGACGCCCGGCTCGCATCTGAGGGCGCACCCGGGATCGGAGCACGACGGATCGCGCTGACGCGGAAGGACTCCCCTCGCCGAGCGGTCGCAGATGGCGGGTCGCAGTCGGAAACACCCACCATCTGCGACCGCTCGAGGATCTTCGGATGCGTGGGCGCGGGCCCGCCTCAGTGCACGTACTCCAGCAGGTCGACGCCGACCCGGTGCATGCCGTCGAGCACGGCGAGGCGGCTCGAGAGCTGCGTGTCGGCGAAGTAGGTCGAGACCGCGTACGCCACACTCGCGCGTGGCCCGCGCAACACGCCGGCCTCGCTGCGCACCCCGCCGTCGGTGCCGGTCTTGTTCATCAGGAGCACCCCGTGGTCGGGCATGCGGTGCGCGAGCGGGTCGAGGCCGAATGCCGACGCCACCATCGAGAGGTCGGCGTTCAGCGAGAGCCAGCCGACCACGCGCTGCGAGATCTCGGGGCTCACGATCTCGCCGCGCGCGAGCGAGGCGAACAGCCAGGTGAGCTCCTTGGCCGAGCCGATGGAGAGCTGCGGCGCGTCGTCGGGACCGCGGTGATCGCGCACCAGGTCGAGCAGCGCCGTGCGGGTGAGCCCGAGCGACTCGGTGCGGGCACGCACGGCCTCGAGGCCGATGTAGCGCAGCAGCACGTTGGTGGCGAGGTTGTCGCTCGTGGCGCCGATGAGCGCGGCGAGGTCCGCCACGGGCAGGCTGGGCGACTGCAGGTGCTGCCAGGTCCCCGAGTCGCCCACCGCGTCGCGCGGCGACCGGTCGAGCACGGTGAGCGCCTCGGTGCTCGCGCCTTCGAGACGCGCGGCGACCTCGACGAGCAACAGCACCTTGCCGATCGACGCGGTCGGCATGACCACGTGGTCGTCGACCGAGAACAGCACCCGTCCCGTGGCGAGGTCGGTCGCCCTCGCCGACACCTGCACGCCCGCGAGCGCGAGATCGCCGAGCGCGCTGAAGCCCCGGCTGAAGTCTTCGTGCGGCCCCTCGGTGAGATGGCGCCCGTGCCGCAGCGCGGCATGCCTGGAGCGTCGTTCGGAGCCCTGCGACGAGGTCACCACGGTGGAGAGCTCCCCTTCTGTCACTCGGCGCTCCCCCACCGCTGACCGCGGCGCGCTCTTCATGGATGGATTGGATCGTGGCCGGAATGACGGCTGCGGCATGTCTACCAGATCGTCACCCGGTCGGCAGGGTCGAGCCACAGCTCGTCATCGGCGGCCACGCCGAAGCCCGTGTAGAACTCGTCGATGTTGCGCACGATCTGGTTGCAACGGAACTCGTTCGGCGAGTGCGGGTCGATCGCGAGCAGCCGGACGACCTCTTCGTCGCGGGCCTTCAGCTGCCAGGACTGCGCCCATGACAGGAAGAAGCGCTCGGCGCCGGACAGCCCGTCGATCACGGGCGGCTCGGCGCCGTGCAGCGAGATCAGATAGGCCTTCCACGCGATCGCGAGCCCGCCGAGGTCCCCGATGTTCTCACCGATCGTCAGCGCACCGTTGACGTGGTGCTCGCCGGCGCCTTCGGCGCCCGCGAGTTGCGCGGGCACGAGCGCGTCGAACTGGTCGATGAGCGCCTTCGTGCGCGCTTCGAATGCGGACCGGTCGTCGGCGGTCCACCAGTCGGTGAGCCGGCCGTCGCCGTCGTACTTCGAGCCCTGGTCATCGAACCCGTGCCCGATCTCGTGCCCGATGACCGCGCCGATCGCGCCGTAGTTCGCGGCCGCGTCGCGCTCGGGGTCGAAGAACGGGAACTGCAGGATGGCCGCGGGGAACACGATCTCGTTGAACCCCGGGTTGTAGTACGCGTTGATCGTCTGCGGCGTCATGAACCACTCGTCGCGGTCGATGGGCTTGCCGATCTTGCCGAGCTCACGGTTGAACTCGAACTCGGCGGTCGCACGCACGTTGCCGACGAGGTCGCCCGCGTCGATCTCGAGCGCGGAGTAGTCGCGCCACTTCACGGGGAAGCCGATCTTCGTCGTGAACTTCTCGAGCTTGTCGAGGGCGCGCTTCCGCGTCTCCTCGCCCATCCAGTCGAGCGCCGAGATCGACTGCCGGTACGCCTCGACGAGGTTCGCGACGAGATCGTCCATGGCCGCTTTCGCGGCGGGCGGGAAGTGCCGCTCAACGTAGATGCGGCCGACCGCCTCGCCCATGGCGCCCTCGACGAGCGAGACGCCCCGCTTCCAGCGTTCGCGCATCTGGGGCGTGCCGGTCAGCGTACGGCCGTAGAAGTCGAAGTTGGCCTCGACGAACTCGCTCGAGAGGTACGGCGCGCTCGAGCGCACGACCTGCCACGCGAGCCAGTCCTTCCAGGCGGGCAGCAGCTCGTCGGTGAGCAGCGCGCCGAGGCCGTCGAGGAACGACGGCTGTCGCACCACGAGCTCGTCGAACGCGGCGTCAGGTGCGCCGATCGCGTCGCGCCAGATCTGCAGAGGGGCGGATGCCACGACGTCGGCCCATGCACGCAGGTTGTACGTCTTCTCGCTGTCGCGCGAGTCGACGTTCGACCAGTGCGCGGCCGCGATGCGCGACTCGAGGTCGTACACGCGCGCGGCGCGCTCGTCGGCCGCGTCGAGACCGGCGAGCCGGAGCATCCGCTCGAGGTGCGACCGGTACGCGTCGCGCACGCCCGCGAACCGCTCCTCGCGGAAGTAGCTCTCGTCGGGCAGCCCGATGCCGCCCTGCTCGACGAACACGAGATACCGTTCGGGGTCGCCCGGGTCGTTGTCGACGAACAGCTGCACGAACCCCGACACGCCCTGGCGCTCGAGCCGGCCCACGGTGGCGAGCAGGTCGTCGACCGAGCGGATCAGCGACGCCTCGAGCAGCTGCGAGGCGATCGGCGTGGTGCCGAGCAGGTCGGCCTTCTCCTCGTTGAGGAAGCTGGCGTAGAGGTCGCCGACCTTGCGAGCCTCGGTGCCCGGCTCGGCCCGCTGCGACTCCTCGATGATCTCGCGGACGGCCTGCTCGGCCTCCTCGTGCAGCAGGATGAACGACCCGTACCGCGCCTTGTCGGCGGGGATCTCAGTGCGATCGATCCACTGCCCGTTGACGTGCCGGAAGAGGTCGTCTTGTGGACGGACCCCGGGGTCCAGCTCGTCGAGCGCGATCCCGGACGAGAGCGTGACGTCGGTCATGCGCTCCAGCCTAAGCCGCGCAAGCTGAAGCCGCTCTGCGCCACATGTGGCAGCCGGGCGCCAGCACTGGTGGCGCGGTGGTGCAGAAGTGGCGCGGAGCGGCGGATTCCGCGGTGTGTACGGGGGCCGGCGTGAACGTAGGCTCGGAGCATCGACACCGGCACTTCTCGTTCGAACCGGCGCGCCGTCGACCGCGACATCCTGCGGCTCGCCGTGCCGGCGCTCGGCGCACTCATCGCCGAGCCGTTGTTCCTGCTCACCGACACGGCCATGGTGGGCCATCTCGGGGCGGAGCCGCTCGCCGGCCTCGGACTCGCGAGCGCGGTGCTGCACACGATCATCGGGCTCATGGTGTTCCTCGCGTACGCGACGACGCCGGCGGTCGCCCGGCGGCTCGGCGCGGGCGACGAACGCGGCGCGGTCGAGGCCGGCATCGACGGGCTGTGGCTCGCGCTCGGCCTCGGGGCCGTCCTCGCGCTCGCGGGCTGGTGGGGCACGCCGTGGCTCATCGGCGCATTCGGCGCGTCCGAGCAGGTCGCCGCCGAGGCATCCGCCTACCTGTCGATCTCGATGGCGGGCGTGCCGGCGATGCTCATCGTCTTCGCCGCGACCGGCCTGCTGCGCGGCCTGCAGGACACGCGCACGCCGCTCTGGGTCGCAGGGCTCGGATTCGGCGCGAACATCGTGCTGAACTTCGTGTTCATCTACGTGCTGGGGCTCGGCCTCGCGGGCTCGGCGACGGGCACCGTGATCGCGCAGTGGGCGATGGTGCTGGTGTACCTCGTGGTCGTCGCGCGGCACGCCGCGCGCGTCGGGGCGAACCCGCGCCCGCATCGCGCCGGGCTCCTCAGAGGCGCCGCCTCCGGCGGCTGGCTGTTCCTGCGCACCGCGAGCCTGCGTGCGGCGCTGCTGCTCGCGACCTGGTCGGCGACGGCGCTCGGGCCGGACGAGCTGGCGGCGTACCAGGTCGCGATCACGCTGTACTTCACGCTCGGCTTCGCGCTCGACGCGCTCGCGATCGCCGCGCAGGCGCTCATCGGGCGCGGCCTCGGCGCCGGGGACGTCGACGCCGTGCGCGCCGTGCTGCGGCGCTGCCTGCAGTGGGGCCTGGCCTCGGGGGCGGTGCTCGGTGCAGCCATCGTGGCGTCGGCCTGGGTGCTGCCCGGCCTGTTCACGTCGTCTGCCGAGGTGGCCGCGCTGCTGCCGCCCTCGCTCGTCGCGCTCGGGCTCTCGGCGCCGCTCGCCGGGGTCGTGTTCGTGCTCGACGGCGTGCTGATCGGTGCGGGCGACGCCCGTTACCTCGCGTGGACCGGCCTCGTGAACCTCGCGGCGTATGTGCCGCTCGCGCTCGTCGTCGTGTGGTGGTCGGGTGCGCTCGAGGCATCCGTCGCGCTCGCCCTCGTGACCGCCGCGTTCGCGATCGGATACCTCGCGGCGCGCGCTGTGACGCTCGCGCTGCGCGCCCGCGGCGCGCGCTGGATGGTGACGGGCACCGTCTGACGCCCGGCGCGCGGCGGTCAGCCGCGCGGCGGCGCCGTGGTGTCGCCGATGTGCAGCGTGCACGTGAACGCGGCCGGCTCGGGCTCCTCGCCCGCGAGCAGGCGCACGATCGCCTCGCCCGCGGCACGGCCCTTGGCGGCCGACGGCTGGTCGAGGGTGGTCAGGTCGTGCTGCAGGCCGTCGACCCTGATGCCGTCGAAGCCGAGCACGCTCACGTCGTCGGGCACGCGCAGCCCGAGCTCTTCGGCGGCGCGGATGACGCCGGCGGCGAGCAGGTCGCTCTGCGCGATGATCGCCGTGGGCCGTCCGGTGGGGTCCGCGAGCAGGCCGGCCGCCGCCGCGCGTCCCTCTTCGACCGAGCTCGCCGCGGTGGCGACCGCCGGCGCGTCCGGGAAGATCTCCCGTGCGCCGAGCAGCCGGTCGCGGGTCGTCACGTTGGTCGCACGGGATTCGACCTCGGGTGTGATCGGTCCGCGCGTGCGCACCGGGTCGATCGGCAGGGCGACGATCGCGACGCGCGAGTGCCCGAGCTTCTGCAGGTACTCCGCCCCGCGACGGGTCGCGGCCCGGTTGTCGATCGCGATCTCGAGGATGTCTTCATCGGCCGCGCCCTCGATCGCGACGGCCGGGATGCCCCGCCGTCGGAACGTCGCGACCGAGTCCGCGAGCCGCGGGCTGCAGCCGATGAGCACGACCGCGTCGACGGGTGCGCTCTCGATCGAGACGGGCGCGTCGCCGTCGACGTCGCCCGTGTCGGTGAGCAGCAGCAGGCCGGCGCCGAGCGGCGCGATGCCCTCGGCGATCCCGTCGAGGGTGCGGATCTTCACGGGGTCGAGGAACGCCGCACGCACCCGTTCCTCGAGCACGACGCCCACGATGCCCGACCGGCCGCGCCGGAGCGATCTCGCGCGCGGGTCGGGTCCGGCGTAGCCCAGCGCGGCCGCCGCGGCGAGCACGCGCTCCTTCGTGGCATCCGAAACCGGCCCGGACCCGCTGAACGCGATCGAGGCCGTCGACGCGGAGACGCCCGCCTTCTCGGCGACGTCGGCGAGCGTCGGATGACTGGGCATACCCCGATCCTAGTTGTGAGATCTGCGCACGAGCCCTACCATCGAAACGATTCGAGTCGAATCGATTCGACTGCTGCTTCGCACACGACCGATGGAGGCCCCGCCATGGCGCACGAGACATCCGCCGATAGCGTGGACGCCGTGACCCGCACCCACACCGCCATCGCGCCGCACGGCCTGCGCGCCTGGCGCAACGCGGTGTTCGCGGTGTTCTTCCTCAGCGGGCTCAGCCTCGCGAGCTGGGTCGCCCGGATCCCCGCGATCCGCGACGCCACAGAGCTCACGACCCAGGGCGTCGGGCTCGTGATCCTCGGCGCCTCCGCCGGCTCGATCGCAGGGCTCGTCGCCGCACCGCTCATCCTCGCCCGGCTCGGCACACGCCGGAGCGAGGTCGTCGCGCTCTCGATCGTCGCGGTCGGGCTGGTCGCGGTCGGCATGGGGGGCTCGGTGACACCGTCGGTGCCGCTCCTCGTCACCGGGCTCGTGCTGTTCGGCTTCGGCAACGGCGCGGTCGACGTCGTCATGAACGTCGACGGCGCCATGGCCGAACGCCGGATCGGCAGGACGCTCATGCCGCTCATGCACGCGTTCTTCAGCTTCGGCACCGTCGCGGGCGCCCTGATCGCAGCCGGCGCATCAGCGGTCGGCCTCTCGGTGCTCTGGCACCTCGGCGGCATCGCGGCGCTCATCGTGATCGCGGCGGTCGTCGCGGTGCGATTCGTGCCGCGGGACTCGTCGGCGTCGGATGTCTCGGGCGAGGCGGATGCCTCGGCCGGGTCGGATGCCTCGGCCGGGTCGGATGCCTCGGCCGGGTCGGGTGCCTCGGCCGGGTCGGATGCCTCGGGCGGGTCGGATGCCTCGGGCAAGGCGGGTGCGCGGGCGCCGAAGGCGCCGTGGCGCGAGCGGCTGCGGGAAAGCCTCTCGGTCTGGCGCGACGGCGGCCTGCTGCTGATCGGCGTGATCATGCTGAGCATGTCGTTCGCCGAGGGCAGTGCGAACGACTGGATCGCACTCGCGGTCGTGGACGGACACGGGTTCGACCCGACGGTCGGCGCACTCGTCTTCGGCGTGTTCACGGTCTCGATGACCGTGGCCCGGGTGCTCGGCGGGCCCGTGCTCGACCGGTTCGGGCGGGTCGCGGTGCTGCGCGTGCTGTCGGCGACCGGGGTGGTCGGCCTGGCACTCTTCATCTTCGGCACCGAACCATGGATGCTCGTGGTGGGCACCGCGCTCTGGGCCGCCGGGTGCTCGCTCGGCTTCCCGGTCGGCATGTCGGCCGCGGCCGACCACCCGTCCAAGTCGGCGGCACGCGTCTCGGCCGTCGCGATCATCGGGTACTGCGCGTTCCTCGCCGGCCCGCCCCTGCTCGGATTCCTCGGCGAGCAGTTCGGGCTGCTGAACGCGCTGCTCGTACTCATGGGCCTGTTCGTCCTCGCGGGCGTGCTCGCGCCCGCCGCGCGCGAGCGCTCGCGCCGCGGCGCCTGAAGCCCGCCGTCGGCAGCCGCCCTCACCTCGCCGTTCCACTGTCGCGCATCTCGCCCGACCCGGCCCTGCCAGCGGTCGATTCGCGCGATTCCATCCCCCGAGGGCGCACGGAACGCGGCGTACGACCACGGCGAGCAGCCATATGCGCGACAGCGGGGCGAACGGCCGACGCCCCAACCCGGGGACGGCACGGGCCGCCCGCGCGTGCCAGGGGTGGCGGGAGGCATCCGATTCGCCCCAGAATGCGGGCATGAGCGCAACCGAGCCCGACCGCCCGCTGCCCGAACACACCCGGCCCGACGGAGTCGACGATGCGACCGTCGAAGCGCTCGGCAAGCTGTCCGAGGCGCTCGAGGTGATCGAGGACGCGCGCGGCTCGCTGTACCGCTTCCACCGCCTCACGGGCACCGCCGACCTCGCGATCGGCGAGGCCGTCGACCTCCTCCGGAAGGCCGGCCATGCCCAGATCGCCGACCGTATCGACCGCGAGATCGTCGGCCGGAACGTGCTCGAGGGTCGCTGGACGTTCCAGATCGTCGAGGAGTACGACGACGGCTACTACTCGGCGCTCAAGGACGCCGACCGCGCGGCGCGCGACGAGCTCGTCGGCGGCCGTCGGCACCTCTTCGAGGCCGAGATGAAGGAACGCGAGCGCACTCGGGGTCTGCGGCACCACGAGGCCCGCCCGGCCGACGGCGCGTAGCCGCCCACCCGCCCGCGTCCGCGCGCAGCCGCCCACCCGCCCGGCCGACCGCGCGCAGCCGCCCACCCGCCCGCGTCCGCGCCACTTCTGCATCGTCGCGCCAGCAGTGATGGCGCGACGGCGCAGAACTGGCGCGCGGCCGATGGTCGCTGCCGGGTCCGCACCACGGGCGAGCACGTAGACTCTCCGGGTGCGTCTCGTCATCGCCCGCTGTTCCGTCGACTACGCCGGCCGCCTCTCCGCGCATCTGCCGCTCGCGACCCGCCTGCTCATGGTGAAGGGCGACGGCAGCCTGCTCGTACACTCCGACGGCGGCAGCTACAAGCCGCTCAACTGGATGAGCCCGCCGTGCACCCTCGCGATCACGGAGCCCGACGACGAGCAGGCGGAGGCCGGCATCTCCGAGATCTGGACCGTCACGCACAAGAAGACCGCCGACCGGCTCGTCGTGTCGATCTACGATGTGCTGCACGATTCCGCCCACGACCTCGGCATCGACCCGGGGCTCGTGAAAGACGGCGTCGAGGCGCACCTGCAGCAGCTGCTCGCCGAGCAGATCGAGCTGCTGGGCGAGGGCTACCGGCTCGTGCGCCGCGAGTACATGACCGCGATCGGCCCGGTGGACATCCTCGCGACCGATCACGCCGGCGCGAGCGTGGCCGTCGAACTCAAGCGGCGCGGCGACATCGACGGCGTCGAGCAGCTCACGCGGTACCTCGAGCTCATGAACCGCGACCCCCGGCTCGCGCCGGTCGCCGGCGTGTTCGCGGCGCAGGAGATCAAGCCACAGGCGCGCACGCTCGCGGAGGACCGCGGCATCCGCTGCGTGGTGCTCGACTACGACGCGATGCGCGGCATCGACAGCGGCCACGCCCGGCTCTTCTGACCACGCAGCCGACCACGCGTCTGACCACGCGTCTGACCACAAGCTGTGAACCGGCGAGGAAGGCTCAGATCCAGCCGCCCTAGTATGTCGTGGTGACCTCGACCCTCCCCACCCGCCCCGTGGCTGCGCCCCCGCGCACGTGGTCGGCCGTGCTGTTCGACCTGGATGGCACGATCGTCGACTCCGAGGCGGAGATCACCCGTTCCCTCGCCCACACCTTTTCGTCGATGGGCGTTCCCGTGCCCGACGCCGAGACGCTGCGCTCGTATGTCGGCCCGCCCCTGCTCGACAGCCTGCGCATGACGGCCGGCTTCACCGACGCCGACGCGTGGGAGGCCCTCAACGTCTACCGCGACCACTACGACCTGCACCTGCTGAACTCGCCGGTGTTCCCGGGGGTCGCCGGCGTGCTCGAGCGCTTGCACGCGGCGGGCATGCCGGTCGCCCTCGCGACGAGCAAGCCCGAGTCGATGGCCCGCGCCGTGCTCGAGCACAACGACCTCGCGAAGTACTTCACGGTGATCGCGGGCGCCAGCGAAGACGAAGAGCGCAGCACGAAGGCCGACGTCGTCCGCGAGGCGCTCGCGCGACTCGGTGCACAGGGCATCGACACCGCCGACGCCGTCATGGTCGGCGACCGCGGCTACGACACGCTGGGCGCGCTCGCGAACGGCGTGCCGACGATCATGGTCGAGTGGGGGTACGGCTCCCCCGCCGAGGCGGGCGACACGTACGCGGTCGTGCACTCAGCCGACCAGCTGCGAAGCCTCCTGCTCGGCTGAACGCGGCCGGGCCCACCCGGGTGCGCGCCACCCGTCAGTCGTTGTCGACGACCTTGACCGTGAACGTCACGGTCTGGTCGGTCGACGTGTTGTCGAGCGCGACCTCGGTCTCGCCGACGGCGAGTGCGTTGAGCCCCGGGTTGAACTGCGCGCTGCCGTCGTCACGGCCGGGCGTGAACGACACGATGCTCTCGTCCTCGATCTCCGCACCCCAGTCGGCGTAGGTCTCGTCATCGCCCGTGAGGTCGATGACGTTCCCCACCTTCACCTCGACGGTCGTGCCGTCGACGTCGTTGAGGTCGACGATGACCGGAGCCACCACCTCGGCGCTCGCGGTCGCCGGGTGGGTCTCGTGCGTTCCCGACGAGCTCGCGCATCCGGCCAGGGCGAACGCGCCCGCGGCGATCAAGACGGCGACGGATGCTCCGGTGCGGCGTGTTCTCGGCATCGAGGGTTCCTTTCGAACGGTCGGGGTCAGCGTAGCCGGACGCACGCCCGAGACATCCGTTCGCCGCACCCTCTGACGCACGATCGTTGCGACGCCCGCACATATCCATCGTTTCGACGAGGAAATTCCCAGCTGGGTATTCCCCCAAACGGGGGGTAGGGAGCAGGATGCCTCCTATGTCCGCCCACCCGGCGGATTCGGAGGGAGAACCATGTCAGGACACCCCACTCGCGCCCGCAGGCGCGTGCTGGCGTCGATCCCGATCATCGCGCTCGCGGCCACAGGTCTCACGACCTTCAGTGTCACCGCAGCGAACGCGGCGCCAGCGTCGGCGCCCGTGATCTCGGACGACGAGTACTACATCAACTACGTCGAGCCGCGGGCCCAAGAAGCCTTCGTCGACGACGTCGCGGTCGGCACCGAGGCGGCGCAGCGCAGCGCGCGCCAGGCCACCGCGCTCGAGACCGCCGAGGCGGTCAACCAGAAATACGCGGAGGGCAACCCGCTCGCCGCGAAGGGGCTCGCCGAGCTCGAGTCTCAGTCGATCGAGACCGGCAAGAGCCCGAAGGAACTCAAGCGCGAGCGAGGCCGCGGGCACGGACACGGGCACGGACACGGGCACAAGAAACCCGAGTACAAGCAGGCCGAAGAGACGCAGGAGGCGAAGCTCCTGACGATCCTCGTCGAGTTCAACCCCGAGGCGAACGACGACTTCACGGGCGAGCAGGTGCCGACCGAGTTCGGGGCGACGACCTGCATGCCCGGGTCGGTGCAGAACGGGCCGCTGCACAACCAGATCCCGAACCCCGCCGAGGCCGAACGGCCCGACAACAACTCGATGTGGGTCGAGGACTTCTCCTCCGAGCACTTCAACACGATGCTCTTCACCGAGGAGGGCATCACCGAGCGCGTGCGACCCGACCTGCGCGGCCCCGACGGCCGCCGCGGCATCGACATCTCGGGCTACACGATGAAGAACATGTACGAGGAGATGTCGCAGGGCGCCTACACGGTGACCGGCGAGGCGACGCCGTGGATCATGGTGCCGCACTCCGAGGCGTACTACGGCGCGACGACGTGCCACCTCAACGATGAGGGCGTCTACGAGGCCGGCCCCATGCAGGACATGCAGGGTCACCCCGACAACCCGCTCGGGCCGGGTCAGCTGCCGATCGATGCGGTCGCCGCGCTCGCGGCGGCGCAGCCCGACTTCCCGTGGGCCGACTACGACATCGAGGACCAGGGCGACCGTGACGGCGACGGCGACTACTTCGAGCCCGACGGCGTGATCGACCACGTCGTGCTCGTGCACGCCGGCGAGGACAAGTCCGGCGGCGGCGGGGCGGAGACCACCTACGCGATCTGGGCGCACTCCTCGGCAGTGCCGGGCGGCGCGGAGATCCCCGGCACGAATCTCAAGCTCTCGAACTACATCGTGCAGCCCGAGGACTCGGGCGTCGGCGTGTTCGCGCACGAGTACGGCCACGACCTCGGACTGCCCGACCTGTACGACACGTCGGGCGCGGGCAACTCCGACATCGACTTCTGGGATCTCATGAGCTCGGGTTCGCACGCCGGGCCGATCTTCCAGTCGATGCCGACCCACATGGGCCTCTGGGACAAGTGGGTGCTCGGCTGGGCCGACCCGCTCGAGGTGAACCCCGGCGACGCGCCGCTCGACGTGACCGTGAGCCAGAACTCGCGGCCGCTGAAGAACACCGAGGACGGCGTGATCGTGAACCTGCCCGACAAGGTGATCACGCTCGCCGAGCCGCACAGCGGCGAGAACATGTGGTACACCGGCTCCGATCAGGACTACGGCGACATCCGGCTGAGCCGCACGCTCGACGCCGTGCCCGAGGGCGCGAAGTTCTGGATGTGGAACGACTACGTCATCGAGCAGGACTGGGACTTCGGCTTCGTCGAGGTGACCACCGACGGTGGTACGACGTGGACCGACGTGCCCGTCTACAACGAAGACGGCTCGACCGCGACCACACCCGAGGACTACCCCGACCCGAACGGCAACCTGCGCGGCTGGTTCGAGCGCACGCACGGCCTGACGGGCTCGACCGAGGGCTGGGCGCACCAGTACGTCGACCTCTCCGCGTACGCGGGTCAGACGGTCGGTGTGCGACTGCGGCTCGCGACCGATGCGGCGTTCCAGGAGCGCGGATGGTTCGCCGACGACTTCGAGCTCATCGGCGCCGACGGCGCCGTGGTGTGGAGCGACGACGTCGAGAACGGTGACAACGGGTGGGTCAACGAGGTCGCCTCGTGGGCGAACACGACCGGACCCGGGTGGCGCATCGACACCGGCACGTCGACGAAGGCGCAGTACTACCTGGTCGAGTGGCGGAACTTCGACGGCTTCGACGAGGGGCTGAAGTACGCCTACGACACGGTCTACAGCGACACGGCGTGGAAGGTCGACAAGATCGCCTACAACGCGCCGGGTGCGCTGGTCTGGTACCGCGACACGACGTACGGCGACTCGAACATGGTCCGGGGCAACCTGACGGCCCTGCCGAGTGCCGGCGCCAAGGGCGGCCTGCTCATCGTCGACAGCCACTTCGACCCACTACGTCGAACGGGCGACGCCGCGGCGAACGATCCGTCGGCCCTGAAGAACCTGCCCTCGCGGGCGCAGTCGTCCGACGCGGCCTTCGGCCTGCAGAAGACGTACGACTTCCGCGAGTGCTACGTCGACGACGCGTACACCGAGTTCTGCACGAAGGTGAAGTCGCAGAAACCGGTGCGCACGTTCACCGACGACCGGGGCTGGGTGCCGGGCTTCGAGTACCGGCCCGACCTGCTCGAGGCCACAGGCAGCGACCTGTTCTACCGGTACGTCGACGGCTCGGTCGTGGTTCCGTCGCTCGGCAATGCGCCGTACTCGACGCGCATCGTGAACGCCGACGGCAGCCCGGCCACCGACCTGTACGGCACGGACCTCGGCTTCACGACCCTCGGCACGGGCAACCCGGCCGACGCGGGCGTGGGCTACGGCACCGTCGTCGAGGTCAAGAAGGCCGACCGCAAGAACACCACGGCGCAGATCAGGATCACCCCGCCGCGCGCAGAGTGACCTGAGCGGATGGCACGGCGAGGCGCCGGCCCGGTCGGGTCGGCGCCTCGTCGTGTGGTGCGCGCCGCGCGATGCGCGGTGCGCGGTGCGCAGCGCGCGCACCCTTGGCAAGTTCACCGCGTTCTGGGAGGCTGAGCCGCATGGTGGCGAATCGGGGCGACATCATCCGGAAGACGACGGCGACGGGCATCGCGATGCTCGCGTTCACCGCGGCGGGGGCGGTGCTCTCGGCGCAGGCGCTCGCGGCGCCCGGCGATCCGATCGGGCCGATCAATCCGGTCGCACAGGTCCTGAACGGACATCCGGCGAACAGCGGGTTCCTCGTGTTCGTCGAGGGCGACGTGCAGCTGAACGCCGACGAGGCCGAGGGCACGATCGCGCTCGGCGGCGATCTGGCCTTCACCAGCGCATACAACATCGCGGCGGGCGCGGTGCCGCCCGCGACGATCACGGTGGCCCCCGACACGTCGCCCGTCTACCTGTACGTCGGTGGCGGGGTGACCTGGCCGGACGATGACGGTCTCATCCTGCGCGTGCTCAACAACGGATTCGCGAAGATCGCGGACACGACCACATACGCCGCAGCGACCGTCGATCAGAACGGCGCGACGGTCGCGTGGCATGTGTTCGAACCGGATGCCACGTACGAGAGCCAGCCCCGCATCGAGGGCACGATCACGCAGACCCCGGAATCGATCGCCGAGCCGGTGCCGACCGAGCTGCTCGACATCGCGGGCGCGTTCGGCCTGTACCGCGACACGACCGCGCAACTGAGTCTGTGCACGCCGACCATCGATCTGACCGACACCACCGGTGCGGCGATCACGCCGCCGTACCCCGCGGGCGGTTCGGGCGCGCTGCGCCTGGTGCCGGGGCAGACCAACGTCTTCGAGATCGCCGCGGACGACCTGGCCCGCCTCGGTGAGATCTCCTTCCCCGATGGCGGACCGTCGCCCGACACCCCGCTGCTCGTGAACGTGACCGGCGAGACGTTCCTCGGCACGACGCCCAATCTCGCGGGGGTCTCGAACGCGAACGCGCCCTTCATCCTGTGGAACTTCCCCGATGCGACCGCGGTCACCGTCACGGGCGGAGACTCGATCGAGGGCACGTTGTACGCCCCGAACGCGGTGCTGAACTGGCAGGTGACGCAGAACATCGAGGGCAATGTGATCGCGGCCGAGTTCATCCACGGCATGCCGGCCTCAGGTCCCGTCGGCACCCCGCGCGAGGTGCACGGATACCCGTTCGACGCCGAGCTCTCGTGCATCGAACGGCCGGGCCCCGCCCCCACGACGACGACCGCGACGCCCACGACCTCGGCCCCTCCGACCACGGTCCCGCCCACGACCGCGCCACCCACGACTCCGGCGCCCGTCCCGACGACCACCACCCCCGCGACGCCCGCCGGCGGCGGACTCCCCGCGACGGGCTGGGACCCGACCGGCATCGTCTGGGCCGCCCTGCTCGCGCTCACGGGCGCCGCCGCCCTCGTCATCGGCTACCGCCGCCCGTCGGTGCGCCGCGTCGGTCGCTGACCCTCCGCGATCTCCCGTCGAGCGGTCGCCGATGGTGGGTGCGAGCGCTCGGAACTCACCATCTGCGACCGCTCGGTTGGGCTCGATCGATCGACACGCCGACCGTGGCTGCCCCCTTCACCACGAGCGGTCGCCCATGGTGGGTGCGAGCGAACGGACCCACCATCTGCGACCGCTCGGCACGCGAAACGGGGCGGCTCGGCGCGAGCGGGGCAGCTCGTCGCGGCGCCGGGGCACTCATCGCGCGCGGTCAGCGGAGCCAGGCGGCGAGGAGACGACCGGCAGAGATGCGGAACTCCTCGTCGTCGCCGGCGCGCAGGCCGAGGCGTTCGCCGGCGTCGGCGATGGGCCGGGTCGGCTCGTCGTTCCAGAGGGTCGTCTCCGTGACGTCGTCGGATGCCTCGCCCCACGCCTGCTCGAGCGCGACCTGCCCGATCGTGTGGGCGAGGAACGCATGCGCGGCGCGCGCCGCGTCGTCGGCGGGAAGTCCGACCGCGGCGAATCCCTGACCGAGACGCTCGATGAGCGCGATCGTGCCGACGCCCGCGACACCGCTCACCGTCACGAGCGAGACCGCGCCCGGATGCGCTCGCAGCCGGTCCCGCAGCTCGATCGCAGCGGCGAGCAGGTTCTCGGTCGACGCATCCGCGTCACCCGATCCGGCCGCCGCCCTCGGCTCGGCCCGGCGGCGCTCGCCGGTGCCGGGCTCGGTGAGCACGCCCGCGAACAGCTCCTCGACCATGGCGCTGAGCAGCTCCTGCTTGCTCGGGAAGTACGTGTACATGGCCGTCGGCGTGAGGTTGAGGGCGGCCGCGACGCCGCGGATCGAGACGGCGGCGAAGCCGCTCTGCTCGAGGATCTCGAACGCGGCGGCGACGATGTCGGACTGCTTGATACTCCGGCGGGGGCCCGGCCTCATGCCGGCAGCGCCGCCTCGATCGCCGCGATGACGGCGGGGTCGTCGGGCTCGACGCGCGGCCGGAACCGGCTCACGCTGCGGTCGGGGGCGACGAGGAACTTCTCGAAATTCCACGTGACCCGGCCGGCCTTGCCCTCGGCGTCGGGCGCCTTCTTCAGTTCGGTGTACAGCGGGTGCTCGTGCTTGCCGTTGACCCGCACGCGGTCGACGATCGGGAAGCTGATGCCCCACGTCGTGGAGCAGTACTCTTTGATGGCGTCGTTCGTCGAGAGCTCCTGAAGGAACTGGTTGCTCGGGAAGCCGAGCACCGTGAGGCCCCGGTCGGCGTACGTCTTCTGCAGCTCTTCGAGCTTGGCGTACTGCGGCGCGAGGCCACAGCGGGAGGCGACGTTCACGATCAGCAGCGCACGCCCGGCATATGCGCCGAGCGAGGAGGTGCCGCCGTCCATGGTGGTGAAGGGGATGTCGTCGAGGCTCGTCACGCCGCTCACCGTACCGCACCCGCCCGGACGGCGGCTTCGGTGCGGGTCGCGGCCCCGAGCTTGCGCAGGATCGCCGACACGTGCACGCTCGCGGTCTTGCCACTGATGAACAGCCGCTCGCCGATCTGCTTGTTGCTGAGGCCTTCGGCGATCAGCTCGAGCACCTGACGTTCGCGGGCGGTGAGTTCGACCGCCGCATCGGATCCGGTCGGCCGCCGCGGCCCGCCGCCGTCGCCGACGGCGAGGCCGGCCGCCGCAGAGATCTCGGCCACACGCGTACGCACGAGACCCACGCCGCGCGCATCGGCGAGCTCGAATGCGGCCTGCAACCCGTCGCGCGCGGCGGTGCGGTCACCCGCGGCGAGCTCGGCCTCGCCGAGGCGCAGCAGTGCGTACGGCTCGAGGAACACCGGCGTCTCGGGCGCGGAGGCCGCCTCACGTGCCGCGTTCCAGGCCTGGCGCCGCGCGTCTGGGTCGGCGGGATCGACCAGTTCGGCCTCGAAGAACGCGGCCCACACCGATGCGGTGGGCCAGAACGAGACCCGCACGAGCAGATCGCGGAGCGCCGCCTCGGCCTCACGCCCGCCATCTCCGGCGAGCTCGGGCACCGAATCGGGGACGCGACGCGCTTCGGCGAGCACGCGCGCCGCCGCCCAGAGATAGGGAAGGGCGTACCCGGGATGCGGCAGCAGTGGCTCATCGATGAGCTGCGCGACCTCGCGCCACGCGCCTGCGACGTCGCCGGTCTCGAGCGCGAGCTCCGTCGCGACCCGGCCGACCGCGAGACGAGCCTGCATCTCGAGCGACATCACCTGCGACATCTCGGGTCGGGACGCGCGGTACAGCTCGGATGCCTCGTCGAGCTCGCCGCGCCAGACGAGCGACCAGATGCGGGCACGAATGAGATACACCGTGAACGACGTCGGCGGGTCGAGGCCGAGCGCCCGTTCGATCAGCGAGTCCGCTCGCGCCCAGTCGCCGAGCGCGAAGAGCGGATCGACCGCGTTGGATGCCAGGATGACACCCGAACTACGTTCGAGGCCCTGCTCGCGAGCACGGGCGAGCCCCTCTTCGGCCGTGCGCACGGCCTGGTGCAGGGCGCCGACGAGGTAGTGGAGGTCGCTCGCGTTCGTCCAGTACCGCAGCAGCGCCGACCCATCGCCGCGCGCGAGCTCGCGCGCGGCTTCCAGCCCCTCGAGCCCCTCGGCGACCTCGCCACGCTCGGCGCGGCTCACCGACAGGATGTTCTTCGCGACGGAGACGGCCCGCGGTGCGTCGACCTCGGTCGCGAGCGCGAGCGCCTCCTCGGCGACACCCACCGCGGCACCGAAGTCGCCCGCGATCATGAGCCGACCCGCGAGAGCGATCAGCACCGTGGCGCGGAACTCGCGGGAGACGGGATCGTCGAGTCCTTCGAGCCGTTCGAGGGCTTCCCGCAGCAATTCGGCCGAGCCCGGCCGACCGAGGCTCGAGAGCACCAGCGCCTGGTCCCGGAGCAGGCGCGGCACCTGGGCGTCGTCGTCGGGGCACTCTGCGAGCGCCGCGCGCACGAGGGCGAGCGACCGTTCGCTCTCGCCGGCATTGCGCAGGTGCGAGGCGGTACGCCCCATGAGCTCGATCTTGCCCATTCCGGCGACCCGTTCGGCGTCGGGGACCACCTCCCATAGCGAGATGGCCCGCTCGCCGAGCTGCGCGGCCGAGGCGTAGGCCGCTGCGGCCCGCGCCTCGCGCATGGCCTGGATCGTCGCCGGGAACGCCCGCACCGCATCGTGCGCCCCGAGCCAGTGGAACGAGATCTCGGCCGCCAGCCGTCGTGTGCCGGTCGCGGAGGCCAGCTCGTAGGCCTCGGCGTACCTGGCGTGGAACCGCGCGCGCTCACCCGGCAGCAGGTCGGCGAGGATCGCCTCGCGCACGAGGGCGTGGCGGAACGCGTAGTCGTCGCCGTCGATCGTGAGCACGCCCGCCACGACCGCCTCGCGCGCGGCCGCATCGAGCTCGGCGGGCGAACCGACGTACACGGCGGACAGCAGGGTGTGCGAGACGCGGACGCCACCGGTGGAGATCAGGCGGAGCAGCTCTTGCGCGGTCTCGCTCAACCGCTCGTACCGCACGAGCAGGAGGTCACGAAGCGTGTCGGGCAGGCCGGACTCGTCGCGGCAGCCGTCGATGCCGATGAGCTCTTCAACGAAGAACGGCACGCCTTCACTGCGCAGGAACAGGTTCTCGATCATCGCCTCGGCCGGGGTCGTGCCGTCGGTCGCCTCGCCCGTGAGCAGTCGGGCGAGCTTGCGGACCTGCGCCCGGCTCAGTCGCGTGATCTCTCGGCGGTCGACGCCCCGGTCGCGCTCGGCCTCGGTGAGGAACGCCCGCACCGGGTGCCCGCGGCCGACGTCTTCGGTGCGATAGGTGAGCACGATCAGGACGCGGCTGGCGGTGAGCGCCCGCATGAGGAAGCGCAGCAGGGCGAGCGAGGCCGCATCGATCCAGTGCAGATCCTCGACGACGAACACGATCGGCCGCTCGCGCGAGAGCGTCTCGAGCAGCACGGCGATCGCCTCATGCAATTGGCCGGTGGCGGCAGCGCCGCCCGGCACCGGGGCGTCTCGGCCCGGTTCGCCCGTCGCCACCTCAGGCAGTAACGCCGTGATCGCCGAACGGCCGGGCCCGACCGCGGCCAGCACGGCCTCGGCGCCCACCTCGGCGACGAGGGCCCGCAGCGCCGCCTTCACGGGAGCGTACGGTGCGGCGACCTCGCCGAGGTCGACCGACTGGCCCGCGAGCACGCGGACGTCGCCGCCCAGCCCGCGCGTGAACTCCTGCAGCAGGCGCGTCTTGCCGATACCGGCCTCACCGCCGAGCACAGCGGTACGCGGCGCGCCCTCGCGCGCCGCCACCAGCAATCCTTCGAGCCAGGCCAGGTCGGCCTGCCGGCCCACCATCTCGGGGCTCGACACCGACGTCGTCACCTGCTCATGGTGCCACGGGCCACCGACATCGGCGCGGCCCGCGACCGCCCGGGCCTCGCCCGCGGCGCCGGTCACCGGAGCGCGAGGCGTGGGGTGCGCGCCGCCGGACGATGACGACGACGCGTGACGGATGCCTCGGGCGAGTCACCGTCGGCGGCAGCCCGCTCGCCCGCCTGACGACGGCGCTCCAGCTCCTGTTCGGCGTGCCGGAGGTCGGCGTCGTGGAGGTGCATGACGAGGAGTTCTGCCGAGTGCTGCATGGTGCCCTCCTGGGGTTCGATGCCTCCAGCGTCCTCGCTAAGGCACCTGCTCCCCATCGGGCGATCGCCCTATTTCCCCGGGCGAAGGGTCGGTCGACGACTCAGGCGAAGCGGGTGGGCAGCGGCCGGTAGCCGTCGCGGCGAAGCTGCACCAGCGTGGCGGCGACCGCCGCCACGGCGAGCGCGCCGAGCACGAACATGATCGTGAACATGTCACACCTCCTTTCTGAGCACAGAACCTTTCTGCGCACAGAACTCCGAGCACAGAGTCTTTCCGAGAACAGAGCCTGCTGGACCGCCGGGCGACCGTCGTCAGCGCGAGCACCGAATCGGCGGCCTCCCACCCCGCAGGGGTCTACCCGCAGCCGGCCTCAGGGCAGGGTGCGGTACCGCCTGGTCGGCACGCGCCGATGGCCGTCTCGAGGGAGCTGGAAGACGGTGGCCCCGACCCCGCAGAGCGCGACGGCGCCGAACAGGAACAGCGTGGTGAACATGGCAGTCCTTCACGACGAATCGACCTGAACCGTTTGTTAATATACTAAAAGATTCGGGATATGTCCACTCATCGCCGAGCGCATCCGTGGACGTCGGCGAGGCGCCTGCATAGAGTGGGCGGAGCGAAACGGAGCGGGAGACACGACACGGTGAGACGAACGACGCGGCGCCGAGGCATCCTGCTCGCCGTCCTTCCCGCGACCCTGCTGCTCGCCGGCTGCTTCCCGCAGTCGCCGCCACCGGCCGAGACCGTGATGGTGACCGTCACCGCGACGCCCACGCCGCCGCCGGCGCCCGTGCCGCCCGCGCCGGCACCCGAACCGGCGCCCGCCCCCGAGCCGGTGCCCAACGCGCCGGCGCCCGTCTACGAGCCGGGACCGGCCTACGACACCGGTCCGATCACCGGCGCCTCCGGCGCGGCCGAGTTCGACGCGAACGGCATGCCGATCCGCTACACCGTGATGTCGGGCGACAGCTTCTTCGACATCGCGCAGCGATTCGAGGTGCCCCAACAGCAGCTGCTCCGCATGAACCCGCAGATCCACGACTTCGGCGAGACCGTCTACATCGGCCAGCAGATCAACCTCGACTGGACGAAGGAGGGCCTCGGCTGATGCATCCGGTCGTGATGCTCGAGCCGTGGAATCCCTGGCCGCTCATCTTCCCCGCAGCCGTGCTCGTGCTCGGCGCGGTGCTCGCGATCGCAGGACGCGAGCGCCGATGGGTGCGCGAGATCGGCTACGTGCTCGTCGTCGCGGGCCCGCTCGCCGCGGCGGCCATGCTGGGGTTCCTCTCCGGGACCTGGGATCAGGGCCAGCGCCTCGACGCGCTCGTCGAGCTCGGGTACGAAGGGCCGACGTTCTCGGGCGGCGAGGGCATCGTGGGCGGCACGCCAGGTGCCATCGACTTCGCCGCGACCCGCGACGGCGAGCGCGTCGAGGGACAGCTCGTGCCGCTCGGCGATGCGCAGTGGCAGGTCGTCGAGGGGCCCTGACCGGGCGGCCCCGCCGGCCTGCCGGGGTAGCGTGGAGACGTGCTCACTCCGCCTGTGACCCCGAAACGACCGATCCAGCGCAAGCACCACGGCGACGTGGTGGTCGACGAGTACGAATGGCTGCGCGTCAAAGACGATCCGGCCGTGCTCGCGCACCTGCACGCCGAGAACGCGTACACGAAGGCCCGCACCGACCACCTGAGCCTGCTCACCGAGCAGGTGTTCGAGGAGATCACCCGACGCACGAAGGAGACGGACCTGTCGGTTCCGACGCGGGAGGGCGCCTGGTGGTACTTCACGCGCACCGTCGAGGGGCTGCAGTACGGCATCCACTGCCGCGTGCCCGCCGGGGAGGACTGGGAGCCGCCGGTGCTGCCCGAGACGACGGGCGACGAGCTGACGGATGCCTCGTACGAGGCGCTGCCCGGCGAGCGGGTGCTGCTCGACGAGAACCGCGAGGCCGAGGGGCACGAGTTCTTCGCGCTGGGCAGCTTCGACGTGACGGGCGACGGGTCGGTCATGCTCTACGGCGTCGACGTCGAGGGCGATGAGCGGTACACCGTGCGGTTCCGTGCGATCGACGGCTCGGACCGCGAGATCGACGACGTGCTCGAGGGCACCGCGGCCGGCGCGGTCTTCGACGCGAGCGGGCGCTACGTGTTCTACGCGACCGTCGACGACGCGTGGCGACCCGACACGATCTGGCGGCACGAGATCGGCACCTCGCGAGACGCCGACGTCCGTGTGTTCACCGAGCCCGATGAGCGGTTCTGGCTCGGGGTCGGGCTCACACGCAGCCGCCGCTATCTCGTGATCGAGGCCGGGTCGAACGTGACGAGCGAGACCTGGCTGCTCGACACGGCGGACCCGGCCGGCGAGTTCCGCGTGGTCTGGCCGCGGAAGGAGGGCGTCGAGTACGACGTGGAGCACGTCATCGCGGGTGGCAAGGATCGCCTGCTCATCGTGCACAACGACGGCGCGGTCAACTTCGAGCTTGTGAGCGTCGCGGCCGACGACCCGCAGGGCGCACGTCGCATGCTGCTGCCGCACAATCCCGCGGTCCGGCTCGAAGGCGTCGACGCCTTCCGCGACTTCGTCGCCGTCGAGTACCGCCGCGACGGGCTGCCGCGCGTCGCGATCGCGAAGGTGCCGCCGCAGGGACTCCCCGACGACGCGACGCCCGACGACACCCTGCACGAGCTCGAGACCGACGAGACGCTGTACTCGATCGGCGTGAGCGGCAACCCGGACTGGAACCAGCCGACCTTGCGGGTCCTCGGCACGAGCTTCGTCACGCCGACGAAGGTCATGGACCTCGTCGTCGAGACCGGCGAGCGGCGCCTCCGCAAGCAGCAGCCGGTGCTCGGCGAGTACGACGCGACCCGCTACACCCAGCGACGCGAATGGGCCGTCGCCGACGACGGGCGCCGCATCCCGATCTCCCTCGTCTACCGCGAGGACCTCGTGCAGTACGGCACGCCGGCCCCGACGCTGCTGTACGGCTACGGCTCGTACGAGCACTCCATCGACCCGTCGTTCTCGATCCCTCGGCTGAGCCTGCTCGACCGCGGCATGATCTTCGCGGTCGCACACGTGCGCGGCGGCGGCGAGATGGGCCGGCTGTGGTACGAGGACGGGAAGAAACTCGCGAAGCGCAACACGTTCACCGACTTCGTCGCGGTCGCCCGGCACCTGATCGATGAGGAGGTCACCGCCTCCGACCGGCTCGTCGCGCAGGGCGGGAGCGCGGGCGGACTGCTCATGGGCGCCGTCGCGAACCTCGCGCCGCGCCACTTCTCGGGCATCCTCGCCGAGGTGCCGTTCGTCGACCCGCTCACGTCCATCCTCGACCCCTCGCTGCCGCTCACGGTCATCGAGTGGGACGAGTGGGGCAACCCGGTCGACGACCCCGAGGTGTACGCGTACATGAAGGGGTACTCGCCGTACGAGAACGTGCACGGCAACCACGACGGGGGTTCGCACTACCCGCCGATCCTCGCCGTCACAAGCCTCAACGACACCCGCGTGCTGTACGTCGAGCCCGCGAAGTGGGTCGCGCGACTGCGCGACGCCGGCGCGGACCCGCTGCTCAAGATCGAGATGGCCGCGGGCCACGGCGGCGTCTCGGGCCGGTACGCCGCGTGGCGCGAGCGCGCGTTCGCCTACGCGTGGGTCATCGACCGGGCGCGGGCGCACCCGACCGGAGAATGAGGCGCGACTGAGACCGGGGGTCGGTCTATCCGTCCTCAGCGCCGATGCGAGCGAGTTCGGCGGCGACCTGTGTGCTCACCGTCGTGTCGCCGCCGAGCACGACGATCTTGGCCGGTCGCAATCGGGTCAGCTCCTCGACGACCACGTCGGGGAGCCGGTCCGGAATCGTCAAGAGCACAGGCCGCCCCCCGGCTGCGGCGTTGGCGGAGAGTGCGTCGGGGAAGTTCATTCCGCTCGCGACGTAGGCGATGTCGGCTCCCGGACTGAACGTGGACTCGGAGAGCTGCACCGCGGTCTCGAACCGGTCCACACCGGCCACGCGCACCACGCTCGCCGACGTGATCGACCTGAGCTCCGCCTCGATCGCCGTGCTCACATTGGTCTCACCGCCCAGCACGACGATCGTTTCCGGGCGGAGACGCGTGAGCTCGGCGGCCACCACGTCGGGTAGACGATCGGGAATGGTGAGCAGGATCACCCCGTTGCGGACGTTCGCCGTCGGTCCCGCCGCCAGCGCGTCCGGGAAGTTGAGGCCGTTCGCCAGATACACCACGGGCGTGCCGAAGTGCGTCGAAGACTTCGACAGTTCGACGGCCGTCGCGAATCGGTCAACCCCCGCGATGCGCTGCACCGTGCCGGGAGTGAACCTCCTCAGTTCCGCCTCGACGGATCCGCTGACCGTTTCCTCGCTGCCCAGCACGACGATCTTTCCCGGGCGGAGGCGCGCGAGCTCCTCGGCCACGGCGGTGGGCAACTGGTCGGGGGCGGTCAGCAGCACCGGGCCACCGTTGCGGTACGCGACGGGTCCTGCGGCCAGCGCGTCCGGGAACTTCGCACCACTCGCCACATACGCGACGGGAACGCCTGGGGAGAACACCGATTTCGACAGCTGTGCCGAGGTACCGTACCGGTCCACGCCTGCGATCCGCTCGACCTTGACGGACGACGGCAGGATCGGTGCGGTCGGGGCGGAGGAGCGTTCCACGGTGGTGAACGCGGGGGCCGACGCCGTGATCCGGACCGAGACGTGCTGCCCGACGTGGTCGGCGCCCGGGACGAACGTGGAATCGGTCGCACCCGCGACCGGGGCATCTCCGACGAACCACTGAAAACCGAAATGTGCGGTCTCCAGTGTCGATGCGATGTGCGCCGTCAGCGTTCGGCCGACTTTGGCCTCGCCGGAGATCGTCGGTTCCTCCAGTGGAATCGTGCCGGCGCCGACCATCGCGGCTGGCCCGGCGGACGCCGACACGGAGATGTGACCGGTCGCTCCGGCCGACACCGTGACGGACACCCGAGCGCCGAGGTGTGCCGGCGTCAGACGCAGCGTTCGTTCCGTCGCACCGGCGATCGGCGTGCCGTTCATCGACCATTGGTAGGTCAACGTCGCGCCCGCGGTCGACGACGATCCCGTGGCGGTGAGCTCATGACCGACCGCTGGAACGCCCTCCACCCTCACATCGGACAGGCGAACCCGGCCACCGGCGAGTTCAGCGTCGAAGCCCGACCGGGTTTCTCCCTCGGCCAACTCGAACACCGTGGCTGAGGCCAGATCCGGCTGGTCGGACCACCATTCGGTCGCATATCCGCTCCAACCGTGACCGAACGCGAGCTTGTACTTCCCGGGCCGCAATTGACCGATGGTGTACGTTCCCGGCTCGTAGAACGGGCGCAATCGTGTGGACTCGGAGACGACGAATCGATACTCACCGGCTTCGAACCGGTACAGCTCCACCAGGACCTGCCCGTCGACATCGAAGCCGCCGTCAGCCTTGAGCGTGCCGCTCAGCGTCGCCATCCGCGTGAGCACGACCGCGCCGACCGAGAGGTGGGCACCGGTCGCAAGCTCGAGCGGGGTGCGCACGTCGCTGAAGTATCCTGTCGCGTTGATCCAGAGCGTGTACTCCCCTGCTGGAAGACCATGCAGCTCGTACGCTCCAACACTGTTGGTGGTGACCAGCTTTCTGGCCGAGGCGTCGCCATCGGCGACGCTCGAAGAGATCTGTGCACCCGCCACCGGCCGACCCGCCGAGTCGACCACGGTTCCGACGAGCGAGGCGCCGACTTCGAGTGGCGCGTCCAACCCTCCGATCAGGGCATCTCTCGCTACGGTGATCCTCTTCGCCGAGACCTCGTCGGCTGATCCGCCCAGCCATTGATCGACATAGGCACTGGCGTCTGGTGCTTCGAATTGGACGGAGTAGGTGCCCGATTCGACCTTCGTGAACGCGTACTCCCCGCTCGCATCGGTTGTGAAACGGCCGGCGACGGACAACCGGCCGTCTACCTCACGATGGAGTCTGACGTCGACGTCTGCCATCGCGGGCCCTCCGGCGCCGGCGGTCACCCTGCCCGCGATCGTCGCTCCGGTCGTGAAGGTCGCGTCGATTCCTGAGATCGCTTCGCCCATCTCGATCTCGAGCGTGTCGGCGGCATCCCGGGTCTCCTTGTCGTCCCACCACTCCGCACGATATGCCGAGTCGGAAGGGGCGAAGTTGACGGTGTACTTGCCAGAATGCGTGACACAGATTTCATACGAGCCATCAGGCTCGGGGTGCTTCGCCGGGCCGTACGGATACCGATACCCATCCGCCTCGTAGAGCTGCACCTTTGCTTGCGCGTCGTTGGACACCACGCCGGAAACTGTGGCGCCGGGCGATAGCTGAGCGTCACGCCCCGCCACCTCGGCACCGACGGAGACTGGGATCCTCTGCGCGGTTGACTCATCGCGGGCATCGGGCCACCATTGCTGCAGGTGGCACGCCTCGTAGGGTGGTCGATAGGTCAACGTGTACTCGCCGGTCATGAGACCACCGATCCGATACCTCCCCATCGCGTCCGTCGTGACCTCGCGATCGGTGATCCGGGATTGAACGATCCCTTCCGCGCCGGAGGCGATAATCCGAACGCCGGCGAGCGGCACCCCCGCGTCTGACGTCACCACTCCTGAGAGCGACCCGCCGTGAGGCAGCTCGGCATCGATGGCGGTGACGTTCTCGCCCTCGGCGACCTCGAAGCGCTGCGCGTTCGCGCGCTTCTGTGCTCCGCCCCACCACAGCCCGGCGTCGACGGGCTCGCGGGGTTCGAATCCCACCACATATGTGCCTGGCTCGAGATCGCCCACTCGATACACACCAAGCGCATCGGTGTAGGCAGAACCCACCTGCCAGGATTCACCAGAGGGCTCGAAGCGCCTCACGACAGCGCTGACCCACCGAGCGGGCTGCCCATCCGACCCGGTGACGACACCGGCGATCGAACCCGCTGCGGTCATCCTGGCATCTACGTTCGAACGCGTTTCTCCGAGGCCGAGTGCGATGGGCCCGCCTTCCCACCCCACCGGCTGCCATCCGGACAGATACTCCGAGCCATGCCACCTGAAGCCCAGGCCGTAAGTGCCTGGAAGCAGCCCCTCTCGTCGATACGCACCATGCTCATCGGTGAACACGTCACGAACTTGTGCGGCACCAGTGCCGTGGTTCTGCAGTGAGACCCTGACCCCCTGGAGCGGCGTTCCGTTCAGTCCCCGAACCACTCCTGCGATCGACGCCAGCCCCTCCACCGGGCCGACCACCGGCTCTGAATGGATGACCGCGCCGCTCAGACCGATCTGCGATGGTCGCTCGGCGTGGGAAGGCTCGGAACCGGCGAACGACGGGGTGACTCCGAACATCATCAGTGCGACGGTGACCAGCGCGACGAGCGGAGCTCGATTGGCAGCGAGCAACGGGCTCAGGCGCGGCGGGCGGAGAGACACGGGGGCTCCATGTGTACGGACAAAGCATCCCGAGCGGGGCGGTGGAGCGGGGAGACCGTGGGACGCAAGTCAGGGCCGATTGAAGCGGACAATCGCCAACCTATTTGAAAATGAGTCCAAGAGTCACGCACTGATCTTCCGTCCGCCCGGACGGAACGGTCGTGGAAGCCCGCGGCGAGGGGTGTCGGATGTCGGCGGCCGGTGCCAGACTGACCGCCATGTCCATCCTCGCAGCGCTCCTCGAACGCCTGCCGGGTCGCGCACACGGCCCGGGTTCCGCCGCCTACGACGCCGGCCGCACCGTCTTCGCGGGAGTCGGCGAGCCCGCTGTCGTCGTGCGCCCGACGACCGCGGCCGAGGTCGCCGAGGCCGTGCGCGCGGCCATCGAGCACGAGCAGCCGGTCGCCGTGCGCAGCGGCGGGCACGGTGCCATGCCGGTGACCGAGGGCGTCGTCGTCGACCTCGCCGAGCTCTCCTCGGTCGACGTGCACGACGACGGCACGGTCAGCGTCGGGGCGGGCGCGCACTGGGGCGACGTCGCGGCGGCGCTCGCGCCGCACGGGCTCGGCGTCAGTTCGGGCGACACGCTCGACGTGGGGGTCGGCGGGCTCGCGCTGGGCGGCGGCATCGGCTGGCTCGTGCGCACGCACGGTCTGACGGTCGACGCGGTCCGCGAGCTCGAGATCGTCACGGCCGCCGGCGCGGTGGTCGTCGCGAGCGCCGAGTCGCACCCCGACCTGTTCTGGGCGCTCCGAGGGGGCGGCGGCAACTACGGGGTCGTGACGCGATTCCGGTTCGCGGCGTCACCGGTCGACGGCCTGGTCGGCGGGCAGATCATGTTCGACCAGTCCGACGTCGGCGCGGTGCTGCGCGCCTGGCGCGACGTGACCGTGCGATCCACCGACGAGCTCAACTCGACCCTGCTGGTGCTGCCGCCGTTCTCACCCGAGATGCCGGCCGGCCCGCAGCTCGCGGTCGCCTACCGGGGCACCGAGGCCGAGCTCCGCGAGGTGCTCGCACCACTGCTCTCGCTCCCGTCGGTGTCCGACGTCTCGCTCGGCCCCATCGCCTACGGTGACCTGCTCGAGGCCGCACCGCCCGGCAAGCCGCCCTTCCGCTTCGTCGGCGGCAACGGGTTCGCACCCGAGCTCTCCGACGAGCTCATCGAGGCGTGCGAGCGCGCGCTGCAGGGCAGCGTGCCGACCATGCTCATGCTCCGCGCGATGGGCGGCTCGTTCGCGCGCGTGGCACCCGACGCGACGCCGATCGCGTTCCGCGACGCGCAGGCGCTGCTCGTGGTGAACGGCCTGCTCCCGGCCGATGCGACCGACGAGCAGGTCGCCCTCACCCAGCTCGAGCTCGATCGCCCGCTCGAGTTCACCTCCGGCCGCTACGCGAACTTCACCCAGGAGTTCGGCGACGACGTGCTCGAGTCGATCTACCCACCGGCGACCCTCGAACGGCTACGCCGCATCAAGGCGCAGTACGACCCCGGCGACGTCTTCCGCGCCGTGCATCACATCGCGCCCGCCTGACGACCGATCAATCGACGGGCGCGAGCTCGGTGACCGGGCCGAGCGAGGTGTACCTCGGCCCTCCGAGCCGGCCGATCGGCCGGAGACGCTCCGTCACGATCCGTCCGCGCTCCACCACCGCGTCATCGACATGCCATCCGACGACGCGTCCGACGACGAACTCGCCGCCGGTCGGGCTGAACTCGATCGTGTGGGTGTGCTCGCACTCCATGCTGATCGGTGCGCGCGCGAGGCGAGGGACCCCGACCACGTCGGATGGTGCGCCGACGAGGCCGAGCGCGTCCGCCTCGCTCGCCCCGGCCTCCAGGAAGGCCGAACTGGCGTGCAGATCGTCGAGCATGTCGTCGGCGGCGATGTTGACCACGAACTGCCCGTCCTCCTCGATGTTCCGGACCGTGTCCTTGCGCGAATCACCCCGGCGGTTCGCGGTGAATCCGAGCATCGCCGGGTACTGACTCACCCAGGTGAACGCGCTGAACGGCGCCAGGTTGAGCGGTTTGGGCGGCAGCCCCGACGTGATCCAGGCAATCGGCCGCGGTACGACCGACCCGACCAGGAGCGCGTAGGTCGCGTCAGGCCCGAGGTCCGATGCCTCAACGAACACGGTCGCTCACCCGCGCCTCCGTCGTCGCCCGCTCACCCGAGCAGGTCGTACACGTCCGGAACGCGCTCGAGGTCGCGAAGCGCGTCCAGGGCACGATCGTTCAGCGGGTGGCTCAGCTCGCCGGTCAGCGCCTCGAACTTCGCGCTGAACGCCGCGGCGCCGCTCTGCCCGTCGAGATGCCCGCCGGTCGCGGCACCGCGATGCGATCCGGAGGCGTCGACGACCTCGATCTCGGCCTGTCGGCCGGCGATGCCGCTCGCCCCGGCGAATGCGGGGACGATCTCGACCTCCACGAGCCTCGCGAGCGCGACGGCGTCGGGACGGAGGTCGTCGAAGGCGGACGGATCGGCGTGCCCGTGCACGAGCGCGGTGGCGATCGAGTACTCGAGCGAGAACCGTGCCGCCAGGCTCGTCCGCGGGTCGCCCCGGCCGGTCATGCGGAGCGCCAGCGGATCCACGCGGGCCACGATCCGGCGCACCGACCCCAGGTCCACCGCCTCGACGCCGAGCGTCGCGTGCACCGCCGGGAAGGCGCGGGCGCAGCAGCTGTACTGCTTGGTGAGGTTCTGCTCGATCAGCAGATGCTTCGGATCGAACTCGTGATCGAGTCCGCCTCGATCGACGAGCTCACCCATGACGCCCGTGTACGCGATCGCGAACGCGCGGCGCGAGCCGACCAGCCCCGCCGAGGCCATCGCGTTCGCGACGACCCCCATGCTCGCGCCGATCCCGGTGTACGCGTGCTGCACGGTGGCGCCCTCGAGACCCGCCTCCCACAGCGACAGCAACGGGAGGCTCGACGCCATGAGCGCGGCCTGGCCGGCGTCCGAGCCGAGCAGCGTCGCCACGGCGACGGCCGCACCGACGGCCGCCACGTTGCCGTGCGGGTGAACGGCCTCGTGCAGACGAAGCATGTGGAACAGCCGCGCGTCGACCTCATAGCCCGCGATGAAGGCCCTGAGCAGGTCGCGGCCCGAGCTGTGCAGGGTCTGCGCGACGGCGAGTGCGGCGGGCACGATGTGCACCGCCGGGTGGCCGCCCATGCCGCCGCCCTCGATCAGCTCGTGCATCTCGGGCGCGTTGCCGGCGCTGCCGTTCATGAACGCCGCCGCGGCAGGACTGACCCGGCGCGACGGGTCGAACGCCGTCTGAGCGGCTCCGCCGCCGGCCGTGCCGAACAGCCCGTGCTCGTCGCGCATGAGCGCCCGGAACTCCTCGCGCTCGGCGCCCGCCTTGATCACCCCGATCGTGTCGGCGATGACGAGCGCGGCGTGGTCCCGCGTCTGCTGCGGGACCTCATCGAGCTCCACTCGGCTCGCCGCTCGCGCGAACGCCACGAGCTGGTCGGCGATCTGCTCGATCTCGACCGGCGGCGGCGCTCCTTCGGTGATCTCACCGAACGCGGTCATGGTCATGGTCAGTCCTCCGTTGAGATGGGTGCGCGGTGCCGGATCACGCGAGCCGGCCGTTGGGCAGATAGCGTGCCGCGGCGATCCGGGTGAGCAGGACGAACAGCTGATCGACGAGGATCCCGAGCAGGCCGAGGCAGATGATGGTCGAGAAGACCCCGGGCATGTCGTAGAAGGTCTGGAACCTGGCGAGCAGGGCACCGAGGCCCTCATTCGCCTGCAGGAACTCGGCTGCGACCACGGTCATGAACGCACTGCTGATCGCGAGCCGCATGCCGCCGAGGATGTAGGGCAGCACGGCCGGGAAGAGCAGCCGGGTGACCTCCTGCCACCGCGACGGCCGGTAGATCGAAATCATCCGCCAGGCGTCGGGGCTCACCTTCACGCAGCCGGCCAGGGTGTTGATGGCGACGACCCAGACCGATGTATAGACGATCAGCAGCACGATGCTGGTGTTGCCCGCGCCGATCCACACCAGGATCGGGCCGAACCAGGCGAACACCGGGATGAACCGGAAGAAGTCCACATAGGGCGTGAAGAAGTACCTGACGCGCTTGGCGTACCCCATGCCGAGCCCGAGGGCCGCGCCGAGCACCCCGCCGGCCACGAACCCGACGGCGACCCGCGCCATCGACGCCCCGGTGTTCTCGAGCAGGATGCTACGCAGCTGCCAGAGCCGGTCCAGCGTCTCGACCGGGCCGGGGAACAGCAGCTCGGTGTCGAAGGCACGCGCGCTCAGCCACCAGATCGTGCCGAGGATGAGCGCGGCGCCCGCGTACACGGCGACCTGTTTCGCGACGCGCCGGTATGGCCTGACCCGCGTTCGCACGAATCCGTCGACATCGATGTACTCAGTTGCGGTAGTCACTGACGTTCACCAGCCTCATCACGTTGCGTCCATAGTTCGGTGACCTCATGCTCAGGCGAACCGACGGAGTCCGAGCTGGGCGAGCAGCGAGAGGACGTAGTTGAACAGGAAGCCGAGGATGCCGATGACCACGATCGATCCGAACATCACGGCGCCTTCGAACAGGAACCTGGCCTCGTACACGGTGTAGCCGATGCCGACGATGCCGACGAGCATCTCGGCACCGATCGCCGTGCCGAACGCGTTGCTCATGCCCACGCGCATGCCGCTCAGGATGTGGGGAACCGAGCTCGGGATCTCGATGCTGAGCACCGTCCGCAGCCGCGAGGCCCCCGCCGCCCGTGCCATTCGCAGGCGCTGCTCGTCGACCTCGCTCATGCCCTGCACGGTGTTCACGACGACCATGAACATCGTCGCGTAGATGACGAGGAAGATCACGGACGGAGAGCCCACGCCGAACCAGATCGCCGCGGGGGCGATCCAGGCGATCGCGATGATCGACCGGAAGAAGTGCACGTACGGCTCCAGCGCGGTGCGGACCAGTCGTGACGAGCCGATCAGGATCCCGACGACGACGCCCAGCAGTGAGCCGATCGCGAACCCGAGGATGATCCGCCCGACCGAGAGCCCGATCGCCGCCCAGTAGTCGAGCGTGCCGAGCTCGCCGACCAGACCGACGAGCGTCTCCCAGGGGCCCGGGTAGAGCAGCGGTTGCGCCATCCACGCGGACGTCACCGCCCAGAGCAGCAGGAGCGCGCACACCGCGAGCGCACCGTAGCCGAGCTTGCGCGGCAGCTCCCGGCGCGGGGTCGCCCCCGCCAGACTGAGTCCTGATCTGATCATGACCGGGCCGCTTACGTCGCCGCCGCGCGCGAGGTCGGGATTGATGACCCGGTTGCGCTGGCGTTCAGGTTCGATTCGATCACGTCGTAGAGCCGGCCGAACGCCTCATCCGACTTGTGACGGGGCCTCGGCAGCTCATTGTCGAACTGCTTGAAGTGCACCGTGTTGTCGGGGTTCTTCCGCATCACGCAGATCTGGTCGCCGAGCGTGATGGCCTCGCCGATGTCATGCGTGATGAAGACCACCGTGCGCCGATCCGCGGTCCAGATCCGGGCGATCTCCGCTTGCAGCGAGCCCCTCGTGATGGCGTCGAGGGCGCCGAACGGCTCGTCCATCAGGAGGATCGGCGCGTCACTCACGAGCGCTCGTGCGATCTGCACGCGCTGCTTCATGCCGCCGGAGAGTTCGCGCGGGTACTTGCGGTGGTCCGCGGCGAGTCCGACGGTCTCGAGTGCACGCCGGGTGCGCTCCTGGCGCTCCGACTTCTTGACCCCCGCGATCGCCAGGCCGAACCCGACGTTGTCCTCGACGGTCCGCCATCCGAGCAGCGAGGAGTCGCCCTGGAACACCACACCGCGGTCGGGACCCGGTCCGGTGATGACCTTGCCGCCGACGACGACCTCGCCGTCGACCGGCGAGAGGAAGCCCGCGATCAGGTTCAGGAGGGTCGTCTTCCCGCACCCGCTGGCGCCCACGATGACCGTGAAGCTCCCGGGTCGGACCTCGAGCGAGAACTGATCGATGATGGGCTTCGCTCCGGGGTAGCCGAACGTCACCTGGTCGAGATGGATGCCGTTCTCAGTGCTCTGCGCCACGGTGGATCACGTCCTTTCCTGCCTGGGGAGCCCTCCGGCTCCGGGGAAATGCGCTGACGTTCGGGAATCGGTCAGCGCGAGGAGACACTGATCTTGAGGATCTGGTCGAGGTCGACGGTCGTGCCCTGCTGGGCCTCGACGACGCCCGCCGCGTCCGCGAGGGTCTTCTCGGCGGCGTCGTCCCAGCCGAAGTCGAAGGCGAACACGTCCACGCTGCCGCGGACCGCGCCCTCGTCGACGCTGAACTGCTGCGCGAGCAGCTGCGTGAGCTCGTCCGGGTTCTCGGCACTCCACTCGGACGCCTCGCTGATGGCCTTCACGGCCGCCTCGACTGCCGCGGTGTTCTCGGCGAACTTCGTGGAGGACACCAGATAGGTGACCAGCGGCATGATGTCGTCATCGCCAGAGAAGGCGAGGATGCTGGATCCGTCGACGGCCTCGACCGCACGGTCCACGTTCGGCTGCCAGGTGACGATCGCGTCGACCTGACCGTTCGCGAACGCCGCGATGATCTGGTCGTTGCCGACGTTCTCGAGCGTGAACGAGACGTCGCTCGCCTGCTGCAGGAGGATCGCGTAGAGCGCGGCGGTGCTGCCCTCCTGCACACCGACCGTCTTGCCCTCGAGGTCCTCGATCGAGGTGATCGACTCGTTGGCGACGATGCCGACCTGCTCGTCGGCGACGCTCATCCGCGCGAGGATGTCCACGTTCGTGCCGGCCGCCGCACCGACGACGACCGCGTACTGGCCGCTCGCGGTGACGTCGATGTCGCCCGCGGCGACGGACTGGTTGGCGGCGCCTCCGCTGGAGAAGATCTTCACCTCCGGGGTCAGGCCGTACTTCTCGAACAGACCCTGTTCGGCGGCCACGACGAGCGGAGCCGTGGTGGCATCGGGCACGACCCCGAGCGAGATGGTGCCGATGGGCTCCACGTCGCTCGCCGTGTCGCCGCCGGCGGCGTCGGCGCAGCCGCTCAAGGCGAGGCCCGCTGCAGCGAGCAGCGCGAGGGCGAGGGCGGGCTTCGAACGGAACTTCTTCATCACTGCTTCACTCCTTGGCTGGTTGTGACACGGTTCAGTGCAGGGGGGTACCGAGGAACCCGGGGAGGGTTTGGATCAGGGTCGGGCTGAGCACCTCGTAGAAGGTCGCGTCCACGCCGACGGTCCGGCCGCCGTGCTCGACGCCCTGCGGGATGACGAGGACCTCGCCGGTCTCGACGACGAGGGTCTCGCCGGCGACGGTCCACTCCATCCGGCCGTCGATGCAGATGATGGCCTGCTCGGCCGTCTCGTGCCGGTGCAGCCCGACGCCCGAGGGGTGCTCCCAGCGGATCTTGTTGAGGCCGATCGTCACGCCGGAGGCGGCTCGGCGGTAGTTCCCCGGGGCCACCTCCACCTCGCTCAGCGCGTCCCATGAGGTCTTGTACATGACTGCGTCCTTCCTTGGGGGTGGGGGTTACCGGGCGAGCGCGTCGAGCGCGCGGATGAGCTCGTCGGTGGGGGTCACGTCCGCGTACTTCTGGTCGAGGTCGAACAGGTTCACGTCGTGGATGACCGAGCTGCGGTCGTACACGGCGTCGCTCGGCACGCTGACCTTGTAGTTGTAGGAGAACGCGTCGATGACGGTGGACCGGACGCAGCCCGAGGTGGAACACCCGGCGACGACGAGGGAATCCGCCCCGGTCTGGATGAGATACGACGCGAGCGGCGTGCCGAAGAACGCGCTCGGGTGCTTCTTCGGGAGCAGCACGTCGCCCTCGCGCGGCGCGACCTCTTCGACGAAGTCGTACCCGCGAGCGGGGATGCCCATGATCGCCGGCACCTTGGCGCCGAGCGCGCCGCCGTCGAAGCCCATCTTGGGCGCCACATGCGGGTAGAGCACCGGCCAGTCGTTCCGGCGGAACACCTCGAGCAGCTTGACGATGTTGCCCACCGCGTCCCAGGCGACCTCGCCGACCGCCGTGGGGAACTCCTCGATGGCCTCACGGAACGGCACCCGCGCGGTGCCGGTGGTGCGGTACTGCACATCGATGACGAGCAGCGCCGGCCGCGAGCCGAGACCGACCGGACGGCCGAACCCGGCCAGGTCGTAGCGCGCCGTCGTCTCCGGATCGATGAACTCAGACGTGAAGCGAGGCATGCGCCCCCCTTTCCTGCTGCTCGGCCAACGCGGCTGCGCCGCTGTGCGCACGAGGGACGTAGTCACCGGCGCGGGCGCCGGTCAAGGCCCCGTCGCGCAGCGCGAACCGGCCGCGGACGATCGTGTGCACCACGGACAGCGGCAGCTCCGTGCCCTCCCACGGCGTGAATTCGGCCCCGGAATGCTGCGTCTCGGCCGTGATGACAGACGGCGTGTCCAGGTCGACGACGACGAGGTCCGCATCCGAGCCGACCATGATCGCGCCCTTGCGCGGGTACATCCCGAACAGCTTGGCCGCGCGCGTGCTCACGGCGTTCACGATCGTCTCGAGGTCTGCGCCGCGCCTGAGCCCCTCGGCGAGCGTGAGCGGGAGCACGCCGCCGGTCCCGGGGAACCCGGCGGACGCGCTGAACACGTCCTTCTCCTTGTTGACGCGATGCCGCGCATTGTGATCGGACCCGACGACGTCGATCCCGCCCGCGAGGAAGGTCTGCCAGAGGAACTCGACGTCCTCACGGGGACGCACCGGCGGGTTGACCTTGGCGTAGACGCCGGCGGCCGAGGACGTGTCGAGCGTGAGGTACTGCGTGCACGTCTCGATGAAGAGGTTGGGATACGTGCGCTGGTGCCTGGCGATCGCCTCGACGGCCTCTCGGCTGCTGGTGTGCACGCAGTAGACCGAGGCGCCGGTGACACTCGCGAGATACGCGACGCGCTGCGCGGCCTCGGCCTCGACGAACGCCGGGCGCGCGGCGTTCCACGCCGCCAGCGGGGACAGGTCGTCGTCGCGGTCGTGGTCGCGGAACATCCGCACCAGCTCGATGTTCTCGGGGTGCGGATTGATCATCGCGCCGTGCTGCGCGCTCATGCTCAGGAGGTCGTACATGAACGAGTCGTCGTTGCCCGGCATGCCGAGGTACTTGCCCTCGTCGCCACGGAAGTTCATGAAGAACTTGAACGAGGACACGCCGAGGTCCATGTACTCGCCGAACTCACGCAGGTGCTCGGGGGTGCCGAGCACGAAGTGGAAGCCGTAGTCGGTGTGCGAGTTGGTGTCCATGGCGCGACGCGCCGACTCCAGCTCACCCACGTAGGAGTCCGAGCTCATGAGGTACACGAGCATCGTGGTCACGCCCCCGGCGACCGCCGAGGCGGTCTCACGCTCGGCGTCGTCGGGGTCGCGGGGGACGCGGATGTCCTTGCCCAGATGCACATGCGGGTCGATCGCCCCCGGCAGAACCAGCTTGCCCGTCACATCGACGATCTCGTCTGCCGCCGCCGGTTCCGCCCGGTCGACGATCGCCGCGATGCGGCCGTCGCGGATGAGCAGATCGACCGGCGCCCGGCCGTGCCCCTCGAGGAAGACGTCGCCGCCGCTGATCCGGAGATCGTACGACTCAGTCATCGGTCGTCGCTCCGATCTGCGCCGGCCGTCGCGGAGAGGCCCATCACGCTCAGGCTGTTGTCCATCGAGTCGCGCATGTGCTCGGTGAGCAGCGCGAGGGCACCGTCGGCGTCACGCTGACGGACGCGATCGAGGACCTCGAGGTGCGCGGCGACCGCGTGCGCCATGCGGGTCGGCGTCCGCCGCGTCGGACGCAGCGCGATGTACAGCTTGTGAATCGCGTCGGCGAGCTGGTCCTGGATCGCCCGGTTGCCGCTCAGGGCGACGAGCTGCTGGTGGAAGTCCAGCTCGGCGACATACGGCTCGCTCTGCGGCTGGTCCTCGTAGTGCCGGATCCGCTCGCTCTCTTCGGCCAGCCGGTCGGCGAGGATCGTGAGACTCTCGTCGCTCGCACGCTCCACGGTCAGTCGCACGGCGTACAGCTCGAGCGCGCTGCGCAGTTCGTACAGGTCGACGATCTCGCGCGGCTCGTAGCTCTTCACGAAGGCGCCGCGGTGCGCCTCCATCGTCAGGTACCCCTGGCCGGAGAGCCGCTTGATCGCCTCGCGGAGCGGGCCACGACTGATCCCGATCGACTCCGCGAGGGCGACCTCGTTGAGCCGCTCGCCCGCACCGAGGGTGCCGTCCAGGATCAGGTTCCGGACGAACTCCTCGGCCTGCGAGGGAATGGAGTCCCGACGAATGGCCGTCGAACGGTCCGCTGGCATCGTTGCTCGACTTTCTGCAGATGAATTTCCGATAGCCTCGCTCACCGCCTGCCAAACTGTCAACAGTTTTCAGTTGAGAGTTTTCAGTTCGAGGCATCCTGTCGCTGTCGACATGCCGACACCGGGGGGCCACCTGCCTAGCTATGTATACGTTCTCCCGGCTGAATGCCCGAACTTGCGATAGTTGCGACCTTTATGTATACATAGACATGAGGAGGAGGTGCGGATGCGAGCCAGCGAACGAGCGTACGCGTCGCTCCTCGACGACATTCAGTCGGGTCGCCTCGCACCCGGAAGCGTGCTCGGCGAGGTCGAGCAGGCGGCGAGACTCGGCGTGAGTCGCACTCCCCTGCGTGAAGCGATAGCGCGTCTCACCGCCGACGGCCTGGTCAAGCAGCAGTCGGCCCGGGTCACGGTCGTCGCCGGGTTCGACGCCGACGACATCCGCAAGCTGTTCGACGTGCGCCGCGCGCTGGAGGACGCGGCGGTCCGCCTCGCCGCAGAGCGAGGCGATCCGGCGACCTTCGCCGAGCTCGCCGATGACTTCGCGCACGCACGACTCGGCGACGCGGAAGACCACGACGTGTACTACGCGCTGATCGCCCGGTTCGACGCGCAGCTGGATGCGGCGGTCGACAATGAGTACCTCGCCGCCAGTCTCCGCGCGGTTCGCACGCAGCTCAGCCGGGTTCGTGCGCTGGCGCGCGCCAACCCGAGCCGGCTCGCGGCGTCGGTCGTGGAGCACGAGCTCATCGCCACGGCGATCTCGGAGGGCCGGGGCGAGCTCGCCGCGCACGCCACCCAGGTCCACCTGCACCACGCGCTCGCGAACATCCTCGACTCGATCGGCGCGACCGCCGTCACGTCCGACCACCGACCCGAAGGGCCGTCATGACCATCTCCCACCCGGCACACGTGCACGAGAGCGAGGACTGCTGATGCTGTACTCCCAGACCCCCGCGGCCGAGAAGCGCCGCCTGTTCCGCGAGCGCCTCGCCTCGGGCGAGATCATGCGTTTCCCGGGCGCATTCAATCCACTGAGCGCCAGGCTCATCGAGCAGAAGCACTTCGACGGCGTGTACATCTCCGGCGCCGTGATCGCGGCCGACCTGGGCCTGCCCGACGTCGGCCTGACGACGCTGTCCGAGGTCGCCGGGCGTGGTGCACAGATCGCGCGCATGACGGAGCTTCCGGCGATCATCGACGCCGACACCGGCTTCGGCGAGCCGATGAACGTCGCGCGGACCATCCAGCAGCTCGAGGACGCCGGTCTCGCGGGTGCGCACATCGAGGACCAGATCAACCCCAAACGCTGCGGCCACCTCGACGGCAAGGCCGTCGTCGACCTCAAGACCGCGATCAATCGCATTCGCGCCGCGGCGGACGCGCGCCGTGATCCCAACTTCCTCGTCATGGCGCGGACGGACGTCCGTGCGGTCGAGGGGCTCCAGTCGTCGCTGGACCGCGCCAAAGCCCTGGTCGATGCCGGCGCCGATGCGATCTTCCCCGAGGCGATGCGCGATCTGGAGGAGTTCGCCGCGATGCGCGAAGCCGTCGACGTGCCGATCCTGGCCAACATGACCGAGTTCGGTAAGAGCGAGCTGTTCTCCGTCGACCAGTTGCGCGACGTCGGCGTGAACATCGTGATCTGGCCGGTGTCGCTGCTGCGGATCGCCATGGGCTCGGCCGGCCGCGCCCTCGACACCCTCACCGAGGACGGGCATCTCAGGTCGAAGCTCGACGAGATGCAGCACCGAGCCGACCTCTACGAGCTCCTCGACTACGAGCGCTACAACCAGTTCGACACGAGCATCTACAACTTCGAGATCCGCCGGTAGGCGGGGTGGGCGTCGCCAGGCTCAGGCGGGCGGATCCTCGTGCAGGTCGGTGTCGGGCTCGGTCCATGACCAGCCGGTGAAGCGCACCTCGAGGCCGTCGCGCGTGGGGCTGCACACCATCGGGCCGGCCCAGGCGGTCGCCGGAAGCTCGGCGAAGGGCGCGACCCGCAGGGTGCGCCATGGGCCGCCGCCCGCGCGCGCCCTGAGCACGACCGCGTCGGGCGTCCGGCTCGCACGGATCGTGACGACCTCATCCGCCCACTCGGGCACGGGCGCCAGCGACCAGTCCGAGCGGCCGTCGGTGACGACGGCGCCGACATGGGGCACGCCGTCGTTCAGCTCGACGCCGGCCTTGATCCACCGGTCCGGCCCGACCCGCAGCAGCAGGCCGGCCTGGTCGTACAGCCCGGTGAGCGCCGACGCGTCGAAGCCCACCTCGACGGCGGCGCGTGCGGGCCACTCGGTCAGCAGCGCATGCCCGTCGTCGTGGACGAAGCCGTAGTACGTCGAACGCCAGAAGTCGCTGCCCTCGACGGCGCGCACGACGAGCGCGTCGCCCTCGCGACGCACGTCGGCCGGCCGGTGCGTCCAGGTGCCCACCGTCCAGTCCACTCGGACACGGTCGGCCGCCGCGAGCCCGGCCGCCGCCAGGCCTTCGGCCGCCGCGGCCTCGCTCGCCCGCGGTTCGGCCGGCACCGGTTCGGCCGGCACCAGCTCGGCCGGCACCGCCTCGGCCGGCACCCGCTCGGCCGGCGCCAGCTCGATCGGCGCCGGCTCGATCGGCGCCGGCTCGATCGGCGCCAGCTCGATCGGCGCCGGCTCGCGCTCGGCGTCAGCCCGAGGCATCCGCCCGCCGTCGCCGTCGTCGCCGCCGCCCGCGCCGCTTGCGCCCACCGCGCCGCTCACCCGACGAACCCCGCGAACGGATCGTTCTGCTCCTCGCGCTTCTCGGCCGCGCGCCGGACCGCGAGATCGAGGTCGTCGGCGAGCTCGAGCATGCGCTGGTGCCGGGCGAGCTCGTACTCGGCGTCGACGACGATGTCGGGCCACTCCCGGTCGAGCCGCTGCTCGATCACCCCGGCCACCTCGTCCCACGCCGCATCGCGGGCGCGCGTCGCGAACCCGAGCAGATACTCCTCGTCTTCGCGACGCTGCCAGAGCTGCTTCGCGATCTCGGCGTACACCTTCTCACGGCGCCGCAGGTTCAGCGCGTCGGCGCGGTGGTAGTCGTGCTGGTGCACCGAGCGCCCCTCGCGGCGGGAGGCGAGCTCGCGCTCCTCGGCCGAACGCTCGGCCGACTCGTCGGCCTCCTGCACGAGCTCGTAGAGCACCTCGCGTGCGGCCGCCGCGGCGCGCTGATCGTCGTAGGGCTCTTCACCCCGGAGCGCCTGCACGATGAAGCGGTTCTTCAGCGCGAGCCGGCCCGCCGACTCGGCCATCATGACGCCGTCTTCCACCATCTCGTCGAACGGCGCCTGCACCACCTCGGGCAGCGCGGAACGGTCGAACGGCTTGAACTTCCGGCGTTTCCGCCGCTCGAACCAGCGCATGCCCGCTCACCTCCACTCCTCGCACGAGCCCGCTGTCGAGCCTACCGAGGCACGCGCGGAGACGTGCTTCAGCTTCGTCCGCGACCGAACTCGCTCGCGTGCGAGTCGTCGGGAGTTCGCGGCGACACGCCGCGACACCGCGCATCGGCACGGCGCGTCGCCGGATTCTCCCGACGACTGGTCGCCACTCAGTCGGCGGTGAAGCCCGCGACGGTGCCGTCGGGCGAGGGGAACTTCGCGATGAGGCTGCAGTCCTTCTGCGCGTGGCCCTCGCCGATGAGGCGGCGGAACTGGTCGAGGGCGATCGCGGCGGCGGGCAGGTCGAGACCGGATGCCTCGCCCGCCGCGACGGCGAAGGAGAGGTCCTTCTCGGCGAGCGCGGTCGTGAACGTGGCGTCGTAGTTGCGGTTGGCCGGGCTGGTCGGCACGACGCCGGGCGCGGGATACCAGAGGCGCAGCGGCCACGACTCCCCCGACGACACCGAGGCGACGTCGTAGAAGCGGCGCGGGTCGAGGCCGAGCGACGCCGCGAGCTGCGCCCCCTCGGCGACGCCGAGCAGCGACACGAAGAGCATGAGATTGTTCGCGAGCTTCGCCGCGATGCCGAGGGTCGGCCCGCCGAGGTCGAAGACGTGCCCGGCCATCGGCTCGACGAGCGGTCGCGCCGCGTCGACCGCGGCCGCGGCACCGCCGAGCATGAAGGTCAGCGAGCCGGCCACGGCGCCGGCGATGCCGCCCGAGACCGGCGCGTCGACGAACCGGAAGCCGGTCGCGGCGGACTGCTCGTGACACCACGACGACGTCTCCATGTCGACCGTCGACGTGTCGAGGAGGAGCGCGCCGCCCGGCGCAGTCGCCCAGATGCCCGCGGTCGCCGCGTACACCTCGCGCACGTGCTCGTTGCGCGGGAGCGACGTGAACACGGCGTCGGCACCGGAGACGGCGTCGGCGATGCTCTCGACGACGTGCACGCCGTTCTCGCGCGCGACCTCGACGGCGACCTCGTCGAGGTCGAACCCGCGCACCTCGTGCCCGGCCGCCACGAGGTGCGCCGACATCGGCGCGCCCATGTGTCCGAGTCCGATCCATCCGATGACGGCCATGGCCCCTCCTCGACTCCGCTGTCGTGTGCTGCCACGCTACGCCCGCTCGTCGGCCGGCGGGAGCACCCCCGTCGCCGGGGCACCTCAGCCGGCGAGCTGGTCCAGGAAGCTCTGCGGCACGCCGCGGCGCGCCGGGTCGGCCGTGGCGATGGCGGCGACGAACCCGTCGCGGCGCACGAGGTACACCCGATCGGCGCGCAGCAGGCCGTGCACGTCCGGTGGGAACACATGCGCTTCGACGCCGAGGTCGCCGCCGAGTCGCGCGACGAGCGCCGCGGGTGCGCCGTATCCGTGCACCTGCCAGGTGAATGCGCGGAGCGCGAGGTGGTTGTCGCCCGACCACGGCAGCCGGCGGCCGAGGACCTCGTCGACCCGCCCCGCGGGCTGCGTGGCGGCCTCGCCCTGACGCGACATCCGGTACCTGATCCGGGTCTGCGAGAGGTACCCGAACAGGCGGCGCGTGCCGATCACCCGCGGAAGCACCCGGACCGCGACGGGTCCCACGAACGGCACGAGCCGGCCGCGCACGAATCGCGCGGTGCGCGATTCGGAGGTGATCGCCGCGAACAGTCGGTCGGTCGTGGCGACGAGGGTGCGTCCGACGGGTCGGCGCTCGGCCTCGTACCGGTCGAGGCGGGCGTCGGGCATGCCGCCGACCAGCACGTCGGCGAGCGCGCACGCGAGGTTGTGCGCCTCTTGCAGGCCGGTGTTCATGCCCTGCCCGCCGACGGGCGAGTGGATGTGCGCCGCGTCGCCCGCGAGGAAGCACGGACCGACGCGGAACCGGTCGGCGAGGCGGTGGTGCACGCGGTAGGTGGCGAACCAGGTGCGATCGCGAGAGGTGATCCCGAAGGTCCGCTCGAGGCGTTCGCGGGTGCCGGCCTCCGAGACCGTGCCGTCACCGGCGAGATCGCGATCGCGGACGAGCCCGAGGAGCCGGGCCCGGCCGTCGTCGCCCATGGGGAAGGCGAGCAGCAGATCGTCTTCGGCGACCCGCAGGTTCACGGCGTCGGGAACGTATCCGGCGGCCCCGACGGCGTCGGCGACGAAGTACGTGAGCGGGTTGGTATGACCGACGAACGGCACGCCGAGCGCCTCCCGCACTGGCGAGTGCGCGCCGTCGGCGCCCACGCAGTACCGGGCCCGCATGGTGAGCTCGCCGTCGGGCGTCTCGAGCGTCGCGATCGCGCCGAGCGCGCGCGTCGCGCCCGACGCATCCGGCTCGATCTCGTCACCGACCTCGGACAGCAGGCGTAACCGGGTCAGCCGGTGTTGCCAGCGGATGCCTCGGCCTTCGGCCACGATGAGCTCCGCGAGCAGCGCCTCGTTGCGGCTCTGTTCGAAGCCGAGCACCTCGGCGAACGCACTGACCCGGGCACCCGCCCGCCCGAAGACGATCCGCCCGAACGGCCGGTCGCCGGCCCCGGGCACGACGGCCTCGATCGGGTGGCCTTCGGCCACCGCCCGCCCCGCGATGCCGAGCTGGTCGTAGATCTCGAGCGTTCTCGCCTGGACGACGAGCGCCCGGGACTCGCGCGTCGGCCCGGGCTTCGCATCGACGATCTCGGCGGCGACGCCGAGCCGGGCGAGGCACGCCGCGAGCATGAGCCCCGTCGGGCCGGCACCGACGATGAGTACGTCGGTGGAGATCGTGCGATCGGCCATGCCGCATACTCTGGCACCGCGCGGGCGCCGCGGCCAGCCTCGGCGGCGCACCCCGACTCACCGATGAGGACGACACGCGTCCAGCCCCCGTGCGCGTGAGGACGACACTCGTCCACCCCACGTCCGTGAGGACGACATTCGTCGAGTCTGAGCCGGGAACATGGACGATTCCCGTCCTCACGGACGTCGGGACGACGATTCCCGTCCTCACCGACGTGGGGATGACGGTTCGCGTCAGAGCAGAAGGTCGGCGGGTTCGGCCAGCGCACGCCAGCCGGCCGGGAGGAGGGTCGGCGGGAATCGATCGGCGTCGATCAGCTCGGGCATGGCGAGCCCCGTGAGCGCCGCGACATCCGCGATCGGCACCTGGAAGGTGCGGAACGGCCCGAGCGCCGGCACACCGGCCCGGCCCGCCGCGGTCGGGCCCAGGTCGGCTGCCTCGACCAGCGGCGCCTGATCCAGCACGAACCCGGCGGCTGCGAGCTCGTCGCCGTCGCGCCACGCCGCGACCTTCCAGAAGCGCAGCGGGATACGGATGCCACGGTAGGCCGGGTCGCCCGGCTCGAGCACCGGGGCCGTGAACACCGAGAGCCGGAGCCCGTTCGCATCGGCGAACGCCAGCACGTGGTCTTCGAGGCCGAGCCAGAGTGCCTTCGACTGATTGAAGCCCGAGGCCTGCGGGGCCGCGTTCGGGTACCGGAACGTGTCGGCGTTCGCGCGGGCCGCGACCGCGGGCGCACCCCACACGGGGTCGCGGCGCCGCACAAGATGCCCGCGGTCGAGGTCGTTCGCGGCGTAGATCTCGGGGCCCGCCTGCTGATCGGCCGGCACCCGCTCGTCGAGCGCCCATCGGTCGCCGACGCGTGGGACATCGACGAGCTCGGCGCCGTCGAGATTGACGCCCGTCACCCGCGCGAACCGGCGCACGGTGTCGAGCACGACCGTGAAGTGCACGTACTCGAGCTCGACGCACGCGTCGACCTGGGCCGGGGACACCCGCGGCATGGCCGCGTCGAGGCCGAGGAAGGTGGAGTCGAATCCCATGCGACGAGTCGATCATGCCCCGCCGACAGGCGGGCCTGGCGGACGCGCGTGTCGGCGGGCGGCGGATCAGGCGGCGTCGGATCGCTCCGCGCGGGCGAGGTTCGCCTCCAGCTCCTCGCGATTCTGACGCACGACGTACGCCGGCCGGTCGCGCTCGACGCGCCAGCTCTCCGACAGCGGCCCGACGTTCACGGTGTCGAACCCGAACTCGTCGTAGAGCCGCGCCACGAACTCGGCGGCCTCGTCGAAGTCGCTCGCGGTCGCGAGCGCGCGCCGGTCGGGCGTCCCCGCTGGCGCCCCGCTCGTCCCGATGTCGCTCGACAGGATGTGGTTGAACGCCTTGGCCACCTTCGACTCGGGCAGGTGCGCCTGCAGCAGACCCGAGGTCGTCGCACGGCCCTCGTCGAGCGCGGGGATGCGCCCGTCGCGCTCCCAGTAGTAGTTGTTCGTGTCGAGCACGATCTTGCCCGCGAGCGGCTCGACCGGCACCTCGGCGAGCGCCTTCAGCGGGACGGTCACGACCACGACGTCACCCGCCGCGCCGGCCTCCTCCGCGGTCGCCGCGGTGACCCGCGGCCCGAGCTCGTCGACGAGGTCCGCCAGTGTCTCTGGCCCACGCGAGTTGCTGAGCACCACGTCGTAGCCGAGCTCGCCGAGCTTCCGCGCGAGGGCGGACCCGATGTGGCCCGCGCCGATGATTCCGAATCGTGTCTTGGTCATGAGGGTCGGCAACGCATCGGGCAGCGAGCGCATTCCGTGACGGGTGCGGGAACTCGTCACGGTGCGTCACCCAGGCTCCTGATCACCGCGCCGGCGGCGGCGCACGACGACCACGATCGCTCCGGCGATCAGCACGATCAGCGCGAGGCCGGTCCACGAGACGGCCGGGTGGCTGAACGAGGCCGCGACCGGCTCGGGTGAGGAGATCCCGTCGTCGCCGAGCACCACCGGCTGCACGGTCACCTCGCCGCCGAGGAGCATTACGGGCCAGGCCACGCTCTCGAGCACGACCGTCGACGCGTCGCCCGGCAACAGTTCGGTCGGCGCCGACGGGTCGGTCGAGGCGGTCTCGGCGCCGAAGGCCCGTGCGGCGGCGACCGCGCCGAGCCGCGTATTGCCGACGTTGACGACATCGAGCTCGACCCGGAGCGTACCGGGCGCGAACGGGATCAGTGACGGGGTGAACGAGGTCGTCACCTCGGAGACGTCGAGCGCGGGCGCGAGGTCGCCGGCTACGCGCAGGTGCACGCGCACCCCGACACGATTGGTGACGGTGACGCCGTCGTCGGCGCGCGAGAGGCCGACGACGATGCCCGCCGGATGGTCGCCCGGCGTCGCATCCGCCGGCACCTCGATGCGCACCGGAAGCACACGGCTCTCGCCCGCGGGCACCTCGATCTGCCCGGCGTCGAGGCCGTCGATCGTCAGCCAGGTGCCGGCCTCGGCCGGCTCGCCGGCGGCGAGGTCGAACGCGCCGTCCGCCGCCACGACACCGTCGCCGCCGACCACGGCGAAACGCGCGGACTCCGTACCGAGGTTGGTCACGGCGATCGCGTCCTCGACCGCGGCCCCGGGTTCGACCACGTGCCGCAGTGAGATGCGCCCGTCGGGCCCCGCCGCGTCGGCAGGCGCGACGGTCCACTGCGCGGCGGAGGCCGCGGTCTGCGCCGTGGTCGCGCCGGGCACGGCAGCAGCGACCGGCACGGCGGCAGCGACCGGCACGGCAGCAGCGACGGGCACGGCAGCAGCGACGGGCGCGACAGCTGCGACGCCGGCGACCGCAAGGGCCGCGACGGCCGCGATGCGCAGGCCGCGGCCGGGCGCCGCGCGCCGCCGAGACATCCGCTCGGCGAAGCGGGAAAGACGGGAGGTGACTGGCACGCGGAAGTCCTTACATGAAGACCTGAAGCAGCAGGCGGAACGCAGAAACGGCAAGCGGATTCGGGACGACGGGACCGGCGGCCCCCCTGATACGCCGGAGGGCCGCCGGTGCGGTGCGGCTGACGCCGCGCCGCCTCACGCCGTCGGGACGGTCAGTCCTTCGGGAAGAGGGTGAGCGTGATCTCGCTGCCGTACCGGCCGCTCTTGGCCTCCGACGGCACGGTGAGCGCGAGGTCGGCCGAGACCACGGTGGCGCCGACGCGGTTCACGCGGTCGGCGTCGGCGAGGGTCGCGGGCGCGTCGAGCGTCGCCTCGCCGCCGGCGACGGCTCCTGCGTCCGAGCTCACGACGCGCGGGGCCCACGCGAGGTGCTCGGCACCGAACGAGCGGTTCCCAGCCACGAAGTCGGTCGCCGAGCCCGCGAGGGTCCAGCCCTTGCCCTGCGCCTGCGCCTCGTTGCGGGTGTCGCTCACGACGATCTCGGGGAGCACGGCGTTCTGCGCGGCCGCGTCGCCCGCGAAGGCGACCGGCTCCTCGGTCGCCGGGAGGGCGAGGCTGAGCACGCCGCCCGATGCGGGCAGGGGGACGGATGCCTCGATGCCGAGCGCCGACTCCGACTCCGGGGCCGCGTGGCCCAGAAGATCGAAGATCGCCTCACCGATGTCGGTGTTGTCGAGGTAGGCGCCGCGCACCGAGTCCCAGTTGGTCGCGCGCGCGTCGAGGACCTCGGAGCCCGCGCCCTTGGCGTACACCGGGACGAGGGCGTTGGTGTGCCCGCCCGAGTGCCACGACACCTCGGGCAGTGCGCCCGCCTGCCCGGTCAGCGGGGTCCAGCCCGTCTCAGCGCCGGCGCCCGGGCCGGCGAGGTAGCCGGTCTCGTGGTCGGCGGTCACGATGACGAGGGTCTCATCCCAGCTGCTGTTGGTCTCGACCCACTCGTTCACGGTCTCGACCGCGGCGTTGAACGACTGCTGCTCCTCGACGATGCGCGTCGTCTGGTTGGCGTGACCGGCCCAGTCGACCGCACCGGCCTCGACCATGAGGAAGAAGCCCTCGTCACCCTCGAGCACGTTCAGCGCGGCGTCCGCGGCCGTCTCGAGCGACGGCACGTCCGTGTTGGCCGGGTCGGTGTAGGGCAGCACCTCGTCGTTCGCGAGGCCCGGCCGGTTGTACTGGAAGGTCTCGGCGACGCGGGCGAGGCCGAAGAGCTTCTCGGGCACGTCGGTGCCGCTCGCGACCGCGTCGAACTGCGCCTTGCTCTCGATGTAGGTGAAGTCGGTCTGACCCGTGGTCACCCGCTCGAAGTCGGCTTGGGAGATCCACGAGCCCTGGCCGAAGTGCGACGCACGCGGCGCGTTCGCGTCGGTGTAGTTCGGGTGACCGCCACCGATGAGCACGTCCGCCCCGGAGTCGATCATCTCGGTCGCGAGACCGTGGTAGTCGTTGCGGTTGTCGTTGTGCGCGATGAATCCGGCCGGGGTGGCGTGGTTGAACGGCACGTCCGTGACGAGCCCGACCTTCTTGCCGACGGCTTGCGCCTGCTCGCCGAGCGTGAGGAGCTGCTCGCCGCTCGGCCGCTGGCCGAGCACGCCGTTGTTGGTCTTGACGCCGGTGCCGAGCGCGGTCCCGGCTGCGGCCGAGTCCGTCGCCCCCGAGGCGACCCAGTCGAACGAGCCCCACGCCGACTCGGGGCTGTAGCTCGCGCGGCCGTTGGCCGAGTAGTGCGACTGCCCGAGCTGGATCGGCCACGAGTCGTAGACCTGGCTGGCCGTGCCGGGCGTGTGCTCGACGACGCCGGTCGCGGGGTCCACCGTGACCTGCTGGTAGCTCGCACCGGCGTCGTAGAGACGCGCCGCGTCGAACTGGTTGTACCCGCCGCCGTCCGAGATCAGGACGATGACGTTCTTGGGGACCGAAGCCTCGGCCGGCTCTGCCGACGCCGCGACGGGGACGACGCCGATGGCGACGCCCGCCACCGTGCCGAGGACGATCAGGCGCCGCGCGGGCCCGAACGTGTTCGCGCTCATGGATTCCTCTTCCGTTCCGTAAGGGGTCTCTTGCGTAGTGACGCGGCGCCGGGACGCCGCGTTTGTCACCCTTTCGGGGGGAGGTTGCGTGGAGGAGAAGCCCGTTCGACGGCGCGGTGAACGCCGTCCGGCGGTCCGCATCTCACGATCGCGAACGGCGCGGTGACGGATGCCTCGGGGGCCAGTTCACCGAGCCCGAGGCATCCGTTGCGTGCGACCGCCCGCGCTGTCAACGGCTCGACGCGTGTCGATCCGGGCGCCCAGGATGGGGAAGGGCCGCGGTACGCGGCCCGCTCGCCCAGCGCACTGGAGGATGACATGACCGACGGCCCGATCGAGGAAGGCGCCACCGAGGCGACGCGCGAGGAGAAGATCCGCGGCATCCTGGCGCAGGTCCAGGAAGACGTGCGCATGGGTCACGCCGGCGACGAGGAGGAGCTGCTGCGGCAGCGCTTGTCCGATGCGGGCATCGGCGTCACCGAGGAGCAGCTCCGGCTCTACCTCGGGTGAGGCCGCCGCGACCGGGCCCGGTCAGACGCCGACGTTGGCGTTGTCGCGGAACAGGTTGCCCGGGTCGACCTCGCGCTTGATCGCCCGCAGGCGTTCGAGCGTCGCTGCGGGAAACGCCTGCTCGAGCACCTCCGAGCCCTGCTCGGTCTCGAAGCTCACGTACGCACCGGTCGAATGCGGGGCGATGAGCTCGTTCCACCGTTCGCTCGTGCGCATCGCGCTGGTGCCGAACGCGGCGATCGAGAACTCCGCGTCGCGATGCGCGAACGCGGTCGCATCCGCGGCGACATCGTGCACCGCGCCGCCGACGGCACGGATCGAGAAGAAGTACGTCGCCCCCGAGTCGAGGAATCGCGCCGCGTCGGCCGCGAACTCCGGTGTGATCCGGCCCACGAGCCCGGACCGCGTGAGCGGCTCGCCCTGCCCCGCGTGCATGGCGTCGCTCGAGTTGGAGATCACCGCGCGATAGGTCGTCATGCGCACGTCCTGGTCGACGAGGTGGGCCGCCGCGGCGAGCGGCTGCAGGCGCTCGATGACGACGTCGGGGTCGGCCGAGTCGATCATGGCCATGATCTGCGCGTAGCGCGGCTGCCCGGGCCGGGCGCCGCCGATGAGCGCGAAGCTCGTGACGTCGCGCGGGGCGTCGACGACCCAGTCGCCCCACGCCTGCAGGAACCCGGCCGTGTCGCTCGCATCGAACACGAGCTGGGCCCAGCCGACCTGACCGACCTCGTCGACCTCGAACTCGAAGGCCGTGGCGATGCCCATGTTGCCGCCCGCGCCGCGCATCGCCCAGAACAGCTCGGGCCGCTCGTCTGCGCTCGCACGCACGATGGAGCCGTCGGCGAGGACGACCTCGACCGCCCTGAGATGGTCGATCGTGAGCCCGTGCCCGCGCACGAGCCATCCGATCCCGCCCGCGGTCGCGAGCCCGCCGACCCCGACCCCGCCGTAGTCGCCTGAGCTGAGCGCCCAGCCATGCGGATCGAGGAACGCCGCGACCTCCGCCCAGCGCGCACCGGGCTCGATGCGAACCAGTCGCGCGGCCTCGTCGAGCACCGTCATGGCACGCAGACGCGAGAGGTCGATCACGAGCCCGCCGTCGTTCGTGGAGCGACCGCTGATGCCGTGGCCGCCGCTGCGGATGCCGAGCGGGACGTGCGTGTGCTCGCGCGCGAACGCGACCGCCTCGGCGACCTCCGAGGCGTTCCCCGGCCGCAGCACGAGGCCGGGTGCACCGCCACGCAGGTACGTCGAGTGCACCCGTGCGAAAGCGGCGTCTCCGGGCTCGACCGCCTCGGCGGCGAGGGAGGCGGGCAGCGCGTCGTAGTCGATGCCGTCGCGCCGCTTCGCGAGCGCGATGCTCGACCGAGGCATCCGCACGGGCGCACCGGCACCGACCTCCCGCGCGACGGCCTCACGCAGCGCGGGCGCCACCTCGGCCGCGAACCGTTGCATGGTCGGCGGGTCGTCGCTCGCGAGGATGAACGTGTCGACGCCGTCCTCGACCGCGAGCGGCAGCAACTGCTCGACCCACTGCTCGGGCGGGCCGTCGAGCATGCCGCCGCCGCGAGCCGAGAAGCGGCCAGCCACGTTGAGCAGCCGGCGGATCTCGGCCGGATTGCGACCGGCCCGGACTGCGGCCTCGTCGATGACGGCGGCCGAGCGCGCGTACTCCCCATCCTGCACGTACGCGAGCGACGGCAGCCAGCCGTCGCCGACCCGGCCGATGAGGCGCAGCATGCGCGGCTTCAGGGCCCCGATCCAGATCGGGATGTCGTGCGCGGGCGCCGGCCCGCGCTTCGCACCGTCGACCCGGTAGTACTCGCCGTCGACCACGAACCGCTCGCGGTTGCCCGCGTCCCACGTGCCGCGGATGATCTCGATGGCCTCGGCGAGCGCGTCCACCGCCTGGCCCGGCGTGAGCCGTCGACCGCCGATCGCCTCGATCGCGTCCCAGAAGCCGCCCGCACCGAGCGACAGCTCGAAGCGCCCGTCCGAGAGCAGATCGAGGCTCGCGGCGGCACGCGCGAGGACCGCGGGCTCCCGCTGCAGCGGCACGTTCAGCACGTTGCCCGCGACCCGGATGCGCTCGGTCGACGCGGCGACCCAGGTCAGCAGGGTCCACGTGTCGTGGAACCGCGGTTGGTAGGGGTGGTCCTGGAAGGTGACGAGGTCGAATCCAGCCGCCTCGGCGACCTGCGCCAGCTGCACGGGGACCTGGGGCGGATCGTTCGAGGGCGTGATGAAGGTGCCGAACTGCAGGGGGCGTCCGTAGTGCATCGTGCTCCGATCGTGGGGTGCTCCCATCCTGCGTCCATTGCCGGCCAACCGCAGATGTGAGGTAAGCTACTTACTTGAAGTAAGCGAAGGAGATCCGCATGCAGGAGTCGCACGTTCCCATCGACGACCTCGCCCGGCACCGCAGCAGCGCGCGACTGCACGAGCTGGGGCAGATCGATGAAGAGGCGTGCCGCAGGTTCACGGCATCGGTCGAGTTCGCGGGCCGCAAGTGGAACGCGGCCATCCTGCTCGCCGGCGTGCGCGGCGCCCGCCGGTTCTCCGAGTACCGCGCGCACATCGCCGGCATCTCGGATCGGCTGCTCGCCGCTCGGCTGCGCGAACTCGAGGCCGAGCGGCTCATCGAGCGCCATGTGCGGGCGACCACGCCGGTCACCGTCAGCTACACACCCAGCTCGCGCGCCATCCAGCTCATCGAGCTGCTGCAGCCGTTGGCCGAGTGGGGGCACGCGCAGGATGCGGCGCGCGATCGCGCCGCCGCGTCGGCCGAGTAGCGAGCGCCGGGGATGCGTCAGTGCCCGGTGTGGTCGACGAAGGCGAGGCGCGGGCCGCGCCTCGGACGGCCGGGCACGCGGGCGGCGAACAGGAGCCGGATGACCCGGTAGCGGTGCCCCGCCCAGGGCGCGAGCGCCTCGAGCATCTCGTCGTCGGACATGTCGCGACCGTACAGCGCGTGACCGACGTGGTTCGAGAGGTGGAAGTCGCCGACCGACACCGCGTCGGCATCGCCGAGCGCGCGCTGCGCGACCTCGGCGGCGGTCCACGGGCCGATCCCCGGGAAGAGCATGAGGCGCGCCGCCGCACCCTCGGCCGACAGGTCGGCCGCCGCGTCGATCTTCGCGGCGAAGTGCGCCGCGTTCACGATCGTGCGGGCGCGCCTCGGGTCGACGTTGGCGCGATGCCATTCCCAGGTCGGCACGTCCGCCCAGGTCTCGGCGGCCGGCACGACGAACATCGGTCGCGGCACCGGGCCGGGAGCCGGATCGCCGAACCGCTGCACGAGCCGGCGCCAGGAGGCGTGCGCCTGAAGCGTGATGATCTTCTGCTCGAGGATCGCCGGCACCAGTGCCTCGAAGACCGCCGCCGTGCGCGGGATGCGCAGCCCCGCGTTGCGGCGGTGGGCGTCGCGGAGGAGGTCGAGGCGCGGCTCGAACCCCGTCGGATCGTCGCGATCGCCGAGCAGCTCGGGCGCCTGCGCCACGGCGAGCGCGGCGCCGTCACCCCACCCCTCGCAGCGCAGCAGATCGGGTGCGGGCTGCGTGAGCCGGATCGTCGCCGAGCCGGCGACCGTGCGCGTCGTGCGCCAGACGGCACCGGCCGCGTCGCCGACGTACGTGGGGTCGCCCGGCCCGCGGCGGAGGCTGCCGACGGTCTGGTGCAGATCGGTCGGATGCCTCGGCCGCCACTCGTGCGAATGCGGAGCGAGCACCGGTCCAGTGTGCACCGCCCGACCGACAGCGGCCTGTGCGCGTGCGGCTACACCTCTCGCTCCGAGACGGTCAAGCCCCGTTCCCCGCGGGTCTCCCGTGCCTACCGTGAGGCGAGCAGCATCACACTGAGGGGGCACACGTGACGATCTCGGCACCGGGAGTCGTTCGAACCGGCGAGCGCTGGCCCATGCGGCCACCGGAGGCCCGTGGCGAGGTGAGCGAACTCGTGCTCCAGCGCCTGCTCGGCACCGCTCCCGTCGAGCTCGACCCGCGCGTCGCGGCGGCCGCCGCCCGCCGTTCGCCGAGCCTGCTCGAGGACGATGACGTGCAGCTCGCACTCTTCCTCCTGTACGAGCTGCACTACGGCGGCGTCGAAGGGGTCGAGGACGACCTCGAATGGGAGCCGGGCGTCCTCGCGTTCCGGCGCGAGATCGAACGCGCCTACGAGGCCGAGCTGCGCGAGGTCATCCCGCAGCCGCACGCGACGCGCGACATCCCTGAGGCGCTCTTCGCGCTGGTCGAGGACGCCGACGACGGACCCGGCCTCTCCACGTGGGTCGAGCGCGACGCGACCGCCGAGCAGGTGCGCGAGGTGATGGTGCATCGCTCGATCTACACGCTCAAGGAAGCGGACCCGCACAGCTGGGCCATCCCCCGGCTGCACGGACGCGCGAAGGCCGCGCTCGTCGAGATCCAGGCCGACGAGTACGGCGGGGGCCGGGCGGATCGGTTGCACGCCGAGATCTTCGCGAAGACCATGCGCTCGATGGGGCTCGACGACCGCTACGGCGCATACGCCGATCACGTCCCGGCGCTCGTGTACTCGTCCATGAACCTCATGTCGATGTTCGGCCTGCAGCGCCGGCTCCGCGGCGCGATCGCCGGGCACCTCGCCGCGTACGAGATGACCTCGTCGATCCCGTGCAAGGCGTACGCGGCAGGTCTGCGCAGGCTCGGCTTCGACGACGAGGCCGCCGAGTACTTCGACGAGCACGTCGAGGCCGACGCGGTGCACGAGCAGATCGCCGCGCGCGATCTAGGGGGCGGCCTCACCGAGGACGAGCCCGCACTCGCGGACGAGGTCCTCTTCGGGGCATCCGCGTGCCTGACCGTCGACGGCCGCCTCTGGGGCAGCATCCGCTCGGCCTTCGAAGGCGGCGGCTCCGCCCTGAGGAAGCCGGTGGCTTCGGAGGAGGCGGCGCCATGACGCATGCGGCCGCGCCCTCCGTGTTCGCCTGCCCGAATGGCCCGCTCATCGTGCGCGGCGAAGTCGAGATCCTCGATGAGCAGGGCGAGCCGGTCGATCCGCACCGGAGGACGGTCGCGCTCTGCCGGTGCGGCGCCTCCGCGATCCGCCCGTTCTGCGACGGCAGCCACAAGCTCATCGGGTTCCGGACCGTCCCACCGGAGCGCACCGCAGCGGTCGTGTACGACGACTCCAGCTCCTCGAGCTGACGGTCAGGGGCGCCAGGCGTTGGCGAACGTCCAGGTGCAGACCATCGTGAGCCGGATCGCGTCGTCGCCGACGAGCCAGTTCCTCGCCGTGCCCCAGCTCGCCGAGGCGGTGCCATCAGGCCAGGCCTGATGGCCGGTCTGCCACGCCTCGACCTTCCAGCTGCTGCGATGGACTTCGACACCCTTCCCCATCGACGTGAGCTCGCTGGTGCCGACGCCCGCGTCGAGGTACGGGTGCGAGTCGGGGCACGAGGCGCGCCAGTCCGCGTTCTCGTGCGCCGGGATGGTGCGGTCGAAGACGACCTCGTAGTACCGATCGCCCACCGTCCAGGTATCGCCCTCGGCGGCGTGCGCCGGCGCCGGAATTCCGACGGCCGAGACGAGCGCGGCACCTACAGCCACTGCGAGAGCCCCGGCGCGAACCTGACGTTGGTTACTCATCAGGCAAGCATATCAGTATGTTACACGTCGGAACTCTGCGGCTTCAGGCCGCACGCAGTTTTCATGACTCTTGACGCGTGATAACGCGTGTTTGTTGTGCTGCTTGCGAGAAACACGCGCGCATTTTGCGCGGAGCCCAGTGTGTGCGACGCTGCTGTGCGACTGCCCACGCCGCGAGCGAGAGGACCCGCCGTGACCATCACCGACCACGCCGCCGAACCCGACTCCGGCCGGCCCGCCGCGGCGAACCTCGCCGCGCGCATGCACGAGGTCACCGCCGAGAACACCCAGCTCGTCGACCTCGTGCTCGACTACTCGCGTCGGCGCATCCTCGACACCGACACGCCGCTCGACAAGCCGCTCGCCCCGCTCGAGCTCGCGCGACTCGCCGGGCGAACGATCCACGAGGACGGCATCGGCGCCGCGCGCGCCGTATCGATCTTCGAACACGCGCTCGCGCCCGCGTGCATCACGACCGACCACCCGCAGTACCTCTCGTTCATCCCGACCGCGCCGACGAAGGCGTCGATCGCGTTCGACCTGGTCGTCTCGGCGAGCGCGCTCTACGGCGGCTCGTGGCTCGAGGGCGCCGGCGCGGTGCACGCCGAGAACGAGGTGCTCACGTGGCTCGCCAACGAGTTCGGCCTACCGTCCGGTGCGGGCGGCGTCTTCGTCCAGGGCGGCACGCTCGGCAATCTCTCGGCACTGGTCGCGGCGCGCGAGGCGGCGCGACTCTCGGCCGCCGAGGCGGGTCGCGAGCAGCCGAGCCGCTGGAAGGTCGTGTGCAGCGCCGAGGCGCACTCGTCGATCGCGTCGGCGGCACGGGTCATGGACGTCGAGATCGTGACGGTCGCTCCCGGACGTGACGGCGCGCTCCGCGGGGAGGCGGTGCGCGAGGCGCTCGCCGAACACGGGGCATCCGTCTTCGCCGTCGTCGCGACCGGGGGCTCGACGAACTTCGGGATCGTCGACGACCTCGCGTCGATCGCGGCGCTCAAAGCCGACCACGACTTCTGGTTGCACGTCGACGGGGCGTACGGCCTCGCCGCCATGCTGTCGCCGCTCGCGCGCGATCGGTTCGCGGGCGTCGAGCACGCCGACTCGGCGATCGTCGACCCGCACAAATGGCTGTTCGCGCCGTTCGACGCGTGCGCACTCATCTATCGTGACCCGGAGGCCGGCCGCCGCGCGCACACGCAGCACGCCGAGTACCTCGACACGCTCACCGAGGCGAGCGAATGGAGCCCGTCGGACTACGCGGCGCACCTCACGCGGCGGGCACGTGGACTGCCGCTCTGGTTCTCGCTCGCGACCTACGGCGCCGCCGCCTACCGCGAGGCGATCGGCGCCTCCATCCGGCTCGCGGCCGATATCGCGGCCGAGATCGCCGCGCGGCCCGGCTTCACACTCGTGCGCGACCCGCAGCTCTCCATCGTCGTGTTCGAGCGCGACGGGTGGACCAAGGCCGACTACGACGCGTGGTCACAGCGTCTGCTCGACGAACAGCGCGCCTTCGTGGTGCCGAGCTCGCACGCGGGCCGCCCGAACACCCGGTTCGCGATCCTCAATCCGCGCACCACGTTCGCGCAGCTCGTCGCGATTCTCGACTCCATGCAGTGATCGCCGCTCACGGCTCGGTCCGATCCGCGTGCCGGGCCGCACCCGGGATCGCGGCGAGCAGGGTCTTCGTGTAGTCGTGCTGCGGGTCCTCGTAGACGCGCTCTGCCGGCCCGTACTCGACGATCTCGCCGCGCTGCATGACCGCGATCGTGTCGCAGATGTACCTGATGACGTTGAGATCGTGCGACACGATGATGTAGCTCAGCCCGTGCTCGCGCTGCAGGCGGGTCAGCAGATTGATCACCTGGGCCTGGACCGAGACGTCGAGGGCCGACACGGGCTCGTCGCACACGAGCAGGTCGGGCGCCAGCATGAGGGCGCGGGCGATGTTGATCCGCTGGCACTGGCCGCCCGAGAACTCGTGGGGGTACCGGGTCGCGTACGCGCGCTTCAGCCCGACCTCCTCGAGCAGCTCCATCGCGCGTTCGACGCGCTCGACGCGGGTGCCGATCTTGAAGACCTCCATCGGCTCGGTGAGCGAGTCGATGATCATGCGCCGCGGACTCAGACTCGCCAGCGGGTTCTGGAAGATCATCTGGATGTGCTTGCGGATGCGGCGCATCTCGTCGGACGACGCGGTCGTCATCTCCTGCCCTTTGAAGCGCACGGTTCCACTCGTCGGCGGGATCAGGCTCGTCACGAGACGGCCGAGCGTGGACTTGCCACTCCCCGACTCGCCCACGATGCCCAGCGTCTCGCCGGCACGCAGGTCGAATGACACGCCGTTGACCGCGTGCACCTCGCGTTTCGGTGAGAACGGCCCGGATCCACCGGTCCGGAACGTCTTCCGCACGTCGCGCACCTCGAGAATCGGTTCGGTCATCACGCCGCCTCCTCACTCATCTCAGACGGATCCGGGTACGTGAACGATCGATAGCAGACGCAGCGCACCGCGTGACCGGGCTCGACCTCCCGCAGCTCGGGGGCCTCCTCGTGCGCGTCGTCAGGCAGCCACGGGACTCGCGGGGCGATCCGGCAGGTGCCGCGCGGGATGTCGAGGATCGCCGGAACGGAGCCGGCGATCGTCGGGAGCTCGCCGCGATCCTTCGTCGACTGCGGCACGGAGCGCAGCAGGAGCTTGGTGTACGGATGCAACGGGTTGTCGAAGATGTCGCGCACCGAACCCGATTCGACGATCTGACCCGCGTACATGATGACGATGCGGTCGGCGATGTCGGCGACGAGGTCGAGGTCGTGGCTGATGAAGATCACGCTCGTGTGCCGCTGCGCGCGGAGCTGGACGAGCACGTCGATCACCTGGCGCTGAATGGTGACGTCGAGCGCCGTCGTCGGCTCGTCCGCGATGATCAGCGAGGGGTCGGATGCCACGGCGATCGAGATCATCACGCGCTGCCGCATCCCGCCCGAGTATTCGTGGGGATACCGGCGGAACGCGTCCTGCGCGTCCCGGATCCCGACGAGCTCGAGCAGTTCGACGGCGCGTTCCCTCGCCGCCCGTCGCGAGTACCTGCCGTGCAGGCGGAGCGCCTCCACGATCTGCGCCCCGACGGTCATGACGGGATTCAGGCTGGTCATCGGGTCCTGGAAGATCGTGGCGATCTCGCTGCCCCGGATCTCGGACCGCAGCTGCTTGGCGCTCAGGTCGAGCAGGTCGCGGCCGCGGTAGACGATCTCTCCGGTCGGGATCGACGCGTTCGACGGCAACAGCTGGGTGAGCGCCGCCATCGCGACGCTCTTGCCCGACCCCGACTCGCCGACCACGCCGAGGACCTCATCCTCGTAGACCCGGAAGCTGACGTCGTCGACCGCTCTGGCGTGGTCGTCGCCGATCAGGAACTCCACGCTCAGTCCGCGCACCTCCAGGAGCGGAGCCTTCGGCGTCATCGCGTCGTTGGTCATCTCACCACCTCGTCCAGTCTCGCCAGCTCATCCAGTCGTGTCAGCTCATCCAGTCGTGTCAGCGCGACGGCGTAGATGCCGAACGCCATGCGCAGGTTGTCGATCGCGACGCACTCGTCGGGGCCGTGCGGATCGCCGTGCCCCGCCGGCAGGAACCCGGCCTGGCGCCGAGCGGCGTACTCGATGGCCTGATCGGTGAACAGGCCCGGACCGAATGTGTGCGAGTTCGGCACGACTCTGGCGTGCGTCCCGCCGCCCATGGCCATCGGCCGGGTCGTCGCCCCCGTCGCATCGTCGAAGGTCGCCCGGAGCAGCTCGACGATCGGGTCATCCGCCGGCACCACGTGCGGCGGGACGATGCTCAGTTCTTCGACCGCGCCGCCGAGCGGCGCGACCAGCGTGTCGAGCTGGCGCAGGATGTCCCGCGCCTCCTGCCGCACGGGATGACGGATGGTCATCGTGAGGTGCAGCTCGCCGTCCCGGCACTCGAGCGCGCCGCCGTTGAGGGTCAGCCTGCCGGAATCGTCGGTCCGGTCGAGACCCGCCCCGACGCCGTACTGGTCGCCGAGGAGCCGTGCCAGCAGATCGGCCACGAGCCGGTCGGTGCCCGAGAGCGCGCCGGAACGCAGCACGAACTCGGCGAGCACCGCCACCGCGTTCACCGTCGAGCCGGGGAACGCCGGGTGCCCGGCCATGCCCTCCGCCTCGACGACGAGCGCCTCCCCCTCCCGGTGAGCCTGGACACCGTCCCGCGGTGTCTCCCCGAGACGCAGGATGCGCTCCAGGCCGGCGACCACGTCGGCGTCCTCGAACCTGGCCCGCGCTCGTGCCGGCACCGAGTTGGTGGTCCCGTCCGTGGACAGGACCCCGGCCGCCGGCGACCACGGCAGTCGCACCTCGACCGCGATCCGGCCGTGTTGCACGTGGTTCACCGGGAAGAATCCGTCCGTCACGAGCGACACCTCGGGGACCCGTGCGGTGCGCACGTAGTGCTCCATGTCGGCCATGCCCGTCTCCTCGGCACCGCCGAGGATGACCCGCAGGCCGCACCGCAGCGGATGGCCCCGATCGCGGAAGAACCGGAGCAGCGAGACGTCGAGCAGCGCCGCACCCTTGTTGTCGCGCACGCCACGCCCGATGACGTACCCATCCCGGACGGTCGGCTCGAACGGGTCGAAGTGCCAGCCATCGCCGGCCGGCACGACGTCGATGTGCGAGATCAGGCCGATCTCGCGATCCTCCGCCCCGTGCCGCACCGAGACGGCGTACCCGTCGTGCGAGCAGACCTCGAGCCCGGAGGACTCGGCGGTGCGCGCGATGGCGTCCAGCATGCGTGCGACCTCCCGGCCGAACGGCGCGCCGGGCTCCGCAAGGTCGGCTCGGCTCACGCTCGGAATCCGCACCCAGTCGACGAGGGTCGACACGAACTCGTCTCGGTGGTCGTCGAACCACGCGTGCGCGTCGGCGCGCACCCGCTGTTCTGCCTCGCTCAGCCCCATGCCGTTCCTCTCGCTCCATGGGCGTCGTCCGGGGGCGGGACGTGCCCCAGCCCCCGGACCTCACTGCCTCAGTTCGCGCCGCGCGCTGCGGCGTACTCGGCCTCCCACTTGGCTTCGTTCATCTTCGCGAAGCGGAAACCCCAGCCTTTGCCGATCGGGTCGGCGAGCGTCTTGCGCAGGTAGTCGATCGCCTTGTCGAGGTCCTTCTCGACGTAGTAGTAGTACTTGGCGACCGTGAACAGCCCGTTGGAGGCGCCGCCCTCGTTCTCTGCGCTGATCGTCTTCACGTACTCCTCGACCGGCATCCGGCCGTTCAGGAGCAGGCACGCGTCACGGTATCCCTCGTCGTCACCGATGACCGGCACGACCAGGGTGTCCTCCGTGATGTCGGCGATCGCCGCCGCGGCTTCCTCCGGGCGCCCGAGGTGCATGTACGTCGTCCACAGCCAGTCGGCCTCGCAGCTGATCAGGTCCTGGTTGTGGCGTGCCGAGACCTCTTGCGCCTTCACGAAGTTCGGCAGTGCCTCTTCGAGCCGGCCCTCCATCCAGTACCCGACGCCGAGATAGTGCCACTTCCAGTTGTCCTCGGCATCCAGGCGGACGGCGAGCTCCAGGTCGGCGAGCCCCTCCGAATGCCGGCCCGTGTTCAGGTACTTCCGGCCACGGTTGTACAGCTGGTGCGAGTCGAACGGCTGAATCGCGAGCGCGCGCGAGAAGTAGTCGATCGAGACGTTCGCATCGTGGTTGAAGTTGAGGATGGCCTTGGCCGTGAGCAGGGAGTAGTCGTACGGGTTCTCTGCGAGCCCCGCATCGACCTTCGCCTCCTCGTCCTTCTCCATCCAGATGTAGCCCTTGGCAGGCCCGCTGCCGTACGCGATCTCCAGGATCTGCTTCCAACTCTCTTCCCGAATCACAGTGATCCGCCTTTCTTCTCTCGAGGTTCAGGGTGGTTCGCGGCATCCCCGCGCTGCAGCTGCCGCTCGCGCTCGACCAGATCGAGCGCGGCCATCTTGGCGCCCCAGCCCGCGCCTCCGGGCGCGGTCGCGAGCACCTCACGCAGCACCGCCACGGATCCCGCGGTGTCGCCGCGCAGGTAGTGCAGGTGATTGGCGTAGCCGTACAACTGGTTGGCCGCCTCGACGGCGTCCTCGCGATCGATGCCGTCGAGGAACTCCGCCTCGGTGAGCGCGCCGCGGTAGAGCAGGATCCGGCGCTTGTAGGTGGCCTCGCTCGGGAGCACGGGCGTGCGCTCGTCCACGCGCGAGATGCTCGCGGCGGCCTCGTCGGCGTCGCCGCGCTTCATGTGGCAGTTCCAGACCCATTCCAGTTCGAACGGCAGCAGGGGCTCGCCGGCACGCTCGGCGGCGGCGACCGCCGCCTCGAAGGCGGCGACCGCGTCCTCGTAACGCTCCAGGAAGTACAGGCTCACGCCGAGGAAATGCCACTTCCACGGCTCGTCGGGATCGAGCACGGTCGCCGCGCGGAGATCGGCCGCGGCCATCGCCGTGGACGCGAGACCGAGCAGCTTTCGCCCGCGGTTGTAGAGCGCGTGCGAGGCGAGCGGCCGCACGCGGAGCGCCTGGCTGTAGCACTCGACCGCCTCACTCGCATCCGTCATGAGCGCTGCTCGCGCACACCACAGGAAATAGTCGTCGGGGTTCACGCGCAACCCCTCGTCGATCAGCGCGAGCTCCGCCTCGTCGAACGCGAGCCGGCCCTTCGTCGGCAGGCCGAGGTACATCACCTCCAGCTGCTCGTCCGAGATCGACGTGGGGCCGTCGAACGGCCGCGCCGCGATCATCAGTAGAGCACTCCCTCGATGATGGTGTGCTCGCACTTGCTCATGCTGTTGAACGGGTTGCCCGAGAACACCGCGAGGTCGGCGTCCTTCCCGACCTCGATCGACCCGGTCCGGTGGTCGATGCCCAGGACCGTCGCCGGGTTGATGGTCACCGCGCGCAGCGCGGTCTCGAAGGAGAGGCCGTGCGCGATCGCGATGCCGACGAACGCCGGCAGGAACCGCGTCCCGCTGCGCGCGTCCTGGGTGAGGCAGAACGTGATGCCCGCGGCTTCGAGCAGTGCGGGCTGGTCGATGCGGCGCTCCCACACCTCCTGCTTGTCGAGCTCCATGTTCATCGGGCCGACGATGCAGGTGACGTCCTTCTCCTTCAGGTAGTCGCTGATCTTCCACGCCTCGGTCGCGTGGTCGATGATGTAGCGCAGGCCGAACTCCTCGGCGACCCGGGTCGCGGTGACGATGTCGTCGGCGCGGTGCGAGTGGATGCGGCAGGTGCGCTCGCCACGGACGACGGGAACGAGCGCCTCAAGGTGCAGGTCCCGGGCCGGCCGAGCGCCGTCGCCGCGCTCGGCGGCGGCGAGCGCGTCCGAGTACTCGACGGCCTTGGCCAGGAACTCGCGCACCATCAGTGCGTTGCCGAGCCGGGTGAGCGGCGCGTGCTTCTGCTGCTGGCCGTGGATGCGCTTCGGGTTCTCGCCGAAGGCGAACTTGATCTGGACCGGCGCATCCTCGACGAGCAGGTCGAGGACGGTCGCGGCCTCCTTCAGCTTGAACACCGCGGTCTGTCCCGAGATCAGGTTGCCCGACCCGGGAAGCACGGCGACCGTTGTGAATCCGGCCGCCCGAACGAGCGGGACCGACCAGTCATGCGGGTTGACCGCGTCCATCGCCCGCACACCCGGCGTGATCGGGCTCGTGATCTCGGTGATGTCGCTGACGCTCCCACCCCAGGCCGGCTCACCCTTGACCGTCATGTGCGAGTGCGCGTCGATCAGGCCCGGCGTCACCCACTTTCCGGTCGCATCGACCACCTGGGCACCGTCGGGGACGACGACGTCGGAGCCGACGGCCGTGATCTTCCCGTCCTCGACGAGAACGGTGCCGTTCTCGATGACACCGTTCGTCACGGTCAGCACCTTGGCGTTGGTCAGGGCGAGCATTGCTTCTCCTTCATTGTGTTTCGTCGACACGATCGTGTCGTGACGTTCGTCAGTGGCTTCCGGGTGTTCCGGGCGCCACAGCCTTGTAGAGGGGGGTCTTCGAACGGCGCAGGGAGCGCTTCCGAGTCGCACTCGTCGCCTTCATCCGCGGATCCAGCGCATCGCGGAGCCCGTCACCGATGAAGTTGAGGGCCAGGACGGTGATCATGATCATCAGGCCGGGGAAGATCGTGAGGTGCGGGTAGGTGCGCAGGTACTCGCGCCCACCGCTCAGCATCGACCCCCACTCCGGCGTCGGCGGTGCGACGCCGAGCCCGATGAAGCTGAGGGAGGCACACGCGAGGATCGTCGCCGCCATCCCCATCGCGACGCGGATGATGATCGGTGCGGTGCAGTTCGGCAGGACGTGCCGGAGGATGATCGTGCCGTCCTTCTCCCCCAGCGATCGCGCCACCTCGATGAACTCCTGCTCTCGGATCCGCATCACCTCCGCGCGCACGGTGCGGCAATAGATGGGGATCTGTGCGAGCCCGATCGCGAGCAGCATGTTGACGAGCCCGCCGCCGAGCGCGCTGACGATGGCGATGGCCAGCAGCAGCGTCGGCAGCGCCAGCAGGACGTCCATGCCGCGGAGGATCACGTTGTCGAGGCGGCCACCGTAGTAGCCGGCGATCGCGCCCAGCGCGCCGCCGATGAGGAGCGCCCCGACCACCGCGAGGACGCCCGAGAGCAGCGACGTGCGCACCCCGTAGAGAATCCGGGTGAACATGTCGCGCCCGAAGCTGTCGGTGCCCATCCAGTGCGCCCAGGACGGCGGCTGCAGCGCGTCGCCGAGCGATTGCTGCAGCGGGTCGTACGGCGTGAGCCAGGGCGCGAAGACCCCCGCGAGCATGATCACCACCAGGATGACCAGTCCCCACGCGCCGCGGCGATTCTTGCGGAGCGTCGTCCACAGGCGCTCGACCCGCCCGCGGAACCGGAGCGAATCGATCGTGCGGAGCGTCTCGTCCGACGTCGTCGTCGCGATCGGCGTGGCGATGGCGTTCATGCGGTCCTCCGGGTGAGGTCGAACTGGGTACGGACGCGTGGATCGATGTACGCGTACGCGAGATCGACCAGCAGGTTCACGACCCCGAACAGCAGCGCGATCACGAGCACCACCCCCTGCACGACCGGGAAGTCACGCGACGAGATCGAATCGACGAGCAGCTTGCCGATGCCCGGGATGTTGAAGATCGTCTCGGTGAGCAGCGCGCCGCCGAGCATCGCTCCGAACTGCAGCCCGATCGTCGTGGCGATCGGCATGAGCGCGGTGCGCAGGCCGTGCCGGAAGAGCACGACCGACTCGCGCTGCCCCTTCGAGCGCGCCGTGTTGATGTAGCCGAGGCTCAACACCTCGAGCATCGCGCTGCGCGTCATCCTGGCGATCACGGCCGCGGAGTCGGTGGCGATCGTGATCACCGGCAGGATCAGGTACTCCCAGCCGTTGAAGCCCGCGGCCGGCAGCCAGCCGAGATACAGCGAGAACAGCAGCATGAGCAGCAGGCCCATCCAGAAGTTCGGCATCGAGACGCCGAACAGCGAGAACGTCATCACGATGTCGTCGAGCTTCGAGTTCGGGCGCATCGCGGCGACCATGCCGAGCCCGATGCCGACGACGGCCGCGACGAGCGTCGACCAGAAGGCCAGCGCGACCGTCGCCTCCATCCGGCTCCCGATCAGGTCGATCACGGGCATGCCGCTGACGTAGCTGTTCCCGAGATCGAAATGCAGGATGAGACCGACGAAGAACCCCCAGAGCTGCTCGAGATACGAACCGTCGATCCCGAGTTCCCGGCGGAGCGCCTGCCGTTCGGCCTCGGTCGCGTTCTCGTCGAGGAGCGTGGCGGTCGGGTCGCCAGGCGTCACGTACATGAGCGTGAAGACGATCACCGCGACGCCGAACAGCACGGGGATCAACATCGCAAGCCGGTACGCGATGTACTTCAGCATCGGTCAGCCCTCCAGGGTCTCGCGCGTGCCCGTCCTGCTCCCGGGCGGATGTCCGGGAGCAGGACGGATGAGCACTACTTCGTCGCGGTGACGGTGTGGTATCGCGTCGAGTTGGTCGGGTCGAGCACGAACCCTGAGAGGTCCGAACGCGCGGCCATCACGAGCTTCTCGTGGGTCAGCGGATAGGCGTACGAGTGGTCGGCGACGAGCGCCTCGGCCTGCTGGTAGATCGCGTCGCGGTCGTCCCGGTCGAACGTCGAGCGCCCCTCCAGCAGCAGTGCGTCCAGTTCGGCGTCGTTCACCTGGCCGTGGTTCGGCGCGGGCAGGTTGCCACTGAAGAAGTGGCTGTGCATGAGCGGGTCGGGGTCGCCGCCGGGAGACGACACCCCGTTGAAGCCGAACTGCACGGTGCCGTTGGCGAGCGCGTCCACCCACGCCGACGCCTCGAGCTGCTCCAGGGTCACGGTGATGCCGATCTCGGCGAGGTTCGCCTGGATGATCTCGGCCATGCGGACGAGCTCGTTCTGCGCCCAGAAGGTCAGCTTGAGCTCGAGCTCGCCCTCGCCGTACCCGGCATCCGCGAGGCTCGCCCGAGCCTCGTCGAGATCGAGCTCGTAGGACTCGATGTCCTCGTTGTGTCCGAGCACGTTCGGCCCGAGGTATCCGCGCGCGACCTCGGCGGCGTCGCCGTACGCGGCCTCGACGAGCGCATCGCGGTCGATCGCGTAGGACACCGCCTTCCGGAGGTCCTCGTTCGCGAACGGCATGCCCTCGCCCTGGTTGTAGAAGATCGAGCGGACGGCCGCCGGCGTCGCCTCGTACACCGTGACGTCGTCGTTGCCGCTCAGCGTTCCCATCGCGGAGTTGTTGACCGAGTAGACGACGTCGGCCTCACCGGTCTCGAGCATGACGGTCCGGGTGTTGGCGTCGGGCACGAACTTGTACTCGAGCCGCTCGATGTTGGCGGGCTCGCCCCAGTAGTCGTCGAAGGCCTCGAGGACGATCTCGACACCGGGGGTCCACTCGACGAACTGGTACGGGCCGGTGCCGGCGCCCGTGACATCCGTCCCGAAGTCGTCACCGAGCTCGGTGACCGCCTTCTCGCTCACGATGGCGGCCTGCGGGCCGGCCAGGTTGGCGAGGAAGGACGCCACGGGCGTCTTGGTACGGATGATCAGCGTCTGGTCATCGATGATCTCGAAGCCGTTGGGATCGATGTCTCCGAGACGCGCGGCGGTCTGGGGGTTGTCGGTGGTCCGCATGAGCGAGAACACCACATCGCTGGCCTTGAGCTCCTCACCGTTGTGGAAGGTGATGCCCTCCTTGAGGACCACCTCGTAGCTGAGGTCGTCGATGCGTTCGACCGACTCGGCGAGCAGCGGCTCGACGTTGTACTCGTCATCGAGGTAGACGAGCGGCTCGGCATACTGGATGACCAACTGCCCGGAGGCGAGGTTCGACTGGTTCGCCGGGTCGGCGGAGGAGATCTCCATGGTCTGGGCGACGACGAGCTTCTCGCGCTCTTCGCCGCCGGCGTCGCCGCCGCCGCCGGAGGCGCATCCTGCCAACATGAGCGACCCGATCACGACGGCCGAGGCCGCCCCGATCAGTCGATTGCGCACGGTGTTCATGGCTTCCATTCCCTACCTTCACTCTTGGCCGGACATCTCGGGGGAGGTGCCGGGTGGTGCGAACAGATCACGTGCCGCAGGTGGCGGCGGTCGCCGTCATCGAGTGGCGAACTCCCCCACCTCAGCACAGCGGTGTTTCATATGTGTTGCAGGCGTTTCAATTTATGCATTCGATGATTGCTCAGCCGAGCGCGCCACGAGGTTGGCGAGCTCGGCCCCGCCGACGAACGCCCGCACCTGGGAACGCAGCAGGTCGTGCAGGCGCGGGACGCCGGCCGCCGATGACCCGGCGATGTGCGGCGTGATGATCACGCCGGGCGCCGTCCACAACGCGTGCCCCTCCGGCAGGGGCTCCGGATCGGTGACATCGACCGCGGCCTCGATGCGGCCGGACTGCAGCTCGGCCACCAGCGCATCGGTGTCGACCACGGCGCCGCGGGACACGTTCACGAGGAGTGCACCGTCGGGCATCGCCGCGAGGAAGTCCGCGTCGACCAGCCCCGTCGTCTCGTCGGTCAGCGGCACGATGACGATCACGATGTCGTGCTCCGGGAGCAGCCTCGGCAGCTCGGTCATCGCCTCGATCGGCCCCAGACCATCGGTGCGCGCGGAGCGCGCGACCCTCGTGATGCCGACCTCGAACGGCTCCAGCCGGCGCGCGATAGCGGTGCCGATGCTGCCGACGCCGATGATCAGCACCCGGCTGTCCGCGAGTGACGGCTGGCGGCGCGGCCGCCAGCTCTGCCGCTGCTGATCCAGGAAGAACTGGTCGAGTTGCCGCCGCTTGGCCAGGGTCAGCGCGACCGCGAGCTCGGAGGTGCTCGTCGCGTGGATGCCTGCCCCGTTCGCGAGCGCGACGCCGTCGGGCACGTAGGGCTCGACCGCGTCGACGCCGGCCGTCATGGCCTGGACGGCGCGGAGCCGCGGCAGCGCTTCGAGGTGCCTCCGGCTCACGCCGTCCGGATTCGGATACGGCCAGATCACCATCTCGACCCGATCCGCGTCATCGCCCAGCGCGGACGCGGGGTCGGTGTCGGGTGTCCACTGACGCAACTCGACGCCCTCGCAGTCGCGGAGCGCGTCGAAGATGTCAGCCCTGGGAACGGCGACGACGGGCAGGGTCCCGGTCGTTTCATCATTGCTTCGTTGCGTCATGATGTGCAAGGGTATTGCGCATCATGAATTTTCCGCAAGGACGAATCGCAGATCCAACCCGGGTCAGGCGAACGGCTGTGGTGACGGGTGCGAGCCGCGGCATCGGCGCTGCGGTGTGCCGAGCACTGCTCCAGGGCGGGCTCGACGTCATCGGGGTCTCCCGGACGCATCCCCCGTCGACGGTCTCCGAGCTCACCGCCGCCGCAGACGCCAACGCAGCGACATACACACCGCTCGAGAGCGACCTCTCGTCGCGCGAGCAGATCTCGGACGTCCTGCTGCCGACCATCCGCGCCCTCGCCGCCGTGGACGTGCTCGTCCACGCCGCGGGCGTCAACCGCCGGGCCAGCGTCCGTTCGTTCGAGCTCGAGGACTGGGACGCGGTCATCTCGGTCAATCTGGACGCCGGCTTCCTGCTCGCCCGCGCCTTCGGCCATGACATGGCCGAGCGTGGGCGCGGGCACATCGTCTTCCTCGCGTCGATGCTGAGCTTCCAGGGCGGGCTGATGGCCCCCGCGTACGCCGCGAGCAAGGGCGCCGTCGCGCAGCTCACCAAATCCTTCGCCAACGAGCTGGCTTCGCTCGGTGTCAATGTGAACGCCGTAGCCCCCGGCTACATCGACACCGAGATGAACGCCGCGCTCGTCGCCGACGAGGCGCGCCACCGGCAGATCACCGAGCGCATCCCCGCCGGCCGCTGGGGCACCCCCGACGAGATCGCCGAGGTGTGCGTCTTTCTCACCTCGCCCGCCGCGCGCTACGTCCACGGCGCCGTCATCCCCGTCGACGGCGGGTGGCTCGCCCGATGAGCACGATCGCCGTGCTCGACACGACATATGCGGACACCGCCATCGAACGTGAGGCCGCGGCCTCCTGGAGCGTGGCGGTCGACGATCGACGGGTCGAAGGTCACGTCACCGCGCACGACGGCGTGCTCGTCCAGTACGCGACCATCGATGGCGAGTTCTTCGAGCGTCACCCCTCGGTCCGCGTCGTCGGCCGGTACGGAGTCGGCGTCGACACCATCGACCTCGACGCGGCGAGCGCGCGCGGGATCGCCGTGTACAACGTCCCCGACTACTGCGTGCGTGAGGTCGCGACCCACGCCACGACGCTGGCGCTCGCCAGCATCCGGCGCATCCGCGGCGCGGACGCCCTCGTCCGCAGCGGGCGCTGGCACGACTGGGCCACCTTGCGCCCGATCCCGGACCTCTCCGAACTGACACTCGGACTCCTCGGCGTCGGACACATCGGGCGCGAGACCGGACGGCTGCTCGGCCCGTTCGTCCGCCGGGTGATCGCGCACGACCCGGCCGGCGTGAGCGGCGAAGGACTCACCGCGGTCTCGTTCGACCGGCTGCTCGCCGAATCCGACATCCTGTCGCTGCACTGCCCGCTGCTGCCGGCGACGCAGCACATCATCAATGCCGAGACCCTGTCCCGCATGCGCCCGGGCGCGCACCTGATCAACGTCTCCAGGGGCGGTCTGGTCGATGCTGCGGCGCTCGCGTCCGCGTTGGCGTCCGGGTCGCTCGGCGGCGCCGCCCTCGACGTCGTCGACGATGAACCGCCGTCGCCGGACTCGCCGCTGTTCTCCGCCCCGAACCTGGTGATCACCAATCACATCGCGTGGCTGTCCGAGAGCTCCGAGCCGCGCCTGCGTCGTCTCCTGGCCGAACGGTGCGCCGCCTACCTGGCGGGCTCGCCGCTCACCGCCCCACTCAATGCGGCCGAGCTGGTCGCACCGGAAAGGACACGCCCATGACCTTCACCTCCTGGCCCGAGCCCTCGGCGCGCATCCCGCTCGAGCACATCGGCCCGACCGTCCCGCCCGAGCAGCTGATCAGCGGCGATCCCATCGCCAGCCGGCTCCGCATCCACGCCGAGGGCGCCGTCTCGTCGGGGCTGTGGGAGGTGACACCGGGCGAGTTCGTGTCGATCAAGGACAACATGACCGAGGTCATGCATTTCATCTCCGGCGCCGGCACGATCGAGCACCCGGACGGCACCATCACCACGATCGAACCCGGCGCCGTGCTGGTCGTCGGCCCGGGCTGGCGGGGCATCTGGCGCGTGTCGGAGACCACCCGCAAATTTTTCGTCGCATACCAGACCGCGGCCTGACGCCACCGGGCAGCGCCACCCTACGAGAGGACCGAGACGAGCATGCACCACACCCAGGAGCGCTACGCGACCCACCCCGCGGAGTACCTCACGATGGACTCCACCGCGCTACGGGAGCGGTTCGTCTGCCCCGACCTCTTCCGCGAAGGGGCGACGAGTCTCGTCTACTCGCACGAGGACCGGATGGCGGTCGGCGGCGCGTTCCCCGTGCCGGGCGTTCCGCTCGAGCTCGTCGCGCCGGATCAGTTCCGCACCGCGAACTTCTGCGATCGGCGCGAGCTCACGGTCATGAACATCGGCACGCCGGGCACCGTCGTCGTGGACGGCGAAGCGTACGAGCTGGGCCATCGCGACTGCCTGTACATCGGGCGTGGGCACGCGCAGATCGAGTTCCGCACGGCGACGGAGGCGACGAAGTTCTTCCTGGCCTCGGCGACGTCGCACCGGGATCGGCCGGTGGAGCTCATCACCGCCGACGCGGCCGCCTCGGCCGCCGCAGGCGCCGTCGACACGGCCAACGAACGGACCATCGCGAAGTACGTCCACGCGGACGGCGCGCAGAGCGATCAGCTCGTGCTGGGGATCACCTCTCTCGAGCGCGGGAGCGTCTGGAACTCGATGCCTCCGCACCTGCACGGCCGCCGCACCGAGATGTACCTCTACTTCGGGCTTCCCGAGGACGACCGCGTCTTCCATTTCATGGGAGAGCCGGGCCAGCCCCGTACGATCTCGGTGCGAAACGAGGAACTCGTGATCGCGCCGGCCTGGTCGATGCACTTCGGTGCCGGAACGTCCAACTACGCCTTCATCTGGGTGATGGCGGGCGAGAACCAGGCGTTCGAGGACATGGACCAGGTCTCGGTCGTCGAAATTTGACCGATTCGACTTCGAAGATGCCTGGCATGATGTTCGAACACACACCTTTGGAGGCTCCCCGGTGAGAGGCGCCGTCGCCAGTTCCGCCGAATCCGGCGAGGCGATCGTCGGCACGCAAAGCCTCGATCGCGGGCTCGCGCTCCTGCTGTACGTCGCGAGCAGCCCCCCACCGGGCCTGACCCTCGCCGCGTGCACGGCAGAGCTCGGGTTGAGCAAGGCCACCACGCTCCGCATGCTGCAGACGCTCGTGCGACGCGGCTTCCTCGATCTGGACTCCGAGACCGGGCTGTACACGCTCGGCCCGACCACGATCCATCTCGGCGCTGAGTACCTTCGCCGCATCGACGTGCGGTCGCGCGCGCTCCCCCATATGCGAGCGCTCGTCACCGCGACCCGTGAGACCGCGCATCTCGGGGTGCTCCGCGGGACCAACGTCGTGTACGTCGAGCTGGTCGAGAACGACGTCCCGGTCCGCATCTTCAGCCAGATCGGCGACGCGGTCCCGGCGTACGCGACCGCGACCGGCAAGGCGATCCTGGCGTGGCTGCCGCATCAGCAGATCCTGAAGCATCTGCCGAAGACGCTGAGCGCGCGCACCCCGAACACGATCACGAGCGTGGAACGTCTGCTCGACGACCTGCGCGCCACGCGCGAACGCGGCTATGCGATCGACGAGACGGAGAACCGCGAGAACGTCCGAGGCTTCGCGGCGCCGATCTTCGATCACAACACCGAGGTGATCGCCGCCGTCGCGGTCGCGGCGCCGAGCGATCGGATCACACCGGAACTCGAGGCGACGATGGCCGACGAGGTGCTGCGCGCGGCCCGGATCATCAGCGTGGAGATGGGCGCGGTCCTGCAGTAGCTACGCTTGACGGGTGCGGAACGAGCGGGGAGCCAGGGTCGCGCGCGGGAGCGCGATCGCGGTGTTCGCGACGCTCACCGCATCGCTCGCGCACACGCTCGGCGGCGGGACCCCGCCCGGCGTCCTCGCGATCGCCCTCGCCCTCGCGTTCTCGGTGCCGTTCGCCATCGCGACGGTCGGGCGCCGCGCCGGCGCCGCGCGCGGCGGGATCGCGGCGCTGGGCGCCCAGCTCGCGCTGCACGCGCTCTACTCGCTGGGCTCGGCGGGTGCGACGCCCCTGGCGGATGCCGCGGGCCGGGCGCTGTCCGCCCACGCGCATGCCCACGCGCACGCCGGTGAAGCCGGCCTACCGAACTCCGGCCACCACACCGATGCCCTCGCGCTGCCGGGCGCCGACATGGCGGTGGGCGCCGTCGTGCACGGCGCCCACCCCGGCGTCTGGATGCTCGTCACGCACACGACTGCGGCGGTGCTCACGATCGCGTTCATCGCGGGCGCCGATCGCGTGCTCGCCGCCGTCTCAGCCTCGGCCCGAGGCATCCGCATCGCCCTCGTGCTCTCGCGCGCGCCGTTGGGCGCATCGCGCACGCCGAGCCGCTCCGCCCCCATCGTCACGCGGGCGATCGGTGCGGCGCGCGACCTGCATCTGCTCGCGGCACCGCGCCGCGGTCCGCCCGTGACGCTCGCGGCCGCCTGAGCGGTCACGCCGACCACTATTTCTTTCGGGTCCACCGCCGGCCGACGCTGCATGCGCGGCACGCGGAGCCCGCGCACGTACGAGAGCAGACACCATGACCACGCGTCCCCGCACCACCCGAACCACCCGCACCGCCCTGGCCTCGACCGCCGCCTTCGGCGGCGCCGTCCTCCTCGCGATCTCCGCCCCGCTGTCGGCCTCAGCGCACGTGGGCCTCGCCGCCTCGAGCACGGCCGAAGGCTCGTACACCGTGCTGAGCTTCAGCGTTCCGCACGGCTGCGGCGAGAGCCCGACCACCAAGCTCACCTTCACCATGCCGGAGGGCGTCAATCGCGTCACCCCGACCGTGAACGCCAACTGGACGATCGACAAGGTCGTCGAGGAGCTGCCCGAGCCGCTGCAGGACTCGCACGGCGCGAACCTCGTCGACCGCGACGCCCAGGTGATCTACACGGCGGTCACGCCGCTGCCGAGCGAGCTGCGCGACGTGATCGAGCTGTCGCTCCAGCTGCCGGCCGACACCGCGGGCGAGACGCTCGCGTTCCCGGTGCTGCAGGAGTGCGTCGAGGGCTCGACCGACTGGAACGAGCTGGCCGAGGAGGGTGAGGCGGAGCCCGCCAGCCCCGCACCCGCCATCGTCGTGACCGCGGCGACCGGCGACGGCCACGGACACGGCGCCGAGACCGCCGCCGAGGAGCACAGCGAGTCCGAGGTGGTCGACGCCGCACCCGCCACGGTCGACGACCCGGTCGCGCGCTGGCTCGGCATCGGCGGCCTCATCGTCGGCGTCGCCGGCGTCGTGTTCGCCGCCGTCGCCTGGCGGCGCCCCGCCAAGCGCTGACCTGCGGCCGCACGCCCCGCGTGCGCCCGCCCGGCAAGCGCTGACCCCGCGACCGCACGCCCCGCGTGCGCCCGCCGACGATCGAGCGGATGCCTCGTCGCACACGTGTGCGGCGAGGCATCCGCCGTCCGTTGCGCGCTCGCACCGGGACCCCTGTCGCCGAGCGCACCGCCCGGTCCCATTTCCTTGCTCAGGAAGATCCCGGCGACACGCCGCGCGTGGCCGCCGCCGAGCCCGCGCGGCGTTCGCGGATTCCTGAGCAAGGGATTCAGGATGCCGCGGCGTGTGTGCGGTGCGCGCTGACCGGAGACGCACGCCGCGTCAATGGGGCTCACGGGCGCGCGCCGCGGGTCTACGGTGACGCTATGCGGCAGTCGAGGGGGCGAGGCGCGGGCACGACGGCCTGCGCGCGGGCCCGGCTGGCCGCGATCGCCGCGATCGCAACGACGTTCGCGCTCGCCGGCTGCGCGCCGCTCTCGCAGACGATGACGGATGCCGCGGCCCAGGGCCGCTCTGCCGTCGAGACCGCGAGCCTCGCGCTCGAGCTCGAGCAGGACGGCCGGTCGATCTTCGGCCTCACCGCGACGGCGTTCGACGACGCCCAGCGCGAGCTCGGCGACGCCGTGGCGACGGTCGACGAGGCGGATGTCTCGACCGAGGCGGACCGCGCACTGCGCACCGCGACCGCCGACGCGCTGCGCGACGGCATCGACGCGGTGAACGCCGCACGCGAAAGCCTCGAAGGTGTCACGGACCCGGACGAGGTCGCCGAGGCGCTCGACGAGGCATCCGCGCAGCTCGACGCGCTCGTGACGGCGGGCGGCGGCTGATGACCGGTCGGCAGGCGGGCGCGAAGGCGGGCGCGAAGGCGGGCGCGAAGGCGCCCGCGTCCGGCGGGAGGTCGGGCGGGCTGAAGCTCTTCGCCGTCGCGCTCGGTATCCTCACCGCCATCGGCGGGTTCGTCGACATCGGCGACCTCGTGACGAACGCCGTCGTGGGCTCCCGCTTCGGGCTCGGGCTGGTGTGGGTCGTGATCGTCGGCGTCATCGGCATCTGCGTGTACGCGCAGATGGCGGGCAGGGTCGCGGCCGTGAGCGGACGAGCGACGTTCGAGATCATCCGCGAACGGCTCGGGCCGCGCGCCGCGCTCGCGAACCTGGCGGGCTCGTTCTTCATCAACCTGCTCACCGTGACCGCCGAGGTCGGCGGCATCGCGCTGACGCTGCAGCTCGCCTCGAGCCTGCCGCCGGCGCTCTGGATCCCGCTCGCCGCGTTCGGCGTGTGGATCGCGGTCTGGCGGGCGAAGTTCTCGTTCTTGGAGAACATCACCGGCCTGCTGGGGCTGTCACTGACGGTGTTCGTCGTCGCGCTCTTCCTGCTGCAGCCCGACTGGGCCGGTCTCGGCGGCCAGCTCGTGCCGCACGTGCCGCAGGGTGAGACGGCCGGCACCTACTTCTTCTACGCGGTCGCGCTCTTCGGCGCGGCGATGACGCCCTACGAGGTGTTCTTCTTCTCGTCGGGCGCGATCGAGGACGGCTGGACGACGAAGGATCTCTCCCAGTCGCGAGCGAACGTGCTCGTCGGCTTCCCGCTCGGCGGGCTGCTCTCGATCGCGATCGCCGCGTGCGCGGCCGTCGTGCTGCTGCCCCGCGACATCGAGGTGACGAGCCTGTCGCAGGTGGTGCTGCCGATCGCCGACGCCGGGGGCGTGCTGTTGCTCTGCTTCGTGCTCGTCGGCGTGCTCGCAGCGACGTTCGGCGCCGCGCTCGAGACCACGCTGTCGTCGGGGTACACGCTCGCCCAGTTCTTCGGCTGGTCGTGGGGCAAGTTCCGGCGGCCGGCGGATGCCTCGCGCTTTCACCTGTCGATGATCGTGTGCCTCATCGTGGCCGGCGGCATCCTCGCGACCGGCGTCGATCCGATCGCGGTGACCGAGTTCTCGGTCGTGTTCTCGGCGGTCGCGCTGCCGCTGACGTACCTGCCGATCCTGCTCATCGCGAACGACCGGCAGTACATGGGCGATCAGGTGAACGGGCGGGGCATGAACGCGATCGCGCTGATCTATCTGGTGATCATCCTGATCGCGTCGCTTGCGGCGATCCCGCTCATGATCGCGACGGGGGCGGGCGCATGAGCGCGCGGGGCCGCGGGCGGGGCGCGGACGGCGAGCGGATGCCCCGGCCGGAGCCGCCGGCCGCCGGTCAGGTGCTCGACGCCGCGCTGCACCTGCTCGACCGGCAGGTGCTCGACCGCGACGGCACGCCCATCACGACGGTCGACGACGTGGAGCTGACCGATGTGCCCTTCGGCGAGCCCATCGACCACGACGCGCCCGCACCCGTGATCACGGACATCCTCACCGGGCCGGTGCTCGCCACCCGGATCTTCGGCGGCCGCCCGCCGGCATCGCGGTGGCAGCGCATCCCGTGGCGTCTCGTCACCGAGGTCGGCGTCGTGGTGCGGCTCGGCAGCGTCGGCACGGGGCTCGATGCCGCGTGGACCGAACGGTGGGTGCGCGACCGGATCATCCGCCGCATCCCGGGAGGCCGCCATGATCCTGGGTGATCTGCTCGGCCTGCCGGTGCGCGACGCCCGCGGCGAGCGTCTCGGATTCGTGATCGACGTGCGGTTCGTCATCGACGGCGTGCCGCGGGTGCCGCTCGCCGACGCCCGGCTCGCGGGGTTCGTCGTGTCGCCGCGGACGAGGTCGTCGTACTGGGGCTACGAGCGCACCGAGGAGACCCGCCCGGCCGTGATCGCGCGATTCCTGGCCTGGCGCCATCGCGGCACGTTCCTGGTGCCGTGGTCGTCGGTCGCCCGCCTCGAGCCGGACGCCGTGCACCTGCTCCCCGACCATGAGGCCCTCGACCCCGCCCTCTAGCCTCCCTCGCGCCGCCCCGCCCGTGCGTTGGATGACGGATAGTGGGTCGGAGCGCGCTCGCGCGCGTCTTCCTTCCCACCCACCGATCTCTCACCCACTTTTCGACTTCCATCGCGGAACGAGGAGGCCGGGTGGCGAACTCACCCGAGAGCGAGAGCGAGAGCGAGGACGAGGGTGGCCCGCGGCGGCGCCCCGAGCGGCGGCGGGGCCAGGGAGGCGGGGCCAGGCGGGCCGGGTGGGGCGAACCGGGTGGGGCGCGGGTGGGCGGGTCAGCGGGGGGCGAAGGCGGCGTCGAAGAGGGTACGGGCGCGAGCCGCGACCGCACGGCGGTCCGAGGCGTCGGTGCGTGAGGCGAGGCCGGCGAGCATGGTCACGACGAGCAGCACGTCGGCGGTCTCGATCTGCTCGCCCACACGGCCGGCGGCCTGGCCGCGCTCGAGCGCGGCGCCGGCGATGCGTTCGAGCCGCCCGCCGAGGTGCGTCACGCGTTCGTCGTCTCGGTTCATCCAGATCAGGTCGATCAGCGCGGTCGAGACGACCGCCTGTTCGATGAGCGCGTCGAGCAGGTCGTCGAGCGTCGCGTCGGGCGCGGCGACGGATGCCTCGAGCTGGTCGAGGTTCTCATCGAACACCGCGAGGGCGAGCGACAACCGATCGGGGAAGTGCCGGTACAGGCTGCCCTGCCCGACGCCCGCGCGCTTCGCGACGGCATTGAAGGGCGCCTGCAGGCCGTCGGTGGCGAACACCTCGCGCCCTGCGGCGATGAGGGCGCGGCGGTTGGCGGGCCCGGCGCTCGGCCCTCGATTCGCCTTGCGGCCCGCGGATGCGGTCTTCCCCGGATCAGGCACGGGTGCTAGCGTACTACCGGACATCGATGTCCGGAGTAGCTGATCCCAGAGAGGCATCCGCATGAGCGACCCGAAGACCCTCACCGGCGACGACTCGATCAAGACCTGGCTCGAGCACCCGGTCGGCGGCCCGATCATCCGCGAACTGCTCGCCCAGGCCGGGCAGAGCCCCGACGTGCTGCGGCCGGTCAGCCGGCTCGCGCTCAAACGGCTCGTGAAGCTGAGCAAGGGCCAGTTCAGCCAGGAGATGGTGGACCAGCTCGTCGCCCGCGCCGCGGCGGGGGATGTGCCCGCCCCAGGAGCGACCGCCGAGGCCCCCGAGCCCGCGTCCGAAGCACCCGAGGGCACCGCCGTGCATACGCCCGCCGTCGCGCCGCTGCCCGAATGGACCGAGCGCATCGACCAGGGCCGATTCGCCGGGACGACGATCATCGTGACCGGCGCCGGATCGGGCATCGGCCGCGCGACCGCATCGCGCATCGCGCGCGAGGGCGGCCGGGTGATCGCGGTGGATGTCTCGCAGGAACGCCTCGACGAGTTCGCGGCCGAGCATGCCGGTGCCGCCATCGTGACGCTCGTGGCCGACATCACCGACGACACCAAGGTCGCGGAGATCGTGGCCGCGGCGGGCGGACGCATCGACGGGCTGGCGAACATCGCCGGGATCATGGACGACATGACGCCGATCGGTGAGCTGAGCGATGCGGTCTGGAAGCGCGTGTTCGCCGTGAACGTGGACGGCACGATGAAGCTCATGCGTGCGGTCGTTCCGGTCATGCTCGCCCAGGGCAAGGGCTCGATCGTGAACACCGCCTCGGAGGCCGCACTCCGCGGCTCCGCCGCGGGCGTCGCCTACACCGCCTCGAAGCACGCGGTGGTGGGCCTCACGAAGTCGACCGCGTTCATGTACGGTCCGAGCGGGCTCAGGGTGAACGCCGTCGCGCCCGGCCCGACGATCACCAACATCGAGGCGACCTTCGCGTCCCCGCTCGGCGCCGAGCGCGTGCGTCAGGCCATGGCCATCCTGCCGGACGCGGCGGAGGCCGAGGCGCTCGCGGCCTCGATCACCTTCCTGCTCTCGGACGACGGCGTGAACATCAACGGCGTGGTGCTCGCCTCGGACGGCGGCTGGTCGGCGACCTGATCCGGGCCGCTCAGATCTCGCGGTCTCTGAGCGGGCCCGTGCTGCCCCGCACCACGAACTCCACCGGGGGCAGGTGCACCTCGTCGGGCTCGCGCGACTCCACGAGCGCCACGAGGGTCCGCGCGCAGGCCCGGCCCCATTCGACGACACTCTGGCGCACGGTCGTGAGTGGCGGCACGACGTACGGGGCGATCGGGATGTCGTCGAAGCCCACGATCGAAAGATCTGCCGGCACGCGCATGCCGCGATCGGTCGCGACCGACATGCCCGCGATCGCCATCAGGTCGTTGGCATACACGATCGCGGTCGGCGGCTGAGACAGGTCGAGGAGCTCATGGGTCGCGCGAGCTCCTGAGGCGCCGGTGAAGTCGGCGACCACGACCGGGCCCGGCTCGAGGCCGAGCTGCGACAGCTCGTCGGCCCACGCCCGACGGCGCACGTCGGAGTGCACGTAGCTGGGATCGCCCGCGACGTGGGCGATGCGCCGGTGCCCGAGCGCGGAGAGGTGACGGACGGCGCGCCGCACGCCGGCCGCGTCGTCCAGCCCGATCGGAGGAAGGCCGTCCGCCATGGGCGCCGCAGGCCCCACAAGGACCGACGGCAGACCGAGCTGGGCGAGCTCGCTCGGACGTTCGTCGTCGGTACGCAGGTCGGTGAGGAAGACTCCGTCGACGCGGGATTCATGCGCGAACCGGATGTAGGCCGCGTGCTCGGACTCCTCGTCTTGCACGACTTGGAGCACCAGCGCATAGTCCGCTTTGGACAGACCGCTTTCGACGCCCGCGACGAACTGCGGAAAGAAGGGGTCGGTGCTGATCAGCTCGGGTTCGCGCCGGATGACGAGCCCGAGGGCCTGCGCCCGGCTCCGCGAGAGCGCTCGCGCCCGCGCGTCGGGGCGCCAGTCGAGTTCGCGAGCCGCCTCGAGGATCCGGCCGCGAGCCGCCTCGCCGACACCGGGGCGACCGTTGAAGACGAACGAGACCGCGCTCTTGGACACCCGCGCCCGGGCGGCGACGTCTCCGATCGTGACCCGACGCTCGCGGGCGTCGTGCTTCTGGGCGGGCACGATGGGCGATGCCGGGGCGGCGACATCGTGCTGGTCGGGGTGCGGGGCTTCCACGCCCTGATCATAGCGCGCGTTTAGGCCAGATTTAGTAATCCGGTTCGCTCGTTGCGACTCATCGAGAATCACAAGCGCACCGGGGACCCATCGGTCGAGATTGACGTCTTGTGTTCAAACCGGTTTACTTACTCGAGCACCCACCTGATCGACGTCGATCGACGTCCAGACCGCAAGGCGAACGTGGCATGACCTCTCTTCTCGACCGCGGCACCCGGTCGCCTGCTCCCGGCGCCGACCCCGCCGGCGCGCGGCCCGGTCCCACCCGGCCTGCGGGCCGGCGCCTGCAGCGCTGGCTCGGCGAGAACCCGCTCGGCATGCTGCTCAGCGCGCCGTACACGGCATTCGTCATCGTGGTGTTCCTCGTGCCGTTCGGGTTCGGCGTGTGGATGTCGCTGCATGACTTCTTCTTCACCGCGCCGGGCGTGGAGGTCCCGCATCCGTTCGTCGGACTGGAGAACTTCCAGCAGGTGCTCTCGGACCCGGCGGTCGGCCAGGCGTTCCTCAATCTCCTGATCTTCCTCGTCATCAACGTGCCGCTGACCGTCGTCCTCGGCCTGCTGCTCTCGACCGCCCTCGACTCGGTCGTGCACTGGAAGGGCTTCTTCCGGGTCTCGTACTACATCCCGTACGTCACCGCATCGGTCGCCACGCTCGCGGTCTGGATCTTCGTGTTCAGCGGCAACGGCGTGCTGAACTCGGTGCTGGGCGAGCTCGCGCCATCCCCGTCGTGGCTGGCCAATCGCGAGCTCATCATGCCCCTGATCGCGGTGTACGTGACCTGGAAGAACCTGGGGTTCTACGTGCTGCTGTATCTCGCCGCGCTGCAGAACGTCCCGAAGGAGCTGCACGAGGCTGCCGAGATCGACGGCGCGACCACGTGGCAGCGGTTTCGCACCGTGACGTTCCCCGGTGTGCGGCCCGTCACGTCGTTGGTGATCCTGCTGACGATCATCACCACCGGACAGCTCTTCACCGAGCCGTACCTGCTCACCGGCGGCGGCCCGAACGGCGCCTCGATGACGCCGGCACTGCTCATGTACCAGAAGGGCATCCAGCAGGGGCAGCCCGATATCGCGGCAGCGATCGGCATGCTCCTGGTGCTCGGCGTGATGATCCTGTCGCTGGTCTCCCGCCGGATCACGGAGAGGAAGAACTGATGGCCGTCACCACCTCCGCGCGGGCAGGCCGCCGCGCCGAGCGAACCGGATCGGGTACGCCGCGCCGGGGCGGCCGCGCGCTCGCCGCGTTCCGTTTCGGGCTGTTGATCGTCGGAGCGTTCCTCGCGCTCGTGCCGTTCTATTACATGATCATCGGCGCGCTGCAGGCCGAGCGCGACACCAGCTTCCTCGGCCTGCTGCCGCTACCGGGCAACCTCACGCTGAACAACTTCGCCGAGGTCAACGACTCGATCGACCTGCTCGGCTCACTGCTGAACTCGTTCATCATGACCGCGGGGGTCGTGGGCTGCACGCTCGTGTTCGGGCTGCTCGTCGGGTACGCGCTGTCGGTCCTGTCGTTCCGCGGCCAAGGACTCGTGTTCGCCCTCGTGCTGCTCGTCCAGGCGATCCCGTTCCAGCTGCTGATGATCCCGCTGTACGTCATGGTCGTCCGGTACTTCAACCTCGCGGACAACTACATCGGCATGATCCTCCCGTTCGCCATCAACTCGGTCGCGGTCCTGATCTTCCGCCAGTACTTCCTGCAGATCCCGCGCGACGTGTTCGATGCCGCGCGCATCGACGGCGCGAGCGAACTGCGCATCCTCGTCTCGATCGCAGTGCCGCTCGTGCGCCCGGCGGTGCTCACCGCCATGCTCGTCACCTTCATCGGCCCATGGAACGAGTTCCTGTGGCCGTTCCTCGTGACGAAGAACGCGTCAATGCAGCCGCTCGCGGTGAGCCTGGCCAACTTCTCGCAGTCGAACGGCAACTTCCTGGACAACCCGATGGGCGCCGTCCTCGCCGGGGCCTGCGTACTCGCGGTCCCTGCGGTCGTGCTGTTCCTGCTCTTCCAGCGGCACTTCACCTCCGCGAACCTCGGCTCAGCCATCAAGGGCTGAACCGTGCCGGCACCTTCCGGCGCCGGCGACGTCCCACTTTCGATTCCCAAGGCAAGGTCATGACCCAGGCACACCCCGCTGTTCCCCGCACCGCCGTCCCGTACACTCTGCGCCGCCTCGGGACGATCATGTCGGCCGAACCCGGCAACCCGCTCGAGGCCGAGGGCGTGCTCAACCCCGGGACGGCGTGGGGACCCGACGGCGAGTTGTACCTCTACCCGCGCATCGTCGCGGCAGGCAACGTCTCGCGCATCGCGCGGGCGCGGGTCGTCGTCGAAGAGGGCGTCCCGGTCGCGGTCGAGCGACTCGACGTCGTGCTCGCACCGGACGAGGGCTGGGAGTACGGGCGTCAGAACGCGGGGGTCGAGGACCCGCGGATCACCTTCGTCGAACCGCTCGGCGTCCATGTCATGACCTACGTCGCGTACGGCCCACTCGGGCCCAAGCCGGCACTCGCGGTCTCGCGCGACACGGTGGACTGGCGTCGCCTGGGCCCGATCCGGTTCGCGTACCAGCCGGAGCTCGATCTCGACCTGAACCTGTTCCCCAACAAGGACATCGTGTTCTTCCCCGAGGCCGTGCCGGGGCCCGACGGCCGGCCGACGCTCGCGCTCCTGCACCGTCCGATGTGGGATCTCGACTGGTTGCGTCCGGGTGAGGGTGCGCGCACGCCCGCCGGCATCGACGACGACCGGCCCTCGATCTGGATCGGCTACGTGGACCTCGAGGCGGCGACGCGCGACCTGTCGGCTCTGACCCTCGTCGAGCGTTCCGAGATGATCGCGGCCCCCGAGATGGCCTACGAGGAGGCGAAGATCGGCGGCGGTCCTGCGCCGCTCCGAGTGCCCGAGGGCTGGCTCATCGTCCATCACGGGGTATCCGGCGCGAAGCCGAAGGGCTTCGAGCTCGCCCACGGCAGCCGGTACACCGCCGGAGCGATGCTCCTGGCTGTGGACGATCCGCGCCGGGTGCTCGCGCGCACACCCGAGCCGCTGCTCGTGCCCGAGACCGAGAACGAGCTGCAGGGCACGCTCGGCAACGTGGTGTTCCCGACCGCGATCGAGGAGATCGCCGGCCGTCACTTCGTCTTCTACGGTATGGCCGACTCCTCGATCGGCGTCGCCGAGCTCGCCCGTCACGACCGCTGACGTGAGCGGATCGCTCACCGCCCTGCGGCGTGTGGTGAAGGCGTACGACATTCGTGGGATCGTGCCCGCCGAGCTCGACGAGCGCCTCGTGCACGCCGTCGGCGCGGCCTTCGTCGAAATGACCGTCCGCCCGCTCGCCGGCGCGGCCGCGCCTCGCGTCGTCGTCGCGCGCGACATGCGCGACAGCGGCCCCGCCCTCGTCGCGGCGTTCGTCGACGGCGCGCGCACCGCCGGCGCCGATGTGCTCGATGCCGGCCGGTGCTCGACCGACGAACTCTATTTCGCCTCGGGACACCTCGCCGCGGCCGGCGCGATGTTCACGGCGAGCCATAACCCGGCACGGTACAACGGCATCAAGCTGTGCCTCCCGGGCGCGCGGCCCGTGGGCGAGGACACCGGATTGCGCGCGATCGAGTCGCGCGCGGCCGAACTCCTCGACGGTGCCCCGATCGCCGCATCGCCGGCCGGTTCGCTCGATCGCATCGACGTGCTGCGTGCGTACGCCGAACGGCTGCGATCGCTCGTGGATCTGACGCGCGGGCGGCGGCTGCGTGTCGTGATCGACGCGGGCAACGGCATGGCCGGGCTCACGGTACCCGCCGTGCTGGGCTCGGACGCCGGTCTCGTGCACCTTCCGCTCGAGATCGCACCCCTGTACTTCGAACCGGACGGCACGTTCCCGAACCACGAGGCGAATCCGCTCGTGCCCGCGAACACCGCGGCGCTGCAGGCCGAGGTCGTGCGTCGCGGCGCAGACCTCGGCCTCGCGTTCGACGGAGACGCCGACCGCTGCTTCGTCGTCGACGAGCTCGGCCGGCGGGTCGACCCCTCCGTCATCACCGCGCTGGTGGGACTGCGCGAGGCACGCCGGGTCGCCGACCTCGGGGAGGTGCCGGTCGTGCTGTACAACGCGATCAGCTCGCGTGCCGTGCCCGAGCTGCTTGGAGCGCAGGGTGCACATTCGGTGCGCACCAGAGTCGGGCACTCCTTCATCAAGTCGCTCATGGCCTCTGAGGACGCCGTCTTCGGAGGCGAGCACAGCGGGCACTTCTACTTCCGCGACTTCTTCGGTGCCGACTCAGGGCTCCTCGCCGCGATGCATGTGCTCGCGGCGCTCGCCGAGCAGCGGACGCCGCTGTCGGAGCTCGTCGCGACGCTCGACCCGTATGTGCGGTCGGGCGAGATCGATGTCCCCGCCGATGACGTCGCGGGTGCCCAGCGCGCCGTGCTCGACGTGCTCAGCCGCTCCGCCGGACCTGACGCGCTGGAGATCGACCGGCTCGACGGCCTCACGGTCTCGCACTGGCACCGAAACGATCGCTGGTGGGTCAACGTCCGCCCGTCGAACACCGAACCCCTCCTGCGGGTGAACATCGAAGGCGAGCACGCCGCGATGGTGCAGCGGCTGCGCGACCTCGTGCTCGCCGCGATCGGCGACGGCACGCCGTAACCACATTAGGCGCCGCGAGGACATCCCGACCCGAGCTCGCACACGCTTCACCATGGGACGGCCGGTTCCCGGGCCGATACACCGAAAGGAAGGGCCAGGCCGATCGGCCTGGCCCTTCCGGTTCACAAGGTCTTCGGTCAGCCCTCCGCGCGACGACGGCGAAGGATCATGACCGCCGCACCGACGAGCAGGAGGAGCACGGCGCCGCCCGCGGCCCAGCTCAGGCCGGCGACATCGATGCCGGTCCGTGCGAGGTCGCCGTCGCGGTCACCCGACGAGCCGCCGCCGGGGCCGGACCCGTCGCCGGGGCCGTCACCGGGGCCCGGCCCCGGCCCGGGCCCGGGATCGACGTCGGCCGGACTGATCTGCACACGAGCCGACGCGACGTCCGTTCCATCCAGCATGACGACGACCGTGTGCTCGCCGGCGACGGTGTCGGCCGCGATCGTCGCGTCCAGCGAGAAGGCACCTTGTGCATCGGTGATGGCCGCGCCGAGCGCTTGCGGCGTCGACCGCAGCTCGACGTCGTATTCGGTCTCGGCGGTGAAACCCCGACCGCTCACGGTGATCTCGCCGCCGGCCTTCAGCACTCCGTCCACCGATACGGTCGGCAGCACGGGCGTCCCGTCGACGACCTCGACCTCTACCCCGGCCGACGGCTCCGACCAGCCCACCTCGTTCTCGGCCCGCACCGTGACGGTGTAGGTGCCGGGCGCGAGACCCGGGACATCCACCGACAGCGTCGCCGAGTCGACCGACAGGACCGACTCGCCCACCGTCACCTCGTAGCCCGTGAGCGGCGCGCCGCCATCGGTCTCGGGTGCCGACCAGACGACGTGCACGGTGCCGCCGGAGGCGGACGCGGCCACGTCGCGCGGTGCCGACGGGGCGGTGATCTCGGGCTCGGGCTCGATCACGACGAGGCCGTCGAGCGCCGCGGCGAGCGCCGTGGCCCGCTCGTCGATCATGCTCTGCGAGGCGTCCGCGGCCTGAAGCACCGCCTTGGCGGCTTCGAGCGCCGGAAGCAGCGGAGCCCAGCTGGCCGGCGTGTAGTGCCTGCTGTCGAGCGTATCGGCCCGTTCGACCAGCTCCACGAGCTCGGCCGTGTCGACCGCAAGGGTGAGCTGACACCACGCGAACTCGTCGCCGTTGCCGTGCGTGACGAGCACCGGGGTGGTTCCGGCGTCGCCGGTGGCGACGTCGAACTCGATCCGGCCGTCGTCGCCGACCCGCGGGTCGCCGGTGACGCTCACCACGCTCGCATCCAGCGGGAACGCCGCGAACGTGTCATCCGCATCGAGCGGCTGGATGGATGCCGCGAGCACCGCCGAGCTGTTGCGCTCCGCCGTCACAGGCGAGGCCACACAGCCGAGGTTGTATCCGCCGTAGACCTCGAACTCGAAGATCGAGACCCCGTACTGCGTGACCGGCAGACCGATCACGCGCACGTACTGCACCTCCGCGCCCGCGAAGTCGACCACGTTCTTCAGCTCGGCAGACGTCTTCTGCACGCGGGCGAGCTCCTGCCAGGTCTCGCCGTCGAGCGAGCCCTCGATCCGGTAGTCGTTCGAGGTCGCCGCCTCCCAGGTCACCACCGCCTGGTTGATGGTCCGCACGCCCTCGAGGTCGACCTGGAGCCAGCGTTCCGTGGTGTACGGGGCGTTCTGGCGGTTGGACGACCACCGAGTGGTCAGGTTGCCGTCGTTCGCGTTCGCGGCGCTCGCCGTCGGGTTGTAGGTCGAGTCGGCGACGATCGGACGTCCCAGGGCGAGGTTCTCCCGACCGGCCGGTGTCGTCGGTGCGTTCGCGATGCCGTCGTCGGCGAAGACCTCGAACTCCCAGAGCGACACCCCGTACTGGGTGGTGCTGCGCTGGACGGCCTGCATCCGCACGTACCGTGCCTCCTCGTCGACGCTGACGATGTCGCTGCCGCCATCGCTGCCCGCGCCGGACGTGCGGTAGGCGTCACGCCAGCTACTGCCGTCGTCCGAGACCTGGATCGCGTATTGACGAGCGAAGGACGCCTCCCACCAGAGCCGGACCGTGCGGAGCGGCTGCACCGAACCCAGATCGATCTGCACCCAGGCGCTGTCGGAGTTGTTCGCGCTCCAGCGGGTGTCCATGGCGCCGTCGGTGACGCTGCCGGCGGAGGTGCCGCCCGACGCGCTGACCGCGCGTCCGAGCGCGACGTTGACGCTGGCGTCGACCTCGAACTCCTGCACGGCGTAGCCGTTGCCGTTCGCGCTCTCGACCATGAGCAGTCGGACGTACGTGGCCGCCACCGGTGCGACGTCGAGACGGACCTCGCCGCCGGTACCGTCCTGCGTGAACCGCTGATCGGTCCACGTCACGCCGTCCCTGGACGTCTGCAGCAGGTAGCGCGAAGCGGGCTCGTCGCCCCAGGCGATCGTGACGCCGGTGAGGAACGCGCCGGCCCCGATCTCCTTCTGCAGCCAACTGGTTCCATCCCCGGCGGACCGCCAGTCGGTGCCGTGGTCGCCGTCGCCGGCCAGCGCGGCTCCGTGGCCGTCCTGCGCGTCGCTCGCCTGGTACGCGGCGTGCTCGCCGGACTCGAACGGCACCAGCTGCGCGGTGACCGTCTTGCCGAGGTTCGCCCCCACACCGAGGCCGAACGTGGCACGCGCGGAGGTGTCGGCTCCCGTGAGCGACACGTGGACGACGGCACCGGGCTGGCTCGGGTTCGCGACGCTGGCCACCGGTGCCTCGCCGGACTCGTCGAGGATGACGAGACTCGGCTGACTCACCTCGAGCACGCGGCCGCCACCGAGGTCGAGCGCGCCGGCCTGGTAGAAGGTCGCCATCGTACGGCGCAGCTCGGGGTGGCGCACCGCCTGGACGCTCGTGTCGTTCCTCAGGACCTCGACCGCCGGGTCGGCGGCGTAGGCCTCGACCTCGCCGGGCTCCGCGCCGGGGAGCACGATGTACTCGTAGCCGGCGTCGGCCGGCCGCACTCCGTGGTCGTAGTACAGCGTGAACGCCTGGCGGGTCACAGGGTCCTCGCCGAGCCAGCTGCCGGTCTGGTCGGCGTTGGAGACCTTCAGCGCCCCGTCAGCGGGGAACACGTAGCCGACCTCGTCGTTGTACGCCCATCCGGCATCGTCGATGGCGGACGATGCGGTGCCCACCGAGACGGGCTCGCCGTCGACCGAGGCATTGGCCTTGGCGACCGCCTGGTTCACGGTCGTGTGCACGGCGGCGTCGGACGTCGACTCGATGCCCGCCCCGAGCGCGACCATCTCGTCGTCGAACGAGAACGTGCTCTTCTTCGCCTTCGTCGCGGCGCGATCGAGCGAGTAGACGGTCGCACCGTAGGTGCCGTCGGACACGCCACCCGTGAAGCTGCCGCCGTTGCCGGTGGTGCCGCGCGTCTGCTCCTTGACATACGGCGCGGTCACGCCCGGGTAGTGGAACCAGTCGAACGTCGGTCCGAGATCGAGGTACTCGCGGTTGTTGACCTGGATCGCGGTCGCACTGGCCGAGTTCCACACGATCTCATTGCCGATCTCGGGCCGGAACGTCGAACGGTACTCGCTGCCGCGAGTGCGGCTCGAGTTGAGCCTCGTGAAGATGCCGTAGTCCTCGCGCAGGTGCGCGGCGAACTCGGATCGCCAGAAATACTTGTTCCCGGTCACCCCGTTGGTGCGGGTCTCGCCCATGACGCTGTCGAGCAGCGCCTGGTACGACGTCGAGTACAGCGCGTCCGTGCGCACCATGCGCTGCAGGGGCTCGATGAACTCCGACGCGTGGCTCGTAACCCCGCTGATCGTCTTCGGCGCCCGGTAGTTCAGGTAGAGCATGCCGATCTCGCCGCGGATCATCCACCGCGTCCCGGAGATGATGTAGAACGCGATCGCGTCGAGCTGGTCGCGCGAGAACGCGAGACCCGTGCCGCGAGCGACGTCCGCCCAGAGGGCCGTGTAGGTGAACAGCACCATGCCGTAGCCCTCGCTGTACAGCTGGGCGCCGTGCGCCCAGAAGCTCGCGTCGGGCTGCACGGCCTCGCGCACCTCGCCCGAGTGGTCGACCTGCACGGTCTGCACCATCGTGGCGAAGCCCGCCTCGATGGCGGTCAGATCGCCCGTCGACACGGCCTCCATGAGGAAGTTGTGCGTGCGCCACGAACCGTTCGCACCCACGGGGTCGAGCTTGCCGGTGTTGTGCTTCAGGCTGATGTCGAGGGCGTCCTGGCTCAGCACGTCGCCGAGGAAGATCGAGATGCGGCCCATCGCGATCGACTCGCCGATCTCGGTCTCCCACCAGTTGGTGTTCCCGGGATCGGCGACATCCCAGTGCCGGAGCGCCTGCTCGACGCTCGCGAGCACCTCGGGGCGCTCGAAGCCGGGTGCCGCCGGGTCGCGATAGGCCTGCGCCAGCGCGAGCATGCGGTAGAGCGCGATGTACGCGGACCACGTTCGACCGTTCGCCGAACTCGTGCGGTCGGTGTAGTCGACATCGGCCCACGACCCATCGGGCTGCTGGGATTCCACGTACTCGAGCGCCTCGGAAGTACGTGCCAGGTAGATGCCGTTCGCGATGATGATCTCGTCGCCCTGCCCCAGGTAGTACTCCTGCAGACGCGAGTTGATCGTCTGCACGTCATCCTCGGGCGTCGCGGCGGACGCCGGGGTCACGGCGAATCCGGTGACGCCGATCACGAGTGCGACGGCGAACGCGAGCAGGCTTTTGATCCGTCTCATGTACGTGGCTCCTTTGCCGATGCTGAACGAGTGCGCGCGAGTTCGTTGCGCGGCGCGCGACGCGGGCGGCGCGCGCCGCGAGGGGAGGTCCCGCACGGCGCGCGCTCGATTCACTCCTGAGACGCGAGGGTGTCGATCTTGTCCGCCGCCGCCTGCATGACCTCGGCGAGGTCGCCCTGACCGGACTGCACCGCCTCGCTCCACGCGTCGCGGAAGGTCTGCCAGATCTCGGTCGCGTTCGCGATGTTCGGCACGTCGACCGTGAGCGGGACCTCGAGCGAGAAGGTCTCGAGCAACGGGTTCGCCGCCAGGTAGTCGCCCGCGACCTCCGAGATGTCGGTGCGGATCGGGAACTGACCCGTCGTCTCGAGGAGCGCGAGGTCGTTGTCCGCGTCCATCGAGAACTTCACGAAGTCCCAGGCCGTCTGCTGGTGCTCGCACGACGTGTAGAGGCCGACGTTCTTGGAGTCGCCGAACGTGTAGGTCTCATCGATCGTCTTGCCCTCGGCCGTCGGCAGCGGCACGACCCCGTACTCGACCTTGCCGTCGAACGCTCCGGCACCCCACGGTCCGGCGATGCCCATGGCCGCGACGCCGTCGGCGAAGGGGCCGGCCCAGGCGTCGCCGCTGTAGGCCTCGGCCGAGGCGTACCCGTCGGCGTAGAGCGCCTTCCAGAACTCCAGGGTCTGCAGACCCTCATCGCTCGTGAAGGTGGCCTGGCCATCGCTGACGAGCTGGACCCCACCGGAGTTGGCGAGGAAGAACGGGTAGAAGTCGAACAGCGCGTTCGTGTAGTCGCTCGATGCGGGCGGGTAGAGCGCGAAGTCCGCGGCGCCCGCGTCCTTGATCGCCTTCGCCGCGGCCAGCACGTCGTCGTACGTCTCGAGTGCGGGGTTCTCGGCATCGAGACCGGCCTGCGCGAACACGTCCTTGTTGTAGTAGAGCATGAAGGGGTTGGCCTTCCACGGCACCTGGTACAGGTCGCCGTCGGGCGACCTGAAGCCGTCCGCCGCGTCACCCGAACGCTCGGTGACGAACGACTCGCCGTCGTCGAACGTCGTGGAGATGTTCACGAGCCCGCCCTGCTTCTGGAAGCCGGGCACCGCAGCAGGCGCGGTGTTGTAGACGAGGCACGGAGTGTTGCCGGCCGTGATCGCCGCCGAGATGGCGTCCTCGGAGGACTTTCCCGCAGGGATCGCCTCGGCCGTCACCTCCTCATCGGGGTGCTCGGCGTTCCACGCCTCGACGACCGCCTCAGCCCACTCGATCTCCTGCTCGTTGGTCGAGTACCAGATCTTGATCGGGCCCGACGTGAGCTCGGAACCGCCGCCCCCCTGGGACCCGGCGGAACTGCATCCGGCCAGCGCGAGCGAGCCGGCGACGATGGCCACTGCTGCGGCACCTACAGAACGCTTCATTGCGCGAAACTCCTTCGAATGAAGGCTGCCCACGTCAGCCTCCTGCGGTGTGTATGGGGCGATCACTTCGACGGGTCATGCCGTACCGACGTGCGTCCGGGGGCGACGCTGCCGATACTCCGCCGGGACGGAACGCGTCTAGTAAACCGGTTCTGAAGCACACTGTCAAATGCCGATCAGCGGGTCGAGTCCATGGATAGGCGGGTGCCGGGGAGCGTGCTGATCAGCATGGAAGACCGCGAAGCCTCCGCTGAAACCGTGCATCGCTAAATCGGTAAATCACCGGCTCCCGCCGCTCGGTCGGTGGTCCGTGCCAAGCTGGGCGCATGTGCGGAAGATTCGTCGTCTCGCAGAAGGTCACCGATCTGACCGACGTCTTCGACGCGGAAGACGACTTCCCCGAGTGGGAACCGAGGTTCAGCCTCGCGCCGACCGACGTCGTGCCCATCGTGCGTGAGCGCGCGAAATCCGACACGGGCGAGTTCGTGCGACGACTCGAGCCCGCGGTGTGGAACTTCCACCCGTCGTTCATGCGCGACTCCAAGCGGCCGCAGTTCAACACGCGCATCGAGACGGTCGCGACGAACGGACTCTGGAAGGGCGCGTTCGCCTCGGGCCGGTGCATCGTGCCCATGCGCGGCTACTACGAGTGGACCGGCGAGCCCGGCTCCAAGCGCGCGCACTTCCTGCACGGGCCGGACGACGTGCTGGCCGCGGCGGGCATCGCCACCGCGCGCAAGCTCGACGACGGCTCCTGGCAGGTGTCCACCTCGATCATCACGCGCGAGGCGCGCGACGCGAGCGGCGAGATCCACGACCGCATGCCGGTCTACCTCCCGCTCGACCAGATCGACCACTATCTCGACCCGGCGAAGCTCGACGCGGGCGGCATGGCCGCGATGGTCGAGTTCCTGCACGAGGCATCCGACCGGGTCGCACCGACCATCAGCGAGTACGAGGTCGACCCGCGCGTGAACAGCCAGCGTCGCATCGACCCGCAGGACCCGACGCTCATCGACCCGCTGGAAGGCGGCGCATGACCGGGCGACCGCGCGCCGCGCCCGCCGACCTCGACGAGGTGCTCGGCTAGCCCCCGAGCCCGAGCGACGGCACGTCGCCGTCCCAGGTCATGGCTGCGGTGTGCACTCGCCGGCCGAGGAACGCGTCATCCCACGCGTGGAACACGAAGACGTCCCCGTCGTCGGTGCGGACGACGTCCTGCCCACCCGGCCCGTGCAACGCCCCTCCCAGGTCATCGGTCGACAGGAACGGCTCATCGTCCTTCGTCCAGGGTCCGGCGAGCGCGGTCGCAGTCGCGTGCCCGACCGCGTACGCGTCGCCGCCGTAGTCGTTCGCCGAGTACCAGAGGTGGTACACCCCGTCGCGCACCACCATCGTCGGCGCCTCGACGAGATCGCCCTCCCACGGCAGGGTCTGCATGATGAGGCGCGTGGGTTCCCCCGCAAGCGCCAGGCCGTCGGCCGAGAGCGGCGCGGCGCTGATCCAGGTGTCGAGCCCGCAACAGTTGCCGTCGTTCTTCCAGAGCAGGTACGGAGTGCCGTCCGCGTCGACGAAGGTCGAGGCGTCGATCGCACCGCCCTCGTCCGCCGGGCAGACCAGCATGCCCTCCCCGACCACGGTGAAGGGCCCTTCGGGTGAGGTCGCGGTCGCCACCCCGATGCACTGCCGCGCCGGCGAGAAGTTCGTGGCCGTGAAGTACATCACGTACTGCCCGTCCGCGATCTCGGTCACCTCGGGCGCCCAGGTCTTGCCCGGGATGACCCAGTTCGGCAGATCGGGCAGCGGGTCCTCGGCGAGCAACTCCCACTCCTGGAGATCGTCCGACACGGCGGCCTGGACGTTCCGGCCGTTGCCGTTCGTCGCGTAGAGCCAGTAGCGGCCGTCGGCGGAGAGCACATCCGGGTCGGGGAAGTCACGGTCGATCACCGGCTCGAACGGCGAAGGTTCGGCCGAGGCATCCGTCGCCGCCTCGGTCGCCGGCGGACCGCCGGGGCCGGCGCACCCGGCCAGCCCGCCCGCGATCGCCGCCGTGAGCGCCGCGCCCGCCGCGGCGAGCGCGTTGCCCGGCCGCCTCACCCCTTCAGCCCCGAACGGGACACGCCTTCGATGATGAACCGCTGCAGGAACATGAAGAGGATCAGCACCGGCACGCTCGCGATCACGGCGCCCGCCATGAGCAGGTCGTACCGCACGGCGTTCGCCGACTGCAGCGTGCTGAGTCCCGCGGGCAGCGTCTGCACGTCGGCGCTGAACAGCACGTACACGGGCCAGAGGAAGTCGTTCCAGTTGGTGAGGAACGCGAGCAACGCGAGGGTCGCCATCGCCGGACGCGAGAGCGGCAGGATGACTCGGAGGAAGGTGTCCCACCGGTTCGCCCCGTCGATGAGCGCGGCCTCCTCGAGCTCCGCAGGCAGGCTCAGGAAGAACTGGCGCATGAAGAACACACCGAACGCCGACGCGGCGGTCGGGATGATGATCGCCACCAGGGTGTTCAACCAGCCGAGGTTGGACACGATGAGGTAGTTCGGGATGATCAGGATCACCGGGGGGATCAGCAGCGTGGCGATGACCATGCCGAACACGACGCCTCGACCGCGGAACCGCATGCGTGCGAGCGGGTAGGCCGCGAGCGATGCGGTGACGACCACGAGGATGGCGTGCAGCGTCGCCGCGACGAGGCTGTTCAGGAACCAGACGAAGACCGGCGTCCCGGTGCCGGGGGCCAGGATGGTCTCGTAGGCCTGCGTCGTGAACGGGTCCGGGATCCACGACGGCGGGACACCGGCCGCGTCGCCGCGGGTCTTGAACGACGTGACGATCATGAAGATGATCGGGCTGACGTAGATCAGCGCGATGATCCCCAGCAGCACGTAGCGCACCGGGCGGACCCACCGGTGCCGGAGCGGGTCAGCGCCGCGCGGGGCGACAGCCGGGTTCGCGGTGGTCTTCGGATCGACGGTGACGGTCATCGCGTCGCCCCTCCCTTCACGATCGCCGCGGCCCCCGCGGGAATCTCGGCGGCGACGGGCGAGTCGTCCTGCTCGCCCTTCTCGCGCCGCTCGCGGAACAGCCAGAACACGATCACGCTGATCAGCATCAGGAAGAAGGTGAGGACGTAACTCATCGCCGCAGCGTCGCCCATCTGGAAGTTCCGGAGCCCGGTCTCGGCGATCTGGTAGATCGCCGTGCGTGTCTCACGCCCGGGCGCCCCCTGGGTGATGATGTACGACTGCCCGAACATGTTGGCCGACGCGATGAGCGTGTTGATGGTCACGAAGGTCAGGATCGGGCGCAGCCCGGGAAGGGTCACCGCCCGGAATCGCTGCCACGCATTGGCGCCGTCCATCTCGGCGGCCTCGTACAGCTCGGCCGGGATGTCCTGCAACGCGGCCAGGTAGATGACGGCGTTGAAGCCCAGCGTCCACCAGACGGTCACGCCGACCAGCGCGACCCACGCGGCGGGCAGCGAGGTCGTCCACGCCGTGTCGTCGGGAAGCCCGAACAGCCCGAGGTAGAAGTTCACGAGCCCGATGTTGTTGTCGAGCAGGTACCGCCACATGAGGCCGACCACCGCGACGCCGAGGACGTACGGTGCGAAGTACACGGCGCGGAAGAAGTTCCGTCCTGGGAACTTCTGGTTCATCAGCAATGCGACCAGCAGCGGCAGCACGAGCAGCAGCGGCACGCTGAACAGGGTGAAGATGCCGGTCGCACGCATGGACGTCCAGAACGAGCCGCCGTTCACGGACGCGGGGTCGAACAGGTCGGTGTAGTTCTCAGCGCCGACGAACGGCTGGTTCGGCAGCGTGTAGTCCCAGTCGTGCAGGCTCATCCAGATGCCGAAGACCGACGGCGCCACCACAAAGACGATGAACAGCACCAGGTAGGGGGCGAGGAAGAGCCAGGGGGTGAACGGCTTCTGCCTGGCCGGGTCGGCGTCGCGCCGGCCGACGACGCGTGAACGTGCCGCCCTACCGGGCGCCTCCGCGGTGGAGGCGCCCGGACGGGTGTCGATGCTCATGGTCAGCCGCCGAACCGCTCGGCGTTCTCTTCCATGAGCTTGGTCGCACGGTCGGCTTCACGGGTGAGCGCCTCTTCGGCCGACGCCTTCCCGAGGATCGCGTCGGACACGGCGAGCTCGAGCGTCTCGGCCTGCACCGGGCCGAGACCGGGAACCGGCGGCAGGAACCGCATGGAGTCGATCTGTTCGGCGATCGGGGCTTGGACGGTGCCGTCGAGCACGCCGCTGTCGCGCACCGACTGACGCGCCGGGATCATGCCCGCCTGCGCCCACTCGCCCGAGTTCTCGCTCATCCACGCGATGAAGACCTTCGCGGCGTTCTGCTTGTCGGCATCGGGTGAGGCCTGACGCGGCAGGAAGAAGTTGTGCGAGTTCGCCCACACCGCCTCGTCGGAGCCGATCGTCGGCACCGGCGCCGCCGCGAACGGCAGGCCGGACTCGGTCAGGTCGTTGATCTGCCAGATGCCGTCCCACGTGATCGACGTCTCGCCGTTCTTGAAGGCGACGTACTGGGCGTCGATCGCGACGTCGGACGGGCTGTACCCCTGGTCGACCATCGAACGCATCCAGGTCAGCGCTTCGACGCCCTCCGGCGAATCGAAGGTGGCCTCGGTGCCGTCCTCGGCGTACGGCTCGCCGCCGTTCTGCCAGAGCAGCGACAGGTCCATCAGGTGCCCGGGCCAGAGGGCCGGCATCCAGAACGGCGTGTCGAAGCCCGCGGCCTTGAGCTTGGCGAGCGCATCCTCGAACGAGGCCGCATCGGCGGGCGGCTCGGTGATGCCCGCCGCGGCGAAGTGGTCGGTGTTGTAGTACATGGCCAGGGAGTGGACGTCGAGCGGGATGCCGTACCGCGCGTCGTTGTACACGCCGGCGTCCCAGACCTCCTGCGTGAAGTCGTCGGCCGAGAGATCGAGCTCCTCGGCGAGGTCGTCGACGGGCACGATCACATTGCGCGCCGCCATCGTCGAGAGCTGGTCGAGGTGCATGACGCCGACGTCGGGGCCTTCGCCCGCCGTGACCGCCGCGGGCAGCTTCTGGTAGAAGTCCGACCACTCCTGGGTCGTGTTCTCGATCTTGATGTTCTCGTGTTCGGTCATGAACTCGTCGACCATCTGCTGCATGAACGGACCGTCGCCGCCCGTGAAGCCGTTCCAGTACTGCAGCGTCACCTCGGGCCCGTCGTACTCGCCGGTGAATTCACCGCCGGCCTGCCCGCCCTGCTGGCCGCCGCTGCAGCCGGCCAGCACCAGGGCGCCTGCCGCGGCGATCGCCGCAGTCTGCGCGATCCGCGTGAACCGTAGCCTCTTGCTCACTGATCGTCCTCCTCGTTGAAAACGTGTCCGACGCGCTGGGCGCGGACCGATCGTCGCAGCAGCGCGGCGATTCCAGCGATGGTACAGCGCTGTAAACTGATTGTCGAGGGGGTATCGTGACGACCTGGCGATCGACGCGACACCTAGAATCGTGCCGGTGCGATGGGAGGCCTCATGGCGGGTCGGGTCAGGCTGGTCGATGTGGCCGAGCGCGCGGGCGTCTCGATGAAGACCGTGTCGAACGTGGTGAACGGCTACGCGCACGTGCAACCTAAGCTTCGCGAACGGGTCCAGGCGGCGATCGACGAACTCGGCTACCGGCCCAACCTCACGGCCCGGCGCCTCGCGACCGGCAAGACCGGCATGATCGCCCTCGCCATGCCCGAGATCGACCACCCCTACTTCGCCGAGATCGCCAGTCACCTCGCCGCCGCGGCCGCGGCGGGCGGCTACCGCGTCATCATCGAGCAGACGCTCAACGACCCCGTCGCGGAGCGCGCCGTCCTGCGCGACCGCGAGGCGGGCCTCGTGGACGGCGTCATCTTCCAGCCCACGCGCATGGCCACGCTCGAGATCGCGAAGCTGCACGACGACCTGCCGCTCGTCCTCCTGGGGGAGGTCGAGGCCCCCGTCACGACCGACCACGTCATGATCGACAACGTCGCAGCGGCGGGCGCCGGCGTCCGCCACCTGCTCGCACTCGGCCGCCGCCGCATCGCGTTCCTCGGCCTCGTCCACGGCGACGTCACCGCCACGAACCGGCAACGCCTGCTCGGCTACCAGGAGGCGCTGATCGAGGCCGGCATCCGGCCCGACCCGACGCTCGTCCTCACCGCCGACGGCTTCAGCGCGCAGGATGCGCACGCCGCCGTCGACGCCGCGGTGGCGGCCGGACTCGAGTTCGACGCCGTGCTCTGCCGCGACGACCGCTTCGCCGCAGGGGCCGTGACCGCGCTCCGTCATGCCGGCCTGGCGGTGCCCGAGGACATCGCCGTCGTCGGCTGGGACGACACGGCGATCACGGCGTACACGGCACCGACCCTCACGTCGATCGCCCCCGACAAACGCGCCCTGGCCGAGCGCGCGTTCGAGCTGCTGCTCGAGCGCATGCGCGGGCACCATGGGCCGGGCCGCCACGTGGTGGTCGACCACACGATCGCCGTTCGGGAGAGCGCGCCCGCGGGCTGAGCGAGGCGCGGCACGGCACGGCACGGCACGATACGGCGCGGCCCATGACGGCGCGGCAGCCACCCGAGTGCCGCTCACCCGCGCTCGGCTTTACAGCGCTGCACGAATAGTGGATGATTCCAGCCATGCAGATCTCGACGTCGAAGCGTGCAGCGGCCCTGGACGGCACCTATCCTCGACCGCAGCTCCGTCGCGAGGCCTGGGCGGACCTGACCGGCGAGTGGGAGTTCGCGTACGACGACGACGATCGAGGCCGCCACGAGGGGTGGCACCTGGCCGGCGCCGCCTTCGACCGCACCATCACGGTGCCGTTCCCGCCGGAGTCGCCGGCGTCGGGAATCGGCGACACGGGCTTCCACCCGATCGTCTGGTACCGGCGCCACGTCAGCACGGAAGACCTCGGCACGGCCGGCGCCGTCGACGGGACGAGCCGCGTGCTGGTGCACTTCGGCGCGGTCGACTTCCGGTCCGAGGTCTGGGCCGACGGCCGCCTGCTCGGCGTGCACGAGGGCGGTCAGACGCCCTTCGCGCTCGAGATCCCCGCGGACCTCGTCGCGACCGGCTTCTCGCTCGTGGTCCGCGCCGAAGACGATCATGCCGACGTCTCGCAGCCGCGCGGCAAGCAGGACTGGCTCGAGGAGCCGCATGTCATCTGGTACCACCGCACGACGGGGATCTGGCAGCCGGTCTGGCTCGAGGCGGTCCCCGACGACCACCTCGTCCGACTCGGCTGGGCCGCCGATCTCGTCCGCGCCAGCGTCGACCTCCGGGTTCGCCTGTCGCGGCGGCCGCGCCGACGCCTCCTGCTCGACGTCCGCATCGAGCACGACGGCGTCGAGCTGGCCGCCATGCGTACGCCGCTCCGCGAGCCCGAGCAGGCGGTGACGCTGCACCTGCCCGACCAGGGCAACGGACAGGCCTACGAGCGGTTGCTCTGGTCGCCGGAACGCCCCACGCTGCTGGATGCACGGCTCAGGATCGTCGACGAGGACGGCACCGTCGTCGACGAGGTCCTGTCGTATCTCGGACTTCGCAGCGTCGACGTCCACGGCGGCCGGTTCCTCCTCAACGATCGCCCGTACTACGTGCGCTCGGTCCTCGAACAGGGCTACTGGCCGGAGACCCACCTCGCCGCGCCCGGCGCCGACGCGCTCCGCGCCGAGGTCGAGCTGATCCGGGAGCTGGGCTTCAACGCGGTCCGACTGCACGAGAAGGCCGAAGACCCGCGGCTCCTGTTCTGGGCCGACCGACTGGGTCTGCTGGTCTGGGGCGAGATCGGCAGCGCCTTCGAGTTCTCCCCCCGCGCGATCGAGCGCACCGTCACCGAATGGATGGAGGTCGTCACGCGCGACGCCTCGCACCCGTCGATCGTCACCTGGGTGCCGATCAACGAGAGCTGGGGCGTCCAGCACGCGTCCCACGACCCGGCGCAGCAGGCGTACATCCGCGCCCTGTTCCACCTCACGAAGGCCCTTGACCCGACCAGGCCCGTGATCTCCAACGATGGGTGGGAGCACGCCGAGTCCGACCTGCTCACCATTCACGACTATGCGACGAGCGGCGCGGAGCTCCGCCGATCCTATGGTGACGAGGCATCCGTCGACGCCCTCGTGAGCGGCGTCGGGCCGGCCGGCCGACGCCTCACCCTCACGTCGGCCGCTCGAGACGGCGCCCCCGTGATGGTGACGGAGTTCGGCGGCGTCTCGTTCGCCCCGTCGGCGCCCGCCGACGCGTGGGGGTACTCGGCCGCGTCGACGGCCGAGGACTTCGAGCGCCGTCTCCGAGACCTCGTCGGCGCCCTCCAGGCATCGCCCGTGCTCGCCGGGTTCTGCTACACACAGCTGACCGACACCCGGCAGGAGACGAACGGACTCACCGACGAGCACCGGCGGCCGAAACTGCCGGTCGAGACGCTCCGCTCGATCGTCCTCGGCGAGACCGCGCGCTGACCGTCAGTGTTCGGCGCGGTGAGCGGCGCCCACCGCGCGCACCGCATCACGCAGGTGCTCGAGCGCGGGCAGTGCGGCGATCAGCGCGTCGCGCTCGGCCTCGCTGAGCTGACCCGCGGCCTCACCGAGGCGTTTGGCGCTCGCCCGATCGAAGCGGGCGAGGCGACGGATGGCCCGCTTCGAGGCTTTCACGTCGACGTACCGCCGGTTCGTCTCGGCGTGATGCCTGGTGATCAGACCGTCGGCCTCGAGCGTCTTCAGCAGATTGCTCACGGCCGGCCGGCTCAATCCCAGCTCAGCGGCGAGCTCGCCAGGCGGTCTCACCACGCCGGACGGCAGTGCGCGCAGCAACTCGACCTGCGAGTCGGGCAGCTCGGGCAGACGGACGTCGGTGCGGGCGAGCCGGACCAGCGCACGGCGCAAGGGCAGGATCGCCCCATTGAGCCGGGCCACGGCTTCGGTGTCGAGCGTGTCGGGTTCGCCGGCGACGGTTCGGGTTTCGTCTTGGGCGGTCACGGGTGCCTCCCTACCTAGACCCCAGTTATCTCCCCAAAACCGCCCCGCGTCAAGCTCCCCCTTCACGGGGTGCACGCACCGGCGCTCACGCCGTGCGCGTCGCGACGTCCCGCCGGCCGAGCAGGATGCCGAGCGCGATCATCGTCACGGCCAAGACGCCGTGCAGCCAGTTGTCCGCACTGTTCAGCGGCACGAAGTTGGCGGGGTGGTCGCCGCTCAGGAACAGGCCGTACACGAGGAGGACGGCATACACGACGCCTCCCCAGATGAGGTAGTTCTTCGAGGCCGCGAACCCGGTGGCGGCCGCGAGCCCGACCAGCCCGTAGAGCAGGTGCACGATGTTGTGCAGGATCGACACCTGGAACACGCCGAGCAGCAATGCCTGGGATTCGTGCCCGGCGAACTGGATCGTCTCGAGCTGCACGGTCACACCCGGGATGAACCCGGCGACGCCCACGACGAGGAACACGATGCCGTAGACGAGGGCGACCTTCTGGATCGTCGTCTCCGCGTAGCGGGTGCGTCCGGCGGAGCGAGCGGTGCTGTGCATGGCGACCTCCTGATCAGGGTGCGGGCTCCGGGGGGTAGTCGGGCGGCTCGGGCACGATGTGCAGGCCGCTCGTGGCGTTGGCCGTCTCGGCGAGGCGATCGAGCCAGGCCCGATTGATCGACGGCGTGCGGCTGCCGTAGAACTTGTAGACGATCGAGGCGGCCGGGTGCACCCAGATGATGGTGCGGCCATCGCCGGTGGACACATCGTCCTTCCAGGTGAAGTGGAAGGACTCGCCCCGACGCAGCTTCGAACCGATGACGAGTTGCAGATGGGCGAGCACCCGATCATCGAAGTCGACCCGGATCGTGCCGTCATAGACGAACTTCCCCATCGCCCGCTCCCCTCTCCGGAATCGCGACCGCTGTTGTCCGATGGCGCCATTTTCGTCCCCCCACACCCGACCGCAACCCCCTTGCGGTCCAGATGTCCGCGCGGATGATCGCCTCCATGAGACGTCTCCATTACACCGGCGGATCCGTGATCACCGCCGATGCCGTCTGCAAGGCGACGCTCCGCTACGCGCGCGCGCTCGCCGAGGACCACACCTCGGACGTCGTGACGATCCCGGTCCTCGTCGAGGGCGGCACCATCGCCAAAGCGCATCTCCTCCTGGGGCCTGCGAGTCAGCTCCTCGACGTCCCCGTCGGCGACGCGATCGACGAGTTCCCGTCGTCGGAGGTCGTCGCGGATCTCGAACGCCGCACGCTCCTGCTCCAACCGTCACGACCGGAATGGCCCGATGAGATGGAGGATGTGGCCACGATCGACGAGTACGCCTGAGCCGTGCCCGAGCGGCGTCAGCGCCTCGGTTCGGCCACCGGTGCGGACGAGTCGGCGTCAGCGCCGGCTCCGGATGCCACGTCGACCGTCTCGGATGCATCGCCCGGGCCGGGGGACGTCGGGTCGGCCTCGGCGAGGTGGCGGTCGAGATGTTCGCCGTCGACGTCCCCGTCGGCAGCCGCGACTCGAGCCACCCCGGCATCTGCCACGCGCGCTCGCCGAGGAGCTTCATCACCGCCGGCACGAAGGTCATCCGGACGACGAACGCGTCGACGAAGACGCCGACGGCGAGCGCCAGCGCGATCGGCTTGATCGTCGAGTCGGCGCCGGGCACGAACGTCGCGAACACCGCGAACATGATGAGCGCGGCAGCGGTGACGATCGGTGCCGACCTGATGAATCCATGCGTGATCGCCGACCGCGCCCCGGCGCCGTGCGCGTGTTTCACCGCACGCCGAGGCGCGGCGTGCGCGCCGATCCACGACCGGCTGACCCGCAGGCTAGCAGAAATTATCCGTGTGGATATTTTCGCTGGCGCTAGGCCGTCCCGACCGAGCTCGCGCCGGGCGGCAGGAGGAGCTCGCCGAGCAGGCGCATACCGTCGAGCATGTTCACCCGGTCATCGAGCAGCCACTGCGTCGACAGCCCGTCGCTCGCGGCGATGACGAGCGCGGCGGTGGTCTCGAGCGGCACGTCCTCACGCACGACCCCGGCCTCGCGGCCGGCGCGCAGGATCCCGGTCACATCCGCCCGCATCTCGCGGTAGCGTTCGACGAAGTACTCGCGCGAGTATGCGTTGTCTCGCTCGAGCGCGCGCGCGATCATCGCGTTGTAGAGCGCCATCAACCCCGGCTGATGCAGGCTCAGGTCGGCCATCGCCGCCGCGAAGCCGGCCGGGCTCTCGCTCTCCTCGTTCGCGAGTTGCTCGCGCGCACGGGCGTCCGCCTGCCTGAGCACCTCGAGGAACAGCTGCTCGCGCGATCCGAAGTGATGCTTGAGCACGGGGTGGGTCACCCCGAGCGCATCGGCGATCGAGCGCAGCGACGTGCCGTCGGCCCCGAGCTCGTGGAACACCTCGAGCGCCCGGTCGACGATCTGCTGCTTGCGCATCGCGCTCTTCGCGTACGGGCCGCGATCGGAGTGCTGGGCCACGCGTCCCTCATTCGATGTCCGGTCGATGTCGGCGGACCCCACTGCGCGGCCCGCCCGTCCTCCGACATCGTATGCGGATCGAACCAGCGCGTGACTCGACCCCGTCGCGAAGCGCGAGTCAGCGCGACGCATGAAATTATCCATGTGGATATTTTCGTGCTACCGTGTCGCTCACGGCGCAGACTTCCGCGTCGCCGTCGAGAACCGAACGGAGCGAGCATGTCGTCCAATCCGAGTACCACCGTCGAGCACGCGCGACGAGGAGACGCGAACGACCCGACCTGGTGGCGGCAGGCCGTCGTCTACCAGGTCTATCCCCGCAGCTTCGCGGACTCGAACGGCGACGGGATCGGCGACCTGCGCGGCGTGCGCTCGCGCGTGGAGTACCTCGCCTCGCTCGGCGTCGACGCCGTCTGGCTGAGCCCCTTCTATCCCTCGGCGCTGACCGACGGCGGCTACGACGTGGACGACTACCGCGACGTCGATCCGACGCTCGGCACGCTGGAGGACTTCGACGCGCTCGTCGACGAGCTCCACCGCCACGGCATCAAGATCATCGTCGACATCGTCCCCAATCACAGCTCCGACCGTCATGCCTGGTTCCAGGAGGCGCTCGCCGCGGGACGGGGTTCGCCCGCCCGCGACCGCTACCTCTTCCGCGAGGGCCGCGGCGCGAACGGTGAGCTTCCGCCGACCGACTGGTCGGCGCTCTTCGGCGGCTCCGCCTGGACGCGCGTGGACGACGGCCAGTGGTACCTCGGCCTCTTCACGCCGAACCAGCCCGACTGGAACTGGAAGCATCCCGAGGTCCGCGAGGACTTCCTCCGCACGCTGCGGTTCTGGGGCGACCGTGGCGTCGACGGCTTCCGCGTCGACGTCGCGATGGGCCTGGCCAAGGATCTCCGCGATCCGCTCCCGAGCTGGGAGATGATCGCACCGGGCCTGGCCATCCTGAAGGGCCTCGTCTTCGACGATCCGTTCGCCGAAGGGCAGCATCCGCTCTTCGACCGCGACGAGGTGCACGACATCTACGCCGAGTGGCGCACCGTCTTCGACAGGTACTCGCCGCCGCTGTTCGCCGTCGCCGAGGCGTGGGTGGCGCCGCATCGGAGGGTTCGCTACGCGAGCGCGGACAGCCTCGGGCAGGCCTTCAACTTCGATCTGCTCACCGCACCCTGGAGCGCGCGCGACGTGACGGCGATCGTGCAGCACAACCTCGATCTGGCCGCGCGCGCCGGCAGCTCGAGCACCTGGGTGTTCTCCAACCACGACGTCGTCCGCCACGCCACCCGGCTCGGGCTGCCGGACGCCGCCGACACCCGGCGGATCGACGCGGTGGATGCGGAGGTCGGTCTGCAGCGCGCGACCGCCGCGACGCTCCTCGCGCTCGCCCTGCCCGGAAGCGCCTACCTCTATCAGGGAGAGGAGCTCGGACTCCCGGAGGTCACCGACATCCCGGCCGAGCAGTGGCAGGACCCGATGGCGCACCTCGTCGACGGGGTCGTCGTGACCAGAGACGGATGCCGCGTGCCGCTGCCCTGGACGACGCATGGTGTGTCCTTCGGCTTCGGGAACCACGCGCCGCACCTGCCGCAGCCCGAGTGGTTCGGATCGCTCTCGGTCGAGGCGCAGACCGGCGCCGAAGGCTCCACGCTCTCGCTCTACCGGGCGGCGCTCCGCATCCGCGGCGAGCTGCAGGCGGACGAGACGGTCGTCTGGCTCGACCTCGGCGACGACGTGCTCGCCTTCTCCCGGAGCACCGGCTGGACGTCGATCACCAATTTCGGCGCGTCCGCCGTCCCGCTGCCTCCGGGACGCGTCCTCGTGAGCTCGCTTCCGCTCACGCCCGACGGCGAGCTGCCCGGCAACGCCACCGTCTGGCTGCAGACCGAGTCAGAGGAGCGGTGAACCCATGTCGACGAACATTCCTCTCGTTCCGCCGTCTGAGACCCACCCGGTCGTCATCGTCGGCGCCGGCCCGTCCGGCCTTGCCGCAGCGCGTGCGCTGCTGACCCGAGGCATCCCGTACGTCCATCTGGAGCGTCACGTCGACGTGGGCGGGATCTGGGATCTCGACAACCCGGGGACGCCGATGTACCAGAGCGCGCACTTCATCTCGTCACGGGACAAGTCGGGCTTCTTCGATACGCCCATGCCGAGCCGGTTCGGCGACTACCCGTCGCGCGCGGAGATCCTCGAGTACACGCGCGGGTTCGCCGAGGCGTACGGCCTTCGAAAGCGCATCCGGTTCGGCACCGCGGTCACCGGCATCCGCCAGGATGAGACGACCGGGGTGTGGACCGTCAGCACCGACTCGTCAGACCTCGAGGCGTCGGCGGTGATCTGCTGCACGGGCGTGACCTGGGATCCGAAGCTCCCGGAGGTGCCCGGCGACTTCGCCGGCGAGATCCGCCACTCGGTGACCTACGTCGCGCCCGAGGAGTTCGCCGGCAAACGGGTGCTCGTCGTGGGCCTCGGCAACTCGGGCGCCGACATCGCCTGCGACGCGGCGGCGAACGCGAGCCGTGCGTTCATCAGCACCCGGCGCGGCTACCACTTCGTGCCCAAGCACCTCTTCGGGAAGCCCGCCGACACGACCGAGCACCTCCCGATCTGGCTGGAGCGGCTCCTCTACCGGGTGTTCGCGCCCATCGTCATCGGCGACGTCCGGCGCTGGGGACTGCCCCGGCCCGAGCATCGGCTCTTCGAGTCGCATCCGCTCATCAACACGCAGCTCCTGCACTACCTCCAGCACGGCGACATCACCGCCAAGCCCGGGATCGGCCGGTTCGAGGGCGGGGAGGTCGTCTTCACCGACGGCACCCGCGAGGCCGTCGACCTCGTCATGTTCGCGACCGGCTATGACATGTCCATCCCCTACCTGCCGCACGAGTACCTCGACTGGGTGGGCGGACGACCGAAGATGTACCTCAACGCGTTCGCCCCACGCCCCGGGCTCTTCGGCCTCAGCTACATCGAGGTGAACTCGAGCGCGTACACCCTGTTCGACCGAATCGCGCACCTCGTGGCCGAGCACCTGAGCGACATCCGGACCGACCCCGCGCGCGCCGCGCGCCTGCGGCACATCGTGGCCACCGAGACGCCGGATCTCTCCGGAGGCATCCGCTTCGTGGGCAGCGACCGGCACGCGACCTACGTCGAGGTGCGCGCCTTCCGTCGCGAGCTCCGGCGGCTCGCCTCGCGGATGGGCTGGGACGACCTCGAGCCCGGACGGTTCGCCACCTACATCCACGCGGACGCGCGAGCGGACGCACGAACAGCGGTGGCGCCGTGACCGCCCGCCGCCCGCTCGCCCTCGAGCTGGATCAGCTCCTCCCCCGGACCTGAGCGTCGCCATCCCCATCTCGGGCCGCCTGAGCCCGACCGATCTGAAGGAAGAACCCATGCGTTGTCTCGTCACCGGTGCCACCGGATTCCTGGGCAGCAATCTCGTGCGAAGCCTGCTCGAGCGCGGCCACGACGTCCTCGCGACCGGCGCGCCCGGTTCGACCACGCGGTATCTGGAGGATCTTCCGCTGCGCGTACAGCTCGCGGACCTGACCGACCCCGCGGAGCTCCCCCCGCTCGTCGACGGCCAGGACTGGGTCTTCCACGTCGCCGGCGACACGTCGACGTGGAACCGGCTCGCCGCGCGGCGCCGGAAGGTGAACGTGGAGGCCACGATCGCCCTCGCGGACGCGAGCCTCTCGGCGGGCGTGGGGCGATTCATCCATACCAGCACGCTCGACGTGCACGGCTACAACCGCGACGGCTCCGCCCTCCCCGAGCGATCGGGCGACCGCTCGTTCTTCGGCATCGGCTACGACTACGCGGACTCGAAGGCCGAGGGAGAGGCGCAGGCCAGGGCGCGGATCGCGCGTGGCCTGGACGTCGTGGTCGTCTATCCCGGCTTCATGATCGGCCCCTACGACCACACCCTCCAACTCGGACGGGTCGTCCGAGACCTGCAGGCCGGCAAGCTCACGTTCGCTCCGCCCGGCACGTCGTCGTTCTGCGACGTCCGCGCGGTGGCGGACGGCATGGTCGCGGCCGCGGAGCGCGGGCGGACCGGGGCGGGCTACAACCTCACCGGCGAGAACCGGACCTACGTGGACATGTTCACTCGCATCGCCGAGGTGATCGGTGCCGCCAGGATGCCGACCCGCGTCTCACCCACCGGGCTGGCGGCGTTGGGTGCGGTCTCGCAGTTCGCCGCGCGATTCACGGGCCGCCCGCCGGCGATGGATCCTGGGATGGCGAAGTACCTGTCCGCCCCGCAGGCCTCGGACTGGAGCGCCGCCCGCCGCGACCTCGGCTATCACCCGCGCGATCTCGACCGGGCGGTCCGCGACGCCAGGAACTGGTACGACGAGCACATGCCCGCCGGCGCGCGGTGACGCGGCGATGCTGAAGCCTCGCACCATGTGGCGAACACCCACTCGTCCGTAGGCCCGGCCCCGGCTCCGCTCCTGCTCCCGGCGAGCCGTGCGCCTATCGTGGCGCGGGCGGCTCGCCGACGGCACCGGAGGGTGCGGCGGGTCCGACGACGGCCTCGACCAGCCGGTCGGCGAGGCCGGGCGACACGGGGGTCCGCGTCAGGACGCGGAAGACGAGCGCGCCGACGAGCGCTTCGATGATCTCGGGGATGGGCGCGTCGGGACGCAGATCGGATGCCTCGACGGCGGCCTCGAGACGTGTGACGAGCGCGGAGCCCGAGAAGATGCTCTCGTCCAGCCGCCGTCCGACCTCGGCGTTCTCGCTCGCGGCGGCGACCAGCGAGCGGAGCAACGCCTCGTTCCGCTCATCGCCGATGAAGGTGAGCACTTCGACGAGCCACGCGGTGAGGTCGGCGCGCACGTCGCCCGTGTCGGGCGGGAGGAAGTGATCGGGCATGAGCACGCCCTCGAGCAGGCATTCGGCGACCAGCGCGCCCTTCGAGGGCCACCACCGGTAGATGGTCTGCTTGCCGACACCGGCCTCGGCCGCGATGCCCTCCATCGTGAGATGGTCGTATCCGCGTTCGGCGAACTGATGGGCCGTCGCGCGCAGGATGGCGAGCCGAGCCGCCTCGCTCCGCGCCGCTCCGCGCCGTCCCTCCGCCATCCTCACATCCTATGTTCAGTCAGCGAGACGATCCGTTGCGTATTCTAGTCCGCGGATCTCGGGGCGGCCCGGATCCCGGAGAGGGACTGACGTGGCGGAACTGCTCTATCGGCTCGGCACGTTCGCGGCGCGACGCGCGTGGACGGTCATCATCGCGTGGGTGGGCATCCTCGCCGTCGCGGGCATCGGCTTCGCGATCGGGTTCAAGGGGCTCGCCACGAGCTTCGACATCCCGGGCACGGCCTCCGGCGAGGTGACCGAGGAGCTCCAGGAACGCCTGCCCGACTTCAGCGGGGCATCCGGAACCGTCGTCTTCGAGACCGACGACGGCTCAGCGCTGAGCGACGACCAGCGCTCCGCGATCAGCGACCTGGTCGCGAGCGGTGCCGACCTGCCCGACGTCGCCTCGCTCGTCGACCCCTTCGAAGCCGATGCCCAGCTCACCGACCAGCGTCAGCAGGTCGTCGACGGCCGGCAGCAGCTCGAAGACGGGCGTGCGCAACTCGACGACGGTCAGGTGCAGCTCGACGCCGCCCGCGCCGAGCTCGAGGCCGGACAGGCGCAGCTCGACGCGGCCCGCGCGCAGGCCGAGGCGGCGGGCGCGCCCGCTGCGGCGCTCGCGCCGCTCGACGCCCAGCAGGCGCAGCTCGACGCGGGCCTCGCCCAGCTCGAGACGCAGCAGGCGACGATCGATGCCAGCCGTGCTGAGCTCACCTCCGGCGAGGCCGAGCTCGCCCGCGGCGAGGAGCTGCTCGGGCTCGCCGACGGCATCGGCGTGGTGTCCGAGGACGGCTCGACCGCGCTCGTGAACGTGGCCTTCACGGAGCCGCGCCTCGAGCTCCCCGAGGAGTCGAAGCAGGCCGTCATCGACCACTTCGAGTCCGAGCCGGTGGACGGCGTGCAGGTGTCGTTCTCGACCGACATCGCCCAGGGCGTCCCCTCGCTCCTCGGGATCGGCGAGATCGTCGGCGTGATCTTCGCCGCGGTCGTGCTGCTCGTCATGCTCGGCTCGGTCCTCGCCGCCTCACTGCCGATCATGACGGCACTCGTCGGCGTCGCGATCGCCGCACTCGGCAGCCTCGCCTTCTCGGGCGTCGTGCAGATGGCCTCGGTCACCCCGATCCTCGGGGTCATGCTCGGCCTCGCGGTCGGCATCGACTACTCCCTGTTCATCATCAACCGCCATCGCAAGCAGCTGCTCGAGGGTGCCGACGTCGGCGAATCGGTCGGCCTCGCGAACGGCACCGCGGGCAACGCCGTGGTCTTCGCGGGCACCACGGTGATCGTGGCCCTGCTCGCGCTGAACGTGACCGGCGTGCCCTTCCTCGGGCTCATGGGCACGGTCGGCGCCATCGGCGTGGCCGTCGCCGTGCTCATCGCGGTGAGCCTCACTCCCGCGCTGCTCGGCCTGATCGGCGTGCGGGTGCTCGGCCGGCGCGCTCGCGCCCGCATCGGCGAGGTGCACCACGACGACACCGGCGCGAAGCCCATGTCGAACTGGCGCGCGGTGGCGACCGTGCTCGCGACGGCCGCGGCGCTCCTCACGATCGCGATCCCCGCGCTCTCGATGCGGGTGGGCCTGCCCGACGGCTCGTCGGAGCCGCACGAGTCCGCCTCCTATCAGGCGTTCGCCACGACCGAGGCGGCGTTCGGCGCCGGCGCGACCGGCCCGCTGCTCGTCACCGCGGCGCTTCCCGACGGGCTCGACGACGACGCGGTGAACGAGGCCCAGCTCGAGGTGGCGCGCACGATCGCGGATCAGGAGCACGTCACGGCCGTCGCGCCGATCGCCGTCTCCGACGACCAGCGTCTCGCGGCGTTCCAGGTCGTGCCGACCGAGGGGCCGAACAGTCCGACGACCGAGCAGCTCGTGCGCGACCTCCGCGACCTGCCGCCGGTCGACGGCGACATCGCGCTCGGCGTCGCGGGCCAGGCGGCGATCAACATCGACATCTCCGAGAATCTGCTCGACGTGCTCCCGCTCTACCTCGCGGTCGTGGTCGGCCTGTCGCTGCTGATCATGATCCTGGTCTTCCGGTCCATCCTCGTGCCGCTCATCGCGACCGGCGGGTTCATCCTCTCGCTGTTCGCGACCTACGGCGCGGTCGTCGCGCTCTTCCAGTGGGGGTGGCTCGCGGAACCGCTCGGCATCCAGACGGGGCCGATCCTGAGCTTCCTGCCGGTGATCCTCGTCGGCATCCTGTTCGGGCTCGCAATGGACTACCAGCTCTTCCTCGCCTCGGGCATGCGCGAGGCGTACGTCCACGGTGCGCCCGCGCGGCTCGCGGTCGCGCGCGGGTTCCGTGCGGGCCGGTCCGTCGTGATCGCGGCAGGCCTCATCATGATCTCGGTGTTCGGCGGGTTCATCTTCGCCGAGTCGACGATGATCCGGTCGATCGGCTTCGGCCTCGCCTTCGGGGTGCTCGTCGACGCGTTCGTCGTGCGCATGCTGCTCATGCCGGCCGTCATGCATCTGATCGGCCGTTCGGCCTGGTGGATCCCCAAGTGGCTCGACCGCATCATGCCGAACGTCGACGTCGAGGGCGCCGCCCTCGAGCGCCGCCACCACGCGGCGTCACCCGCCGAGCGCGAGCCTGCGGCGACGCACTAGCGAGCGAGCGGATGCCTCGCGGCCGACGCCGGCCGCGAGGCATCCGTCAGCGCTGAGTCGGCGAGCCCGCTCGCCCGACGTGCTCGCCCCGCACATCCCGCAGCCGGCCGCCCGTACTCAGGAAGAACGGCTTGCGCTGCGGCGCGCCGCAGCGCAACACGCCGCCGGTCGGCACATCCTTCCTGAGCAAGGAACCAGAGCGGATGCCTCGTCAGCCGCGACGGCCCGCCCGCGCCGCGAACCGGTCGAGCGCGCGCAGCACGTCGTCCGCGCGCCTTCATGTGAAACGGCGAGTTTTCATAAGATGCTCGCTGCCGGGTATGAGGACCGGGCTCGTCAGGCGAGGCCCGCGCGGCGGGCGAGCACGGCGGCCTCCATGCGAGAGGCGGCGCCGAGCTTGGCGAGGACTCGTGAGACGTGCGTCTTCGCGGTCGCCTCGCTGATGCCGAGCTCGCGGCCGACCTCGGCGTTCGAGCGGCCCCGGCCGAGCGCGGCGAGCACGTCTCGCTCGCGGTCGGTGAGCGCGTCGAGACCGGGGACCGTCGCGGATTCGGCCGGTTCGGGCGCCCCGGCGAAGCGGTCGAGCAGGCGGCGGGTGACCTCGGGGGCGAGCGCGCCATCGCCGCGGGCCACGGCGAGCACGGCCTCGCGCATCGCCGGTCCGCTCGCGGACTTCAGCAGGAACCCGGCCGCGCCTGCGCGCACGGCGCCGAACACGATGTCGTCGAGATCGAACGACGTCAGCACGAGCACGTCCGCGAGGCGTTCGGCGACGATCGCCCTCGTCGCCTCGATGCCGTCCGTGCCCGGCATGCGCACGTCCATGAGCACGACATCGGGCCGCAGCGCGCGGGCGTTGCGGATCGCCGCGGCGCCGTCGGCGGCCTCGCCGACGACCTCGATGCCATCGCCGTCGAGGAGCAGGCGCAGCCCCGCCCGGATCGCGGCGTGATCGTCGGCGATCAGCACCCGCACGAGCGCGGGGCGCCCGGTCACGACGCGCTCCTCGGCACGCGGGCGCGCACGCGCCAACCCTCGCCGGCCGGCCCCGCCTCGAGCACCCCGCCCAGCCGTTCGGCGCGCTCGCGCATGAGATCGATCCCGTGGCCGGTTCCCCGGGACCCGGCCTGTGGCCGGCCCCCGGTCGACGTCACCGTGACCTCGACGGCATCGGATGCCTCGTCGAATCGGATCTCGACCTCGGCGCCTGGCCGGTGCCGCGCAGCGTTCGTGAGGCTCTCCCCCACGACCCGCGCGAGCGCCTGATCGATCGCGGTCGGCAGCACCGGTACCGACCCCACCACCGAGGCGCGCACGCCGTCACTTCGTTCGACGAGTTCGGCGAGCGCGGCGAGCCGCGGCGGAGCGACGAGCGGGTCGTCCCCGGTGCGCAGGACCAGGATCATCGAGCGCATCTCGTCGAGGCCCGCGACACCCGCCTCGCGGACGGCGCGGAGCGCGGCCCGATCCCGCTCGCCGGGCGGTCCGGCGAGCGCCGCCTCGGCATTGATCGCGATGGCCGAGAGGTTGCCCGCGATGACGTCGTGCAGGTCCCGCGCCATCCGTTCGCGCTCCTCGCGAACCGCCTCGTCGCGCTGCAGGGCGACCAGCCGCTCGGCGTCGCGCGCCCGCGCCTCCGACACCGCGGCGAGCTCACGGCTGCGCCGCACCGACATCCCCCACCAGTACGGCGTGCCGAGCAGCACGAACGCCTGCAGCGCGAAGAACACGCCGTTGCGGAGGTCCTGACCGACGAGCAGCGGGGCGGCGAGCGCGGCCACCACGACCACCACGATCGCCGCGAGCAGCACGCGCACGCGGTGCGCGGCGCCGAACAGCACCGCCGAGTAGAGCAGGTCGAAGAACACGAGCACCATGCCGAGGCTGCCGCCGAGCACCCCGTCGGCCAGGAACAGCACCGAACCCGCGGCGAGCGCGGTGAACGGCAGCCGCCGCTTCACCAGCATGACCGCCGAGCCCAGCAGGATGGGCACGAGATGCCAGAGCGGGTCGATCCCCTCGGTCCAGGGCGCGTCGACCCACAGGCCGTTGATCCCGAGGAGGGTGAGCGCGATGCCGGCGAGCGCCGTGCCGAGCGCCGCGAACCCGTCGGGGTGGGCGCGGTAGATGCGCACCGCGCGCGCCCGAACCCCGTGTTCCGCCATGCCTCTCATCCCAGCACACGACGGGCGGGCGCCGGTCGGTCGAAGGATGTACGCGGGGCACGACGTTCGCCGGACGCGCGCGGGTGCGCCCGGCGCCGACGCTGGTGGCATGACCATCGAACTCGGCCTCACGCTCGCCGCGCTCGCGCTCGTCGACAGCCTGAGCATCGGCACGCTGCTCATCCCGCTGTTCTTCCTCGTCGCACCCGGGCGTGTGCGCGCAGGCCGGGTGCTGCTCTACCTGGGCATCATCGCCGTGTTCTACTTCGCGGTCGGCATCGCGCTCACGGCGGGCGCCGGAGTCATCCTCGAGGGTGCCGCGGGCGCACTGGAGACGCCGGTGGCGCGCTGGGTGCAGCTCCTCCTCGGCGGGGCGCTGCTCGCGGGCAGCTTCTTCATCGGCCGGAGACCGCCGGCCGGGTCCTCGGCCGCTCGCACGCGAGCGCCGGAGACGCGGGTGGCGAGCGACGGCTCCACGGTCGTGAGCGGGCCGGATGCCCCGAGCCCGGCCGAACCGCGACGTCCCGGCCGCCTCGTGCGCTGGCGCGAACGCGCGATGGGCGACGGGTCACCCGCGATCGTCGTCGGGCTCGCGCTCGGCGCCGGGGTCGTCGAGCTCGCGACCATGCTGCCGTACCTCGGCGCGGTCGGCATGATCACGGCGGCCGGCCTCCCCGCCGAGATCTGGGTCGGCGTGCTCGCCGCGTACTGCGCGGTCATGATCGCGCCCGCGCTGCTCCTGCTCGCGGGGCGCGTCCTCGCGCGCCGACTCGTCGAGCCGCCGCTGCGACGCCTGGCCGGATGGCTCGAACGCACCTCCGCGGAGAACACCGCGTGGATCGTGGGCATCGTGGGCTTCCTCCTCGCCCGCGACGCGGCGACCCAGCTGGGACTCTTCGGGTTCGGCGGCTGACCGGGTACGGACTGGCGCCCGGGACATCCGTGACCGAAGGATGCGCCGTGGAGCGCCCTCAGCCGGCGGTGACCCGCTGCAGGAACGCGACCGTCTCGGCGAGCGCCGTGTGCGCCTCCTCGAACTGCGCGAGGTGGAACTGGTACTCGTGCGGCAGCGCCGGTTCGTGACCCTCCGCCCAGAACAGCGCGGTCACGTCGACGCCGGCGGCCTGCAGTGCGCGGTGCATCGGCACCGACTGCAGCCAGGTGAGGCCGTCGCCGTTGCCGCCCGTGATGAACGTCGCCGGGAAGTCCGAGGTGACGTGCTCCATGCTCGACATGAGGGTCGACTGCGCCGTGTTGGACCAGTCCTGCTCGCCGGTGTACGCCCACAGCGCGGTCTTGAAGCCCCAGCCGGCGAGCCCGCCGAGGTCGGCCATGCCCTGCAGGTCGTAGACGCCGCAGTTCAGCACGATGCCCGCGAGCTGATCGGGTGCGATCGCCGCCTCGATGCCGACGAGCGTCTCGTAGTCGGGGTTCGTGATGAGCACCGCGAGCTGGCTCGCGAGCTGCGATCCGGCGGAATCGCCCGCGAGCACGATGCGATCGGGGTCGATGCCGAGCTCGGCCGCGTTCGCCGTCAGATATCCGAGCGCCTGGTTGAGCTGGGTCACGGCCGTCGGATAGGTCGCCTCGGGGCCGACCGTGTAGTTCAGCCCGACCGTGGTGAAGCCCTCGTTGGCGAGGATGCGCAGGTAGGGGTCGACGTTCTCCTTCGAGCCCGAGATCCACGCGCCGCCGTGCACCCAGACGACGGTGGGCAGGGCCTCGGTGCCCGCGCCCGGGCTGAACACGTCGAGTGTGGTGTCGGCGCCCGCCGAGCCGTCGGCGTACTGCACGTCGAGGTGCTCGGTGAGCGGGGTGTCCGGGACGTACGGCGTCATCTCCTCGACGGTCTGCGCTCCCCCGCGCTCGAAGACCGCGCGGATCGCCATCGCCGACGGCCACGGCGTCGAGCGCAGGACGATCGCGACGACGACCGTGACGAACACGATGGCGGCGGCCGTCCAGCCGAGACGTCGTCGTGCGCGCGGCGAGAGGCGGAGGCGACGCCGGCCGCGAGGTGCCGTGCGGTGCTCTGCTCCGTCGACCGCAGCGCTCACCGGTGCTCCCTCCGCGAAAAACGACAGACGGGCCTCAGTTTGGCATGGCGTGAGCCGCGTCTCGCAACCCCGGGCGGATGTCGCGGGCCGGGCCCATACTCGAATGAGCCGGCATTCGAATCAGAAGCGAGGTGCGTGATGAGCGCGTGGACCGACGATGAGCTGCAGCGCATCGGCGAGGCCGAGGAACTTCAGGTCGCGTCGTACCGACCAGACGGCTCGCTCCGCCCGTACGTGACCATCTGGGTGGTGCGATCCGGGGACGACCTGTACGTGCGGTCGGCGTACGGTCCCGAGAACGGCTGGTTCCGGCGGGCCAAGGCGAGCCGCACCGGCCGGGTGCGCGCGGGCGGCGTCGAGCGCGATGTCGCGTTCGTCGATGCCGAGCCCGATTCGCACGCGGCCCTCGATGCCGCGTACCAGGAGAAGTACCGGCGGCATCCGGCCTCGGTCGTGCAGACCGTGGTGGGCCCCTCGGTCGTGGAGACGACGTTCCGGCTCGCGCCGGCCGACACCGCCTGACCAGGGGTCTCGGGGCCGGCACCCGCCCTAGACGACGATGACGGGCTCGCCGTATGCCGCGAGCCGCTCATCGGCCGTGAGCAGCGGGATACCCTCGACACGCGCCTGCGCGATGAGCATCCGGTCGAATGGATCGCGGTGCACGGATGGCAGCGCGCCCGCCTCGATGCCATGCAGCCCCGAGATCGCCAGTTCGTCGTAGCCGTTCTCGAGGAGCGACCTTCGGAACACCCGCGGGCTGATCTGGTAGTCCGCGCGCCCCTTCGCCGCCTTGATGCCGACCTCCCAGACGCTCGCCGCGCTGAACGTCAGCTCGTGTGCGCGGTCGCCGATCAGCCGACGCGCCTCGCGGCTCAGCCTCGGGTCATCGAGCGCAGCCCAGAGCAGCAGCTGCGTGTCGAGCAGGAAGATCATGCGCCGCCCTCGAATGCCACGCGGATCTCCTCTTCATCGATGCGATCGAAGTCGTCGGGCACAATCCCGGCTCCACGCATGAACCCGATCCTCGAGACCGGTCGTTCGACCGCGTCGATCGGACTGAGCTTGGCAACCGGCTTGCCCGCGCGGGCGATGACGATGGTGTCCCCCTCGGCGGTCTCGGCGATCAGGCGAGACAAGTGCGTCTTCGCCTCGTGCACATTCACGGTCTTCACGCGTCCTCCCGAACGTCAGGCGAGATGACTAAGTCATGAAGACTACGTCTACCTGGTGCTGCCCCCAGGTGCACCCGGCCGCGGCCAGAGGGCGACGCCGAGTGTGGCCTCGAGGCGCGCGAGGACGAAGAGATCGGCGGCCGGCCCGCCGGAGATGAGCTCGATCACCTCATCTGGATGGAGACCGGCATTCGCGGCGACCTCTGAGATCGGCCTGCCTGCGAGCGCGGCCGTGACGTTCCGCCGGAACTCGGCGATGCGGGCATCGACCATGTGGTCACTTTCTTGACCGGACATGACAGATACTCTATGCCGAGCCGGCACCGCTCGGGGAGCTCAGCGCACAGGACCGCGCCAGAGCGCCTCGCCGAGCGCGACCTCGAGCTTCGCGACGGTGTAGAGATCGGCCCAGGTCGCCCCGCCCAGGATGGCGAGCAGCGTGGCATGGCTGAGCCCCGCCACGCGCGCGACCTTTCGGACGCTCCCATCGGCCTTCGCGTCGACCGCCTCGCGAAGACGCACCGCGAACTGCCTCGCCGCCTCGCCGGCCGCATCCTTCGACGGAGTGGTCGGCCAACCCGGCGCGAGGGCCGCAGGCGAGGGTCTGGGAGTGCGAGGCATGCGGAAAGGCTACCGAGCGTTCGGTCTTTCGACGATCCATTCGAGCGCCTGCGCAGGAAATCGAGTCGATCTCACTCTTTCGCCGCGCCTGCTGCGGGACTACCGTTGGGTGCTGTCGGGAGGGTCCCGGCATCGGGGGTCGTCATGACCGCAGCCGCACCCAGCTCGTCACGCACACAGCTCCGCCGCGTCATCGCTCCGCTCGCACTCGCCCAGTTCATCTGCAGCTTCGCCGGCTCGAACATGAACGTGATGATCAACGACATGAGTCGTGATCTGAACACGACGGTCCAGGGCATCCAGGTCAGCATCACGCTCTTCCTGCTCACCATGGCCGCACTCATGATCCCGGCCGGCAAGCTCACCGACCTGTTCGGCCGCAAACGCCTCTTCATGCTCGGCCTCGCCGTCTACGGCGTCGGCGCGCTCGTGAGCGCGGCAGCCCCGGGTCTCGGGGTGCTCATCGTCGGCAACTCGATTCTCGAGGGCATCGGCACCGCCCTGCTCATCCCTCCCGTCTACATCCTCACCACGGTCCTGCTGCCCGACATCCCGACCCGAGCGCTGGCGTTCGGCATCATCAGCGGCATGGGCGGCGTGGGCGCGGCGGCGGGCCCGCTCATCGGCGGCCTGATCGCGACCGGCATCAGCTGGCGGGCCGCGTTCGTGTTCCAGGCGCTCATCATCGTGGTGATCCTGCTGCTCAGCCGCAACCTCGACGACCCCATCCCCGCGGACCCGAAGCGACCGTTCGACACCGTCGGCGCCGTGCTCTCGGCCGCGGGGCTCATCGTGCTCGTGCTCGGCATCCTCGCTGCGGACAACAGCCTGACGCTCATGATCATCGGGCTCGTCGGCGGTGCGGCGCTGCTCGCGGTGTTCTTCTGGTGGGTGGGCCGGCGGCAGCGGCGGGGCAAAGAGGCGCTGCTCTCGCTCGAGCTGTTCCGCAATCGCACGTCGAACGTCGCGCTCGTGACGCAGAACGTGCAATGGCTCGTGCTGATGGGCTCCTCGTTCGTGGTGTCCGCCTATCTGCAGGTGGTACGCGGCTACAACGCGATCGAGACCGGGGTGATCTTCACCGCGGCGACGGTCGGCCTGCTCCTGACCTCGGTGGCCGCAGGGCGGCTGGCGCGCTCGTTCGCGCAACGCACACTCATCCTCGCGGGATTCCTCATCACCGTCGCGGGCGTGGGTGTGCTGCTCTGGCTCGCCACCGTCAGCACGTCGGCGTGGTCGTTCGCCCCTGGGCTGTTCCTTCTCGGCTCCGGCATCGGCTTGATGCTGACGCCGTCGGTCAACGTCGTGCAGTCGGCGTTCCCCGAGCGACTCCAGGGCGAGATCTCCGGCCTGTCACGGAGCGTCTCCAATCTCGGCTCCTCGCTCGGCATGGCGATCGCGGGCACCATCCTCGTCGCCAACATCGCCGACGGCGCACGCGCGTACGGCGACGCCATGGTCTGGCTCGCCGCGATCAGCGTGATCGGCCTCATCGCCGCCGTCTTCCTGCCGCGGAAGGTCGGTGTGACCACGAAATGAACCCGCGGCGGGGACGCTGCAGCGACGAAAGGCACGCACCATGGAGGACTTCCCCGAGATCGCCGACCACGGCATGATCGGCGATCTGCAGTCGATCGCCCTCGTCTCCACCGATGCCACGATCGACTGGTTCTGCGCCCCGCGCTTCGACTCACCCTCGATCTTCGCGTCGCTCCTGGACCGCGAGAAAGGCGGGTACTTCCGCGTCCGTGCCGTCGGCGACGACCTGCGTGTGAAGCAGATGTACTTCCCCGACACGGCCGTGCTCATCACCCGGTTCATGAGCACCGACGGCGTCGGCGAGGTGATCGACTTCATGCCCGTCGCCGACGACCCCACCGTCGCGACACCGAATCGGGTGATCGCGCGGGGCATCCGCGTCGTGCGCGGCCAGCTGACCTTCCGGGTCGAGTGCCGCCCACGGTTCGACTACGGCCGCCGACCGCACACCGCGACGCTCACCGGGCACGGCGTGCGGTTCGAGGCCGGCGACATGCACGCCGCCCTGCACGGGCTCCGACCCGACACCCTCGACGGCGACGACGTCGACGAGACCATCACCATGTCCGCCGGCGAGATCCGGCGGTTCGCGTTCGAGACGGAGCCGGCCGGCGCCCCGCGTGAGCTCGACGAGCGCGAGGGTTCGGCGAGGTTCGCCGAGACGGTCGCGTTCTGGCGGGAGTGGCTGGCCCGCGGCACGTACCGCGGGCGCTGGCGCGAGGCCGTCGAGCGGTCGGCCATGGTGCTGAAGCTCCTGCAGTATGCGCCGAGCGGCGCGCTCGTCGCGGCACCGACCGCCGCGCTCCCCGAGCAGCTCGGCGGCGTGCGCAACTGGGACTACCGGTTCACGTGGATCCGCGACTCGTCGTTCTCGGTCTACTCGCTGCTCGCGCTGGGGTACGTCGAGGAGGCCGTCGCCTTCACGCGGTGGATCGGCGACCGGGTCGTCGAACAGGCCGGCGACGCCTCCGGGCCGCTGAAGATCATGTACCGCATCGACGGGTCGTCCGACCTCGAGGAGCTCACGCTCGACGACTTCGAAGGATACGCGGGGTCCCGCCCGGTGCACGTCGGCAACGGCGCCGCAGATCAGTTGCAGCTCGACATCTACGGCGAGGCAATGGATGCGATCGCCATCGTCGACCACGTGGTGCCGCTCGGCCACCCGGGCTGGACCCAGCTGCTCGGCATCCTCGACTGGCTCGCCGATCACTGGGATCAGCCGGACGAAGGCGTCTGGGAGACCCGAGGGGGCCGCAAGGCGTTCACCTACGGCCGCATCATGTGCTGGGTCGCGTTCGACCGGGCGATCCGCATGGCGCGCGAGCGCGGCCGGCCCGCGCCGCTCGAGCGATGGATGGAAACCCGCGACGCCATCTACGAGCAGGTGTTCACGCAGTGCTGGAACCCGAAGCGCCGGGCGTTCACGCAGCACCCCGACACCGAGGTCGTCGACGCGATCACGCTGCTCATGCCGCTGGTCGGCATGATCTCGCCGCACGACCCCATGTGGGTCTCGACGCTCGAGGCGATCGCCGAGGAGCTCGTGACCGACAGCCTCGTGTACCGTTACAACCCGTCGGCGTCGCCCGACGGGCTCCCGGGCGAGGAGGGCACGTTCTCGCTGTGCACCTTCTTCTATGTGATGGCACTCACGGATGCCGGCCGCCTCAACGAGGCCGAGTACGCGTTCGAGAAGATGCTGACGTACGGCAACCACGTCGGCCTGTACGCCGAGGAGATCAACCCGAACGGCCTCCAGCTCGGCAACTTCCCGCAGGCGTTCACCCATCTCGCGCTCATCAGGGCCGCGCTCGACCTCGACGCCGCACTCGACGAGCGGGCGAGGCATCCGATGACCGCCGACGTCCAACGTTTCGCGCGAGCCGTCCGGCACGCGGCCGAGGCCACCGGAGGCGCGCCGCGCGCCCCGCGCGCCGCGCCGCCCGCGCCCGCGCCGCCGTCATGATTCGTCACGCCCGCCGAGTCATGATTCGTCACATGGCGACACGTCCGCGTCACCATCGGGTCGAATAGAACGAAGCCGCAAGGGAGCGCGCCGTCCCACCGCCCGCCCCCGGAGGCTCCATGATCACCATCGACCGTGTCACGCGCACGTACGGCAGCGTGCGTGCGCTGGACGACGTGTCGATCGAGGTCGCCCGCGGCCAGATCTTCGGCGTCGTCGGCCAGTCCGGCGCAGGGAAGTCGACGCTGCTGCGCACCGTCAACGCGCTCGAGCGGCCCGACCGCGGCACGGTCACCGTCGACGGCGTCGAGATCAGCGCGCTCGAGGGCCGCGCCCTGCGCGAGTCCCGCCACCGCATCGGCATGGTGTTCCAGCACTTCAACCTCGTCGCCAACCGCACGGTGTCGCAGAACGTCGAGTTCGCACTCGAGGCATCCGGTCGCACGACCCGCTCCGCGAAACGCGCGGTCGCCCTCGAGATGCTCGATCTCGTGGGACTCGCGCACCGCGCTGAGGCGTTCCCCGCCGAGCTGTCAGGCGGACAGCGGCAGCGCGTGGGCATCGCCCGCGCCCTCGCGTCCAAGCCCGACGTGCTGCTCTCCGACGAGGCGACTAGCGCGCTCGACCCCGACACGACGCGCCAGATCCTCGCGCTCATCCGGCAGCTCTCGACCGAGCTCGGACTCACCGTGCTCCTCATCACGCACGAGATGGACGTCGTGAAGCAGATCTGCGACAGCGCCGCGCTGCTCGAGCATGGGCGCGTCATCGAGCAGGGTCCGCTGCTCGACCTCGTGCGCACGCCCGGGAGCCGGCTCGCGCACGACCTGTTCCCGCTCGGCGAGGTGCCCGAACTGCCCGGGTACGGCGTGCTCGACCTCACGTTCGCGGGCGGCGAGGCGGAGCGGCCGACGATCGCCATGCTCGCCCGCGACCTCGAGCTCGACGTCTCGATCCTCGGTGCGACGATCACGACGATCGCCGGCGAGCAGGCCGGGCGCACGCGCCTCGCGATCCCCGGCGGCACCGACGACGTCGACCGCGCCGAGCGCTTCCTCAGCGCGCGCGGCGTGAGCGTGGACGTGGTGAGCGCGCCGTGATCGACGTCAACTCCCCCACCTTCTGGTCCGACCTCGCCGAGGTCATGCTGAAGGGCACGCTCGAGACCCTGTGGATGACGGGCGTCGCGCTGCTGTTCACCGTGCTCATCGGACTGCCGCTCGGCATCGTCCTCGTCGGCACCGAGCGCGGCCGGTTCCTCGAGGCGCCCTTCGGCTCGCGCGCACTGGGCGTGACGATCAACCGCGTGCTCGGGTTCATCGTGAACCTCGGCCGCTCGGTGCCGTTCATCGTGCTCATGATCGCGCTCATCCCCGTGACGAGGTGGCTGATCGGCTCGTTCATCGGCACGGGGCCCGCGATCGTGCCGCTCACGATCATCGCGATCCCGTTCTTCGCACGCGTCGTCGAGATCGCGATCAAGGAGGTCGACGGCGGGCTCTTCGAGGCGGCCGAGTCGCTCGGCGCGTCGCGGTGGCTGCTCATCCGGCGGGTGATCCTGCCCCAGGCGGCCCCGTCGATCGTGCTCGGCACCGCGACGACCATCACCTCGATCATCAATTTCTCCGCGATGGTGGGCGTCGTCGGCGGCGGCGGCCTCGGCAACGTCGCGCTGACCTACGGGTTCCAGCGGTACAGCTGGATCCACATCGCGGCGGTGATCGTCGTCCTGTTCGCCATCGTCCAGGTGGTGCAGGCGGCCGCGAACCTGCTCGCGCGCCGACTCGACCACACGAGCGGCCGCGACCGCCGGCTGGCACTCGAGATCGACGAGGCCGAACGCACCGCCTGAGGCATCCGCCGGCGCCGCACCAGACGCCGGCACCGAGGCATCCGTCTCGACCCGAACCGCACCCTACGCACCGCACCCATCCAGAGGAGTCACCATGCAGCTCACCCGCACCTTCGCGCGACGCGGCCTCGCCGTCGCCGCCGTCGCCGCCCTCACCGTCGGCCTCGCCGCCTGCTCGGGCGCGTCCGACGAGCCGGCGACCGAAGGCTCGTCCGACAGCCTCGGCACCATCAAGGTCGGCGCGCTGCCGACGCCCGCCGGCGACCTGCTGAAGTGGGTGAACGACAACCTGGCCGAGGAGGCCGGCCTCGAGATCGAGTACGTCGAGTTCACCGACTACAACACGCCGAACCCGGCGCTCACCGACGGCTCGACCGACGCGAACCTGTTCCAGAACACGACCTTCCTCGAGACGTACAACGAGCAGGCCGGTGGCGAGCTCGTGTCGGCCGGCGAGATCTACCTGCCCGCCGCCGCGTTCTACAGCGAGGAGCTCACGAGCCTCGACGACCTCGCCGAGGGCGACACCGTCGCGATCCCGAACGACCCGACGAACGAGGGCCGCGCGCTCGGCCTGCTCGCGTCGGAGGGCATCATCGAGATCGAGGACGGCGCGACCAACCTCGACGGCATCACCGACAACCCGCTGAACCTGCAGTTCACCGAGATCGAGAACGCGAGCCTCGCGCTCGCGCTGCCCGACAACGACGCGGTGTTCGTCACGGCCGCCTTCGCGATCCCGGCCGGCCTCAGCGAGGACCAGGCGATCCTCATCGAGGGCACCGACAGCAACTACTACAACATCCTCGCGACGACGCCCGAGCTCGAGGACGACCCCCGCATCGCGGCGCTCGTCGAGCTGCTCACGGATCAGCGCACCAAGGACTACATCCTCGAGACCTGGAACGGACTCATCGTCCCGGTCGACTGAGTCGGATCAGTGCGGCGCCCGCTTCGGCGGGCACCCGATCAGAGGGGCGGATGCTTCGGCATCCGCCCCGCTGTCGTGCTCGGTCTCATCAGGGCTGCGCTCGACCTCGACGCCGCACTCGACGAGCGGGCGAGGCATCCGATGACCGCCGGCGTCGAGCGCTTCGCACAAGGCGTCCGGCACGCGGCCGAGGCCACCGGAGGCGCGCCGCATCCGCCCGTCGCGATGGACCCGCGCCCTCCGCTCACTTGAGCCCGGAGGACGCGAGCCCGTCGATCACCCGTCGCTGGAGGATGATGAACGCGATCAGCACCGGTGCCATGGCGAGCAGGCTGGCGGCCATCGCCACGGGATAGTCCGTGGTGCGGTCGCTCAGCAACGTCGCGAGTCCGGCCGACAGCGGCATGTCGGAGGTGTAGCTCGTGACCACGAGCGGCCAGAGCAGCTCGTTCCACGACCACAGGACGGTCGTGATCGCCAGCACACTCATGCTCGGCGTGGCCAGCGGAAGCATGACCCGCCAGAAGATCTGGAAGGTGTTCGCTCCGTCGAGCCGGGCCGCCTCCTCGAGCTCATCCGGCATCGCGAGGAATGCCGTGCGCATCAGGAAGGTGCCGAAGGCGCTGAAGAGTCCCGGCAGCACCAGCCCGCCGATCGAGTTCAGGAGTCCGAGGTTCTGGATGATCTGATACTGCGACAGCAGGTACACCTGCGAGGGCACCATCAGGATGGACAGCACGACGCCGAGCAGGATGCCCCGCCCGCGGAACTTCAGGCGCGCGAAGGCGTAGCCCGCCATCGTGCACAGCACGAGCTGCGCCACCGTGCGGATCGTCGTGATGAGCACGGACGTGCCGAACTGCTCGAAGAACGGCAGGCGCTCGAACACCTTCGCGTAGTTCGCCCACTGCAGCTCCCCCGGCCAGAACACGGGCGTGACGCTCTGGACCTGTTCGTTCGTCGACAGCGACATGATGACCTGCCAGACGAACGGGAACGCCATGAGGACGGAACCGAAGATGAGCACCACGTGTGCTCCGACGTACCTCTGCCCGGCCAGTCGACGCGCGCCCGCGCGAGCGGACTGCGGCGCATCCCCGCGGCGACGCGACGGGGCGACGACGAGGGTCCGGGTCGCTGTGTCAGCCATTGTGGACCCATCTCCGCTGGAGTCGGAACTGCAGGAACGTGACGAGGCCGATGACCACGAAGATGATCATCGCGATGGCCGCGGCGTATCCCTTCTCGTTGTTGACGAAGCCCGCCTGGTAGAAGTAGTAGACGAGGGACATGCTGCGGGGCAGCGTCGAGTTGGTCGCCGTGGTGCCGAGGATCGCGTACAGCAGGTCGAACAGCTGGAAGCTCGCGATCACGGTGATGATCGTGACGAAGAAGATGCTCGGCGACAGCAGCGGCACGGTGATCGACCGGAACTGACGCCAGCGGCTCGCTCCGTCGAGCGAGGCGGCCTCGTACAGCTCGGGCGGGATGGTCTTGAGCCCCGCGGCGAGCACGATCATCGAGAAGCCCAGCGAGCTCCACAGGCCGACGATCGCGACCGCGAAGATCGCGAAGCCCGGCGTGCTGATCCAGTACGGGCCGTCGATCCCCACCCATGAGAGCAGGTAGTTCAGGATGCCGAAGTCACCGTTGAAGATGATGCGCCAGACGAATGCGATCGCGGTCGGCATCGCGACGTAGGGCAGGAAGAAGAGTACTCGGTAGACCGAAGCGAATCGGAGCCCGGGGAGGTTGAGCAGGCTCGCGAGGAGCACGGCGATGGGGATGCCCAGCAGGACGATGGCGGTGTAGAAGAGCGTGTTGCCGAGCGAGAGGTAGAAGCCCTCCGCGGTGAAGAGCCGGGTGAAGTTCTCGAGACCCGCGAATGTCGCGTCGCCGAACACGCCGAAACTCGTGAACGAGAACCCCGCCGTCTGGATGATGGGGAAGATGTAGAAGACGCCGATCCCGAGCACGAGCGGGCCGACGAACACCAGCGCCCACCAGCCGTCGTGTCCCCGACGTCGGCGGTCGGGGACACGACGGCCGCCCCCGCCGCTCCGTGAGGGAGCGACGGGAGCGACCGTGGCGCGCTCGGCTACGGTCAATTCGTTTCCTTCGCGAGCGCTTCGTCCATCTTCTCGGCCAGTTCGGCCGTCACGTCCGCGACGGGACGCTCGCCCGAGAAGGCCTGCGGGAGCAGTTCGGCCTCGAGCGCGTTCCAGGCCGCGGAGTTCGCGCTCACCGGGAGCGGACGCGAGTAGTCGACCGCGTCGAGGAACACCCGCAGGTTCGCCTGCGGGAGGGACTCGCCGAAGGAGTTCTGGGTCCCCGCGAACGCGGGAATGACCGAGCCGAAGTCGCCCTGCGCCTGCTGCGCTTCCTCGCTCGCGAGGTACACCTGCAGCGCCTGTGCCGCCTGCTTCTCACCCGAGGCGGCGGCGACCACGTTGGACACGCCGTGGATGACCGTCGCCTGCTCCGTCCCGCGAGGAAGCGGAAGGACATCCACGCTGTCGACGAACGGCACGTCCGTGAGCGCCGAGCGGAACCAGCTGCCGCCCCAGTACATCGCGAGTTTGCCCGAGGTGTACCACTGGTCGGCTGAGGTGTCGGTGAGCTGGGCGATCGTGGGCGATCCACCCGAGGCGATCAGGTCGGTCCAGAACTGGATGCCCTCCTGCGCCTCGGGACTCGCGTACCCCGAGCTCTGCCCTTCGATGACGCTGCCGCCGGCCTGGAAGATCGTGTTGTAGTAGGTCGTCTGTCCGTCCATGCCGCCGGCGGCGCCGTACGATCCCTCGGCGGCGAGCGCGGTGGAGATCTCGGCGGCGGTGGCCTGGAAGTCGTCCCACGTCCAGTCGTCGGCGGGCACCTCGACGCCGGCCCGATCGAAGAGCTCCCGGTTGACCCAGACGCCGATGGTGTCCATGTCCTTGGGTACGCCATAGGCCACGTCGTCCACCGTGTAGAGGTCGACCAGCGACTCGGGGTAGTTCGCCGGGTCGATGTCGCCGGCGTCGACCGCTCCGGTGATGGGCTCGAGCTTGCCGTTCAGCGCGTACAGCTGGATGTTCGGCCCGTTCATCCAGAACAGGTCGGGGAGGGTGTCGCTCGACGCCTGCGTCTGCAGCTTGGTCCAGTACTCGCTGAACGGCGTGACGCTGAGGTTCACCGTGATGTTCGGATACATCTCGTTGAATCCGGCGATGCTGTCCTCGATCGCCGCGACCTGGGACTGGTCCCAAAGTCCGTAGGTGATCGTCGCGGTCAGATCCTCGGCGGGTGCGGCGTACTCCCCCGACCCCTCCGAGCCGGAGTTGCCGCCGCAGGCGGTGAGGGCGAGCGCGACGGCGCTGGCCAGGGCTGCCGTGCCGAGCGCACGGGCGCCCCGTCGGGTGTGGGTCATCGGAGGTTCCTTTCAGACGTGTGGTGCGTGTGGGGGTGCTGCGAGGTGAAGTAGTGCACGACATGGGGAGGCAACGGCGGGACCTCGAGGGGGATCGACCCGTTGCGGATCGAGTCGGCCGCGAGCGCACCTGCGGCGACGGCGGCGCGCGCGGCGAGGGGCGATACGACGGTGGGGGTGCCATTAAGGGCGTGGGAGAGGAACTCACGCATCGTCTCGGCGTCGGCGTCCGCGTGGCCGCTCGCCACACCCTCGATCGGGTGCTCCTCGTCACCGGCTGCCGCCCATTCGCGACGACGATTCCACACCTTGACGACGCCCCCGGCGGTGTCGCCGAAGTTCTCCAGGCGTCCCTCCGTGCCGATCACGGTGTAGTTGCGCCAGTAGTCGGGGGTGAAATGGCATTGCTCGTAGCTCGCGAGCACGCCGTTGTCGAGGGTCATGAGCATCATCGAGACATCCTCGACGTCGACGGTGGGGTTCAGGCCCGTCGCCGCGGACGCCGGCCAGTTGTCGAACGAGAACCAGTCGGGCATCGTCTCATCCGGACGCTCGCGGCGATCGGTCACGTCGCCGTAGACCATCAGGTCGCCCATTCCGACCACCCGCCGGGTGAAGGCACCGCTGAGGTGATGGACGACGTCGAGGTCGTGGCTGGCCTTCTGGAGCAGGAGCGTGTTGGTGCGCGACCGGTCGGCGTGCCAGTCCTTGAAGTAGTAGTCGCCGCCGTTGCCCACGAAGTGGCGCACCCACACGGTCTTCACCGCGCCGATGTCGCCCCGGTCGATGATCTCCTTCATCCGGCGGACGACGCCGGCGTGCCGGAAGTTGTGGCCCACATAGAGGATCCCCCCGGCCTCTGCGGCGGCGGTGAGCACACGATCGGCGTCGGCGAGCGTGGTCGCGAGCGGCTTCTCGAGGTAGACCGCGACGCCCGCACCCAGCAGGTGGACGGCGAGGTCCGCATGGGTGTCGTCGGGCGAGGTCACGATGGCGGCGTCGACCGCCTCGGCGGCGAGGAGCTCCGCGACGTCGTCGAAGACGGGAACGCCCGGGAACAGGGCGGCGGCCCGCGCGCGCCCCTGCCGGGCCGGATCGACCGCGGCGACGATCCGGGCGCCGTCGAAGACGACCGGCGCATGGTGCGCGATCACACTGCGCGCCCCGACGCCGACGACCGCGATACGCGGCCCCTCGGCGCCGCGAGCGGACGATGGGTGCGTCACGGACGCCTCACTTCGCTGTGCATGCAACCCATCATGCACGCCGTGATCGAATTTGTCATCTCTCGGCATAAATCGAGCATGCGCAAACACTAGGACGAGGTGCGGGCGGGCATCCAGTCGAACGTCGATCTTTTACGTGCGCGAAACACCCGCCGAGCTCACGGCGAGGATCAGCGGCCGCGCACGTCGGCGTCAGCGCGGCGCGGTTGCGACGACGACCTCGATGTTGGCCTTGGCGAACTGCGCCTCCATCCGCGGCGAGAGCGGTTCGTCCGTCACGAGGGCGTTCACCTCGTCGAGCGCACAGATCCGCGCGAACGTGCTGCGACCGAGCTTCGTCGAGTCCGCCGCGACGATCACCCGGCGAGCGACGGCGGCGATGTGGCGGCTCGCATCGGCCTCGCCCTCATGCAACGTGGTCGCGCCGAACTCGGCGCTCAACCCGTCGACGCCGAGCACGGCGACGTCGAGGCTGAAGTCGTGCAGCGACCGCCCCACGAGCGGCCCGATGAGCTCGTACGACTGCCGGCGCGGAACGCCTCCGGTCACCACGATCTTGATGTTCTCGCGCACGGATGACTCGAACGCGATGTTCAGCGCGTTCGTCACGATGGTGACGCCCGGCTCGCCGCCGACTGACTGCAGACGCTCGCTGCGGCCGAGTGCACGCGCCACCTCGGTCACCGTCGTGCCGCCGTTCATCCCGATCGTCGCACCGTGCGGCACCAGCTCCTCGACCGCGCGGGCGATGGCGAGCTTCGCATCCGCCTGCCGCGCGATCTTGTACTGCAGCGGCAGCTCGTAGCCCGAGCCGAGTGCGGACGCACCCCCGTGCGTACGGGTCACGAGGCGCTGCTCGGCAAGTGTGTTCAGATCGCGGCGAGCGGTCGCGGTCGACACGTGCAGCTGCTCGCTCACATCGGTGATCGAGACGTTGCCGCGCTCGCTGATCATCTCGAGCACGAGATTCAAGCGCTGCTGCTGATGCATGGGCCCTCCTAGTCGCTCATCGTCCCACAGCGGGCTCGGGCCGCGAGTCACCCGGCCTCGACCTGGCGCTTGACGCCGGTGAGCGATTCTGATCAAATGCACTTTAAACAATCACAATTGATCTACATCCTCTCAGGAAGCAGAAGCATGAGCAGTACTTTCGTCGATGACGAGATCGCGTCGCAGCCGCAGACCTGGTCCCAGGCCGCCCAGCTGGCTCCCTCGGTGACCGACGCGCTGCCGAACCCCGGTGAGCGCGTCGCCTTCGTCGGCTCGGGCACGAGCTGGTTCGTCGCGATGTCCGCCGCCGCGCGCCGTGAGGCCCTCGGCCTCGGCGAGTCCGATGCGTTCGCGACCAGCGAGTTCCCCGCCGGACGCCGGTACGACCGGGTGATCGCGATCTCGCGATCGGGCACGACCACCGAGATCATCGATCTCCTCCGCGGCACCGACGAGCCGTCCACGCTCATCACCGCGGTCGGCCAGTCGCCCGCGGCCGCTCACGCCCGGCACACGATCGAGTTGGCGTTCGCGGACGAGCAGTCGGTCGTGCAGACCCGATTCGCCACGAGCGTGCTCGCGCTGTTCCGCAGTCACTACGGCGAAGACCTCGGCGCCGCCATCGCAGACGCGCAGACGGCGCTCACGATCGACATCGACCACCTGCTCGCGGTCGACCAGTGCACGTTCGTCGCCACCGGGTGGGCCGTCGGCCTCACATACGAGGCGGCGCTCAAGACGCGCGAGGCGGCACAGTTCTGGGCGGAGTCGTATCCGGCCATGGATTACCGGCACGGTCCCATCGCCATCGCCCAGCCCGGCCGTCTCGTGTGGAGCATCGGCGGCACCCCCGACGGGCTCGTCGACGAGGTCGCCGCCACGGGTGCGACATTCGTCCAGCACGAGCTCGACCCGCTCGCCGCACTCGTCGTCGCCCAGCGCTTCGCCGTCGCCCTCGCGAAGTCCAAGCGACTCGACCCCGACCGTCCGCGCGCACTCACCCGGTCCGTGATCCTGGCGTGAGCGTCTCGCGGGCCATCGGAGTCGATGTCGGAGGCACGAGCATCAAGGCCGTGCTCGCCGACGCACACGGCCGGGTGCTCGAGCTGGTGCGGCGGGAGACCCCATCGCCGGATGTGCTGGGCGACGGGGTCGTCGACGCGGTAGCCCGCATTCTCGCCGACGTTCCCGACGACGACGGCTTGCTGCCCGTCGGGGTCGTCGTGCCCGGAATCGTCGACGAGACGCGCGGCATGGCGGTGCATTCGGCGAACCTGGGCTGGCGCGACCTCCCGATGGCCGCCATGCTCGAGGACCGCCTCGGACGCCCGATCGGATTCGGTCACGACGTGCGCGCGGGCGGCCTCGCCGAAGCGCGGTGGGGCGCGGCCGCCGATGCGACGGGCACCATCGCCTTCGTCCCGATCGGTACCGGGATCGCCGCGGCGATCCTGATCGACGGGGTTCCGCTGGTAGCCGGCGGCTGGGCCGGAGAGATCGGCCAGGTCCGCGTCTCCGACGTTCGCTTCGCCGGCCGGCGTGTCGAGGAGGTCGCCTCCGCCGCCGGCACCGCACGCCGCGCGGCCCTCGCCGACGCGGAGGCCGTGGTTCGGCGCGTCCGCGACGGGGACGCCGCAGCGACCGCCGTCTGGAACGACACCGTCGACGTGCTCGCCGACGCACTCGCGGGAATGACCGCGACCATCGCGCCGACGACGATCGTCATCGGCGGCGGCCTCGCACTGGCCGGCGCGATACTCTTCACTCCCCTCGTGCGAGCGCTCGACGAGCGGCTTGGACCGCTGCATCGCCCGAACGTCGTTCCCGCGCAGCTCGGCGATCGTGCGGCGGCGCTCGGCGCAGCGCTCATCGCGAAGCATCCGTCGTGAACGTCCCGGCACGGCAGACCGGGCCTCGCATCCTGACGGTCACGCCGAACCCGGCGATCGACATCACGTACACCGTCGGCCGGCAGACCCTGGGCGAGACCGTGCGCGTCGCCGACGTGCGCCGCCGGCCCGGCGGCAAGGGGCTCAACGTCGCCCGCGTGCTGCGCACGCTCGGACGCGACGCGACCTCGCTGCAGCCGCTCGGCGGCGACGCCGGCGACTGGATCGCACGCACCCTCGCAGCCGACGGGATCCCGGTCGCCCCCTGTCGCATCGCGGGCGAGACGCGCACGACGGTCGCGATCGTCGACGGCATCGCACACCCGACCCTCTTCGCCGAGCCCGGTCCGCGCGTGACCGCGCGGGAGTGGGCCGGGCTCTGCGAGACGGTGAGCCGGAACGCGGGCCCGGGCGACTGGGTCGTCGTGGCGGGGTCGTTCCCGCCCGGGATCGCGGCGACCGACGTCGGGGCGCTCATCCTGGCCGCACGGTCGCGCGGCGCCCGCGTCGTCGTCGATACGAGCGGGCCACCGCTGCTGGCCGCCGCCGCAGCCGGCGCCGCGATCGTGAAGGCGAACGAGCAGGAGATGCGCGACGCCGTGGGCGGGACCGACACCCACGAGGCGCTCGCGCAACTCGGCCGGCACGGATCGGACGTCGTGGTGTCGCGCGGCTCGCGAGGCGCCGCGATGCGGCTCGCCGACGGCACCGTCCACGAACAGATCGCCGTGCCCGGCGTCCACGGAAACCCCACGGGTGCCGGTGACGCCGCGACCGCGGGTCTCGTCGCGGCACTCGCGGACGGCCGCGACCCCATCATCGCCCTCCGGTGGGCTGCGGTATGCGGCGCCGCGGCCGTCCTCAGCGCCGTCGCCGGTGAGCTCGATCCCGCACTCCTGCCCGAGCTCGGCACGCGCATCGGGCTTGCCGCCGATTCCTCTCCTCTTCCGGCCGGACCCGAACGGAGCCCTTCGTGAACACGCAGACCACGCTCGACCTCGTCTCAGGAGCGCGCGACAGGCGCACCGGGGTCGGCGCCTTCAACGTCGTGCTCCTCGAGCACGCCGAAGCGATCGCCGAAGGTGCCGAGCGGTCCCGGCGCCCCGTCGTCTTCCAGATCAGCCAGAACTGCGTCGCCTACCACGGCGGGCTCGCCCCCATCGCGCTGGCGACGCTCAGCATCGCCCGATCGCTGTCGGTGCCCGCACTCGTCCACCTCGACCACGCCGACGACGTCGAGCTCGTTCACGAAGCGGTCGGACTCGGCTTCGACAGCGTCATGTTCGACGCCTCGACCCTCCCGTACGCCGAGAACGTCAGGCTGACGGCCGAGGTCGCCGCCTTCTGTCACGAGCGCGGTGTGCTCGTGGAGGCGGAGCTCGGCGAGGTCGGCGGGAAGGACGGCGTGCACGCCCCGGGCGTCCGCACCGACCCGGGCGACGCCCGAGCGTTCGTGGCCGCCACCGGAGTCGACTGGCTCGCGGTCGCGGTCGGCACGTCGCACGCGATGACGACTCGCGAAGCGGCCGTCGACTCGGATCTCATTGCCCGCATCGCGGCGGCGACCAGGGTCCCACTCGTGCTGCACGGCTCTTCCGGCCTGCCCGACGAGCAGCTGCGTGCCGCGGTCGAGGCCGGGATGGCGAAGATCAACGTCTCAACCCACCTCAACGTGCTCTTCACGGACGCCGTAGGCACGGCGCTCGAACAGGGCCACGTCGATCCGCGGAAGTACGTCGCTCCCGGGCGCGAGGCCGTCGCGCGAGAGACCGAGCGCCTGCTCGGCCTGCTCGCGTTCGGCTGATCCCACCCGCGCCGAGCGTGCACCCCACCGCCGCAGATCTCACCGTTGGATTGGAGGCAGGCACCGGCACGAAACGCCCCGCGCTCCACGCGATCTGGATGCACCCGTCGCCCAGTTCGATACGCGCGGATCTCGTCCGGCATCCGCTTCTTGTGCGACTCCACGCGGGCGCGGTCGACCGGACGGTCGCGGATCAGGTCGTCGAGGGGCGTCAGCGCGGGGGTTCGGCGGTCGCGCCGGGCGCCGGCGCGTCCTGCGCCCCCTGCGCCCCCTGCGCGCCCTGCGCCCCCTGCGCGCCCTGCGCCTCGAGCGCGCGGATGAGGGTGGCCGAGTCGTAGGGGCCTTTGTGCCGGCGGTCGCCGATGAAGAAGGTCGGCGTGGAGTGCAGGTCCATCATCTCGGCGTCGAGCTGATCGTCCTCGACGCGGCGCACGACCTTCGGTGAGTGCAGGTCCTCGACGAACCGGTCGACGTCGAGCCCGAGTTCACGTGCGTATTCCACGAGGTCGTCGGTCTCCAGCTCGTTCTGATGGGCGAAGAGCAGGTGCCCCATCTCGAAGTACTTGCCCTGCCGCCCCGCCGCCTCGGCCGCCTGCGCGGCCTCCTTCGCGTGGGGATGCACCGACTCGAGCGGCAGGTGGCGCCAGACGTAACGGATGTCATCGCCGAAGTGTTCGCGCACCGCGTCGATCGAGCCCGTGGCCCGGCTGCAGAACGGGCACTCGTAGTCGCCGTACTCGACGATCGTGTACGGCGCGTCAACGCGGCCGCGTATGTGGTCGCGCTCGGGGTCGACCGGTCGTGCGAGCACCGCACCGACCGCGACGGGCGGCGACAGGCGGTCGGCGACCACGAAGATCAGCCAGCCGAGGCCGAAGGCGATGACGGATGCTCCGAGCACACCGACTCTCGCGAGGTCCTGCTGCTCGGGGTCGGGCAGGGCGATCGTCACGATGAACAGCGAGATGGTGAACCCGATGCCCGACAGCGCCGCGCCGCCGGCGATGCGGGGCATCCCGAGCCCCGGCGCGAGCCGCCCCTTGCCGAGCGCCCTGATCAGCGCGGTCGCGCCGGTGATGCCGATGAACTTGCCCACCACGAGGCCCGCGACGACGCCCCAGGTGAGCGGGGAGACGAGCGCGGCGCCGAGGGTCTCTGGGTCGAGATGCACGCCGGCATTGGCGAGCGCGAAGAGCGGCAGCACCAGGAACGAGATGTACGGCCCCCACGCCGCCTGCAGCCGGTCGTTGATCGAGAGCGACTCACGGAGACTTCGGGCGACCGCAGCCGCGTACTTGGTGTTCGGCGACTCGCGGAATGCCTGGGTGAGTTCGGCGGTGCGCTCGACCTCGCTCCGTCTCGGCGGGTACACGGGGATGAGCAGGGCCACCGCGACGCCCGCGAGCGTGGGGTGGATGCCGGCCTCGGCGACCGCGATCCAGAGCGCGATGCCGAGCACGGCGTAGGCGATGCCGCGGCCCGCCCGGAGGAAGCGCACGAGCGCGAGGGCGACCATGAGCACGACCGCGATCGCGAGCGGCACGACATCGATGCCCGAGTTGTAGAAGACCCCGATCGCGAGCAGCGCGCCGACGTCATCGACGACCGCGAGCGTGAGCAGGAACGTGCGGAGCCGCGCAGGGAACTTCGGCCCGATGATCGCGAGCGCACCGAGCAGGAACGCGGTGTCGGTCGAGATCACCACGCCCCACGCCTGCGCCTCGCCGGTCGAGAAGGTGAAGGCCACGAAGATGAGCGCCGGGACGATCAGCCCGGCGAGCGCGGCGACGACCGGGACGATGGCACGGGAGCGGTCGGTGAGCTCGCCGATCGTGAACTCGCGCTTGACCTCGAGGCCGACGACGAAGAAGAACAGGGTCATGATCGCGTCGTTCACGACCTGGTGCAGCGACGCGCTCAGCTGGAGGTCGCCGAGCCCGATCTCCAGATGCAGGTCCCAGAACGCCTCGTACGTCCAGCCCCAGGGCGAGTTCGCCCACACGATGGCGAGCAACGTGAAGATGAGCAGCAGCGCCGCGGCCGGGCGATCACCTGAGCCCAGGTGTTTCGCCTTCCGGATGCTGCGCTCGTTCGTCGTGGCGGAGGGGGCGCTCACGGAGCCAGCTTAGGGGTGCTCATGTTTCCTGTACGTGAAGATGTCCGTGACCGCGCCGCGAACCGGCGCGGTCACACCTTGCGAATGCTCAGCGCCTGCCAGCCGACGGGCACCTGGGCACGGGCGGCTTCGGTCGCCGTCGCCTCGTCGATGCCGTCGGCCTCGATGATGCGGACCTCGTGGGTCTTCGGGTCCGTGGCGATGATCGTCACCCGCATGCGACGAGCGTAGGCTCAGCCACCGACCGCGGCCACCCCGAGCGGGCCGTTCGCGTCACGCGGCGACGCGCGAACGGCGCCGCCCCGCGGGCCGTCGAGCCCTCGGTGTCGCGCATCTCGGCGTACGCCTGAGAACCCGGCCATACTGTGAAGACATCCATGCGGTGACGGCGGACCGACCGCCGTCTCGGGAGCGGAGGTCTCGAATGCCATTTCTCAGCTTCCGCACGCTCGAGGGCTGGCTGCGCGAGTTCGAGGGTCTCGGTTACCCGCACGGCGCCTCATTGAAGGTCGTGCACCAGGACGGGGCGAACGGCGCGGACACCGGGCTCGTCAGCGTGAGCCTGACCGGCGCCTCGACGGACACCTACATCCAGCCGGAGACGGTCGGCTCAAGAAAGTGGTTCGTCACGTTCGAGCCGCGGGACGCCTCGCTGATGCTCGACCCCGCCGGTGTGCTGCACCTGTCGTCCGAACTCGCGACGGTCTCGGCCCTATGCGCGTTCCTCCAGGCGAAGTCGGCCGACTTCTCCGGCGACGACGAAGCCTGACCTCCGAGGCGCCGGAGCGACCGTCAGCCGGCTTCTGCTGCCCGCCGCCCCGCTCCGGTGACCGTCATGGTGAGCGCGGCGAGGGCGGTCGCGAACTCGGCCATCGCCCGCTGGTCTCCTGCGTCGATCGCCGCGCTGAAGTCGCGGTCGAAGCGGGTCAGCGCCGACCAGGGGTCGCCGGCGAGGTCGACGGTGACCGAGATGCGGTTCACCCGCCGGTCTTCGGCATCGACCTCACGGCGCACGGCCCCGCGTTCGATGAGCCGGTCGATCAGCGTCGTCACTCCGGCCGAGGTGATGCCGAGGTACTCCCGGAGCGACGTCGGCCGGGTGCCGGGGTGATCGGCGATGTAGAGCAGTGCCCTCGCGTCGAGTTCGCCGATCCGCAGCTCTTTCCTCGCGAGCAGCAACGCGGCGCTCCTCGCCTGCACGTACTGCTGCAGCGCGGATGCCAGACCCTGCTTCGAGGGAGCGTCAGAGCTCATAGCGACATCCTTTCGCACTCTCCGGCACACCGAGAGACTATCTCAGATATCTAGCTAAATGTGCGAGCTATTAGATGGATTAGCTAAATAGGCGTACAATCGGAATGCCGACACGGTCTGGGATTTGCCCGCACCGCCGAGCGGCAGGGGCTCCCAGCGGCCTCTCGTGAAGGAGTCACCATGGGAACGCTGTACTACGGAACGGGCTCGCACCCGATCGAGATCGACGACCGACTGCTCGCCTATCTGAAGGTGGTCATCGCGGTGAAGCTCCGCCGCAACGAAGCATTCACCCTGAGCTACACACATGGACCGGGCGTCGAGCCCGGCCGTTCGATGATCTGGCTGCAGCCATCCATCCCGCTGCGTTTCGTCTTCGACTCGGAAGCGGCCGATCCGCTCAACCGCGCATATCTCGAGGGCCTGATGCAGCAGGCCAACTCCACGGGGGGCGTCACCGTCGATCTCGGCGACCGCGAAGCTGTGCCCACCGCCTCGACGGCCGACGGCACACGGGAACTCTCCGGCGTGGCCTGACCCGGCGGTCCGCGCGCGAGCGCGGCCTGACCCGGCGGTCCGGGCGCGCGAGCGCGCCCGCCGACACACATCGCTCACCCCACGGCCACCCGCGGTTCACCGACTGCGCGCGAGCCGGACACCCACGCCCGGTTGCCTCGAAGGGTCCCCCTTCGCGCCTGTGCTTCGTCGCGCGCGCATCGTCCCTTCGCAAGGAGTCCCGTGCATTCCCATGCTCACTTCCGGCGCCGCACCGGCGCCGCGGCGCTGACCGCGGCCCTCGTCGCCGGACTGATCGCCCTCCCGGCGGTCCCGGCGCACGCCGCCGGTGACACCAACGCCACCGCCGCGGTCGAGAACCGCACCCTCATCGACACCACGTCGACCGACTGGCGCTACCACGACGCCCCCGCGGACCCCGCCGGCGACGGCCCGATCTACTCGTGGGCCGCGGCCGGCTACGACGACACGTCGTGGAAGACCGCCAAGGGATCGTTCGGCGCACTGCGCGGCGCGCACGTGCCCGTCGGCGGCAACGCTGTGAACACCCCGCTCACGCAGTACAAGCCCGGCACCTCGACCAACGTCGAGACCTTCTTCTTCCGCACCGACGTCGCCATCACGGCCGACGAGGTCGAGGCAGCCGAGGGCCTCGAGGCCACGGTCCGCTTCGACGACGCCCTCGCGGTGTTCGTCAACGGCGAGCGGGTCGCCGGCTTCGTCGACGAGCGCTTCGACGAGAGCAAGGGCAACATGCAGTACGTCGGCAACGGCGGCGGCTCGCCCATCGTGCGCTCGTTCACGATCGACCCCGAGTTGCTGATCGAGGGCAACAACACGATCGCCGTCGCGCTCTACCAGGACCGCGACACGAGCTCTGACATCTACTTCGACTTCGAGCAGCTCGAGCTCGTTGCGGGCGGCGGCACGGAAGAGCCCGAACCGCAGGATCCGACGCGCGTCATCTCGACCGAGACGACCGACTGGCGCTACCAGGACACGGGCGTCGACCCGGCGGGCACCGGCGAGCTCTTCTCGTGGACCGGCGCCGACTACGACGACTCGTCGTGGAAGACCGCCAAGGCGTCGTTCGGCGCGCTCCGCGGCGCGCAGGTCCCGGTGAGCGGCAACGCCGTCAACACCCTGCTCACGCAGTACAAGCCGGGCGGCACCACGAACATCGAGACGTTCTTCTTCCGCACCGACGTCGCGCTGACCGAGCAGCAGGTCGAGGGAGGCATCCGTCTCCGCGGTACCGTGCGCTACGACGACGCGCTGGGCGTCTGGGTCAACGGCGAGAAGGTCGCGGGGTTCCTCGACGACGGCTTCGACCCCGCCCAGGGCAACCTCCAGTACCTCGGTGCGAGCAACGGTGCGCCCGTCGTCAGCAGCTTCACGATCCCCAACGAGGCACTGCAGGCCGGCGAGAACACCGTCGCCGTCGCGCTCTATCAGGACCGCGCGTCGAGCTCGGACATCTTCTTCGACTTCGAGCAGCTCGACGTGATCCCGCCGCTCGACCCGAACGCGCCCATCACGGTCAGCGACGTCATTCTGAACGTCGGCGCGACCGAGGCCGACCGCAACGTCGCCTGGTACGCGAGCCTGCCGGGCGCCGCCCGTGTCGAGGTCGCGCCCGCCGCGGCGATGACCGGCGACACGTTCCCGACCGAGGGCGTGACCGCGTTCGAGTCGACGAGCGGCGAAGCCGCCGACGGCCAGTTCTGGCACCACGCCACGATCGCAGGCGTCGCCGAGCACTCGGCGTACGTCTACCGCGTCGGCAACGAGCGCGGCTGGTCGCCCGTGTACGGCTTCGAGACCGCGTCGTTCGACGGCGACTTCGACTTCCTGTACGTCGGCGACGCGCAGATCGGGGCGTCGGGCAACACCCCGCGCGACGCCGAGGGCTGGCTCAACACGACCCGGGTCGCGAACGAGATGTTCCCGGCCTCGGAGTTCCTGCTCTCGGGCGGCGACCAGGTCGAGCACGCGGGCAACGAGGAGCAGTACGACGGATTCCTCGCGCCCGAGCTCGTGCGCGAGATCCCGATCGCCACGGTCAACGGCAACCACGACGTGGGCAGCACGGCGTACAACACGCACTTCAACATGCCGAACCTCGACATGACCTACGGCGCTCCCGGCTCGGCCAGCCAGTCGGGCGGCAACCACTGGTTCATCTACAAGGACGTCCTCGTCATCACCCTGAACTCGAACAACCGCGACAACGCGCGGCACGCCGAGTACGTCGAGAAGGTCGTCGCCGAGCAGGGTGACAACGCCAAGTGGCGCGTCGTGACCTTCCACCACTCGATCTACAGCGTCGCGAACCACTCGCTCAGCGCCGACATCGTCGAGCGTCGCGAGCAGCTCTCCCCCGTGTTCACGGCGAATGACATCGACCTGGTGCTCATGGGCCACGATCACGTCTACACGCGCAGCTACCTGATGGACGGCCGCACCCCGGTGCAGGAGGTCGACACGAATGCCGAGCTCCGCCCTGAGGAGGGCCAGGTGCTCTACCTGACCGGCAACTCGTCGAGCGGCAGCAAGTACTACACCATCCGCGACACGGTCGAGTTCGGCTACGACGCGGTCGCGCTGCAGGAGCGCGTGCCGAGCTTCATGAACATCGAGGTGACGGACGGCACGCTCACCGCGACCACCTACCGCACCACGGACCGCGGTGTCGTCGACCGGGTCGTGCTGCACCAGGTCGTCGAGCCTGACGTCACGGCGCCCGTGCTCACGGTGCCCGAGACGACCGAGCTCACGGTCGGCGACGCGTTCGACCCGATGGCCGGGGTCTCGGCGATCGACGCCGTCGACGGCGACCTCACCGCGGCCGTCACGGTCACGGGCACGGTCGACACCTCGGTCGCGGGCGTCTCGACGCTCACGTACTCGGTGACGGATGCCTCGGGCAACACCGCGACCGCGACGCGTGTCGTGACCGTGGTCGAGGCCACCGTCGAACCCGAGCCCGAGCCCGAGCCCAACCCGGAGCCGGAGCCGGAGCCGGAGCCCGAGCCGAACCCGGGCACGATCGTGCCGCTGCCGGGCGCCGATCTGCCGTCGGATCTGCGTACGCTCGAGCTGCTCGGTCTCGACCGCGCGGCCGGCACGATCTCGGTGCGCGTCGCCGACCGGTTCATCGGTGAGGAGCTGACGTTCTTCGTCTCCTCCGAGCCGCAGCGGCTGGCGACGATCACGCCGACCGCCGGCGGAGCGGTGAGTCTCGCGCTGCCGCGCGACCTCGCGGCGGGCACGCACCGCCTCGCCGCGTACGCCGCCGACGGCTCGGTCACGCAGTGGCTCGAGTTCACGTGGCCTGCGGCCTCGACCCCGGCCGGGTCGGGCGGCTCGGGCGGCCAGCTCGCCGACACGGGCTTCGAAGGCACGCTGCCGCTGCTCGGCGGCCTGCTCGTGTTGCTCGTCGGCGCCGGCCTCGTGCTGCGCCGCCGCACCGCGCGCGCGTAACCACCTGCACACCGGAGGGGCCCGGGCGGAGCTCACGCTCCCCCGGGCCGTTCGCCTCCCCGCCTCGCGTCGCGCCATCCGCCGCCATCGGCCATGCTGAAGTCGTGACCGGAGACCAGCCCGCCCGCCGCGCGAACGCCCCCGTCGATCACGCAGCCGGCGTGCGGCTGTGGGAGGAGTACCGCGCCGCACATCCCGATCGCGCGCTGGACCCGGAGCCACCGTCAGTCGAGCGGTTCGGCGATCACGCCGACCTGACCGATGAGCTGCTCGCCCTCGTGCTCGACGGCACCAAGACCGCCACCGCGGGACTGGTGGCGGAGTTCGCACACGAGGGTCAGCCGCTGCCGCGCATCGGCAGCCACTGGATCGCCTGCGACTCCGCGGGGCGTCCGCGCGTCATCCTGCGCAGCACGGAGCTGCGGATCGGCCCGTTCACGAGCGTCGACGCGCGGTTCGCCCATGACGAGGGCGAAGACGATCGCACCCTCGACACCTGGCGCGACGGGCACCGCCGCTACTGGACGCGCGTCGGTGCCGCGCTCGGCTTCGAGTGGACCGAGGCCCACGACATCGTCTTCGAGCGCTTCGACGTCGCCTGGCGTTCGCTCACCTGACCACCTGGCCCGAGCGCGCGGCCGGCCCACTGCCGTCCGCCCCGGTCCCTCCTCAGGAACCCCGGCGCGACACGCCGTCGGCGCGGCGCCGACACACCGCCGAAGCCACAGATGTTCCTGAGCAGGGAACGCGAGAACGCGGGCCAAGCCGGCGCAGGGTCAAGCCGGCGCGGGCTCGGCGCAGCCGGGCACGAGCACGGATGCCTCGGCAACGAGCGCGGATACCACGAGCGCGGATACCCCGTGCACGAGCGCGGATGCCGCAGCGACGAACCCCACGCCGCCGCTACGCCGATCCGCACCCGCCGACAGCGCGCCCGAGACATCCCTCCTCAGGAACACCGACGCGACACGCCGTCGGCGCGGCGCCGGCACGCCGCCGAAGCCTCACATGTTCCTGAGCAAGGAACGCGCGAGCGCGGGTCAAACCGGCGCGGGGTCAAGCCGGCGCGGGCTCGGCGCAGCCGGGCACGAGCACGGATGCCTCGGCAACGAGCGCGGATACCACGAGCGCGGATACCCCGTGCACGAGCGCGGATGCCGCAGCGACGAACCCCACGCCGCCGCTACGCCGATCCGCACCCGCCGACAGCGCGCCCGAGACATCCCTCCTCAGGAACACCGACGCGACACGCCGTCGGCGCGGCGCCGGCACGCCGCCGAAGCCTCACATGTTCCTGAGCAAGGAACGCGCGAGCGCGGGCCAAGCCGGCGCGGGGTCAAGCCGGCGCGGGGCAAGCCAGCGCGGGGTCAAGCCGGCGCGGGGTCAAACCGGCGCGGGGTCAAACCGGCGCGGCTCGGCGCCGCCGGCCACGAGCACGGATACCTCAGCCACGAGCGCGGATGCCTCGGCGGCGAACACCATGCCGCCGCTACGCCGATCCGCACCCGCCGACAGCGCGCCCGAGACATCCCTCCTCAGGAACACCGACGCGACACGCCGTCGGCGCGGCGCCGGCACGCCGCCGAAGCCTCACATGTTCCTGAGCAGGGAACGCGCGAGCGCGGGTCAAACCGGCGCGAGTCAAGCCGGCGCGGGCTCGGCGTCGCCGGCCACGAGCGCCGACACCTCAGCCACGAGCGCGGCTGCCTCGACGACGAGCACCGCGCCGTCGCTGCGCGGGTCCGCACCGGCCGACAGCGCGCCCGAGGCATCCCGACGCGCGATCATCGCGTGGCCGGCCTCGCTGTCGCGCCCGTCGGCGACCACGAGCCGCATGCCGGTGCGGTGCAGCGCCGCGACCATGCCCGGCTCGTGGCCGCCCTCGACGAAGATGCGGTCCTCGGTGTCGCCCACCTCGGTGCCGCCGACGATGAAGCGCGGTGCCGCGACCGCCGCCGCCGGATCGTCGCCGAGCATGGTCCGGCGCAGCAGCTGCGCATGGATCTGCGATTGCGCCTTGCCGCCCATGGTGCCGTGGGCGGCGACCGCGCCGTCTGGGGTCGAGACGATCACGGGGACGAGCGTGTGCCCCGGGCGCTTGCCGGGTGCGAGCACGTTGGGCGATGCGGGGTCGAGACTGAAGAAGGACGCACGGTTGTGCAGCACGAGCCCGGTGCGCGCCTCGAGCAGGAGCGATCCGAACGCGTGGAACACCGACTGGATGAGCGAGAGCGCGGTGCCGTCGGCGTCGACCACCGTCACCGCGATGGTGTCGCCACCGGGCCGAGGCCGGGCGGCGACCTCGGGTCGCTCGCCGGTCACGAGGGCCTGCTCGGCGTCCGCACGCGCCTCGGCGAGCGCCGGCGGCGTGAGGAATCCGGACACGTCGACGGGCGCGACCAGCGGATCGGCCAGCACGAGGTCGCGCAGGCGGTCGCCCGCGTGGAAGAGCTCGGCCAGCACGGCGGGGTCGAGGCCGCGCCAGCCCCCGCCCGCCTCTGCTGCGCCGATGGTCCGCAGGAACGTGAAGCCCTGCGAGTTCGGCGGCGCGGTCGACACCCGGGTCCCGGCCATCTCGCCGACCAGCGGCGGCTCGACGTGCACCCGGTGCGCCGCGAGATCCTCGGTCGTGACCGGCACGCCGAGATCGGCGAGGCCGTCCGCGAAGGCGCCGGCGAGCTCCCCGCGATAGAGCTCGTCGAACCCGTGCTCCGCGAGCGCGCGGAGGGTCGCGGCGAGTGCCGGCTGGACGACGTGCGCGCCCTCGCGCACCGGCTCGTCGCCGTCGAAGAATGTGGCCCGCATGCCCGGATCCGGCCGCAGCCGGTCGGCGTACTCGGCGAGGGATGCGGCGAGCCCGGCGCTCACGGTCATGCCGTCCTCCGCGAGCCTGACCGCGGGTGCGAGGATCGTCGCGATCGGCAGCGAGCCGGCGCGCCGCCAGAGCTCGCCCCATCCGGCCGCCGCCCCCGGGACCGAGACGGTGAGCGGCCCGGTCACTGGAAGCGACTCGTCGGGCCCCCACTGCTCGGGGAGCCAGCCGCGCCCGTACGCGCCGGTCGAGTTGACGCAGACCTCGTCGCCGTCGGCTGTCCGCAGCACGGCGATCGCGTCGCCGCCGACGCTGCACATGTGCGGGTAGACGACGGTCAGGGCCACGGCGGCGGCCAGCGCGGCGTCCACCGCGTTGCCGCCGGCGTCGACCACCTCTCGGGCGGCATCCACGGCGGCCGGGTGCGGCGCGGCGAGGGCGATGCCCCTGGCGGGGTTGAGGGCGGTGCTCATTCGGTTCCTGTCTCGGTGTCGTGATCGCGTGCGCGGCCGAAGTAGGCCTCGTGCAGCGAGGTGTCCTGCAGCATCTGCTGCGCGTCGCCGCCGCCCGAGAGACGCCCGGTCTCCATGACGTAGCCGCGATCGGCGATGGACAGCGCCTGCGTCGCGTTCTGCTCGACGAGCAGCACGCTCGTGCCGTCCCGGTTGACGGCGGCGATGAGCTCGAACATCTGGGCGACGATGAGCGGGGCGAGCCCCATCGAGGGTTCGTCGAGCATGAGCAGGCGCGGTCGGCGGATGAGTGCGCGGGAGAGGGCGAGCATCTGCTGCTCCCCGCCCGAGAGCGTCGCGGCCGTCTGCTCGGCCCGCTGCTCGAGGATCGGGAACAGCTCGTAAATGCGGGGCGACTCGTCTTTCACCCGTCGGCGCGTGCCCCATGCGGCGACCTGGAGGTTCTCGAGCACCGACATGGCGCCGAAGATCCTCCGGCCCTCCGGCACCTGGCAGAGCCCGGCGCGGGTGCGCGCGTCGGCGCGGGTGCGCGAGAGGTCGCGGCCGTCGAAGGCGATGCTCCCTCGGCTCTTGACGAGCCCCGAGACGGCGCGCATGATGCTCGACTTGCCGCCGCCATTGGCACCGACGATGACGACGAGCTCGCCCTCGTCGACGTGGAAGGCGGCATCGCGCACGGCGTGCACCGACCCGTAGTGGACGTCGAGGTGCTCGACGGTCAAGAGACTCATGCTGGGCTCCCGAGATAGGCCTCGACGACGGCGGGATCGCGGCGCACCTCATCGGGGGTGCCGCAGGCGATGACCACGCCGTGGTCGAGGACGACGATGCGATCCGAGATCGACATGAGCAGGTCCATGTCGTGCTCGATGAGGATCACGTCGACGCCGCGGTCACGCACGCGGAGGATGAGCTCGGCGAGCTCGCGGGTCTCCGACTCGTTCATGCCGGCGGCGGGCTCGTCGAGCAGGAGCACCCGGGGGCGGGTCATGAGCGCCCTAGCGATCTCGACCCGGCGCTGCCGCCCGTACGTGAGCCGCACGGCCTTCGTGTCGGCGAACTCGTCGATGCCCGCGAACCGCAGCAGATCCGAGGCATCCGCCACCGCCTCCGCCTCGGCGGCCGTCCGCGACGGGAGGCGCAACGCGAACGCGAGCACCGACCCCTTGAGGCGGTCGTGCGCGCCGACGAGGAGGTTCTCGAGCACCGTCATCTCCCAGAACAGCCGGACCGTCTGGAACGTCCGCGCGATGCCCTTCGTCGAGACCTGGTCGCTGCTGAGGCGCTCGATGCGCTCGCCCGCGAGCACGATGCCGCCCTCGGTCGCCGGCGAGACGCCGGACAGCGCATTGAGCAGCGTCGACTTGCCGGCCCCGTTGGGGCCCATGAGGCCGAGGATCTCGCCACGGCGCAGGTCGAACGAGACGCCCTCGAGCGCCTTGAGGCCCCCGAACCGCTTGCCGAGATCGACGACCTCGAGCACCGGACCGTCGCCTTCGGGCGTGGAGTGGTCGGCGGGCGTGCCCGCGGCGGGCGTGCCCGCGGCGGGCGTGCCCGCGGCGCGCGCGTCGTCGCGCGCGTTCGGGCCGGCGGACCCGAGGGCGCCCGCGGCCGCGCGCCGTGCGGTCGCGCGTGCGATGGCGCCCGCACGTGTGAGCCGCGGCTGCGCGCTCACGATGCCGCCGGGGCGGACGATCATCAGGATCACGACGATGAGCGCGAGCATGCCGGTGCGGAACTCCGGGTGCTGCTGCACGATCTCGAGGTCGCGTGCGAACGCCTGGAAGAAGATCCACAGCCCCGCGCCGAGGGCCGGGCCCCAGAACGTTCCCGACCCGCCGAGGATGACGAGGCTCAGGATGATGAAGTTCTCTTCGAGCGTGAAGCTGTCCGGGTTGATGAACTGCTGCATGTGCGCGAAGAACACGCCGGTGACGCCCGCGACCGACGCGCCGCACACGTAGGCGAGCAGCTTGTACCGGCGCGTCTTGACCCCGACCGAGGCGGCGACGAGCTCGTCCTCGCGGATCGCGACCCAGGCGCGGCCGACGGGCGACGCGATGATGCCGGCGATCACGACGAGGAGCGCGGCGACCACGACGAGCATCAGGTAGTAGGTCGCCATCGGACTGGTCAGCTTGAAGCCGAACAGCTCGATGGGCGGGATGCCGCGGATGCCGACCGAGCCGCCCGTGAGATCGATCCAGTTGATGGACACGAGGTGCACGATCTCGCCGAACGCGAGCGTCATGATGGCGAGGTAGTCGCCACGCGCGCGAAGCGTCGGATACCCGATGATGGCCCCGGCGAGCCCCGCGAGCACGACCGCGGCCAGCAGATTGATCGGCAGCAGCCACCACAGTGCGCTCGGGTCCATGCCGAGCCCGTCGATGAAGACCCGCACGGTCAGGATCGCGGTCGTGTACGCCCCGACGACGAAGAACGCCACATAGCCGAGGTCGAGGAGTCCCGTGATGCCCACGAGCAGGTTGAGGCCGGACGCGAGCGCCACGTAGACGAGCGCGAGCGCGGCCACGCGCACCCACTTGTCGCCCGGCAGGAGCATCGGCAAGGCCAGCGCGACGAGCGCCGCCACGGCGGGCACCGCGAACCGGAGCCAGGGTGTCGCGTGGATGCGGGATCGGATGTCGGTGATCATCGGTTACACCTTCTCCACGAGTCGCTTGCCGAGCAGGCCCTGCGGGCGCAGCCAGAGGATGATGATGAGCACCGCGAACGCGATGACGTCGCGGTAGGCCGAGCCCTGGGGCACGTACGCGGCCGCGAGCTCCTCGGTCACGCCGATCACCAGGCCGCCGAGGAAGGCGCCGGGGATGTTGCCGATGCCGCCGAGGACCGCGGCGACGAGCGCCTTCAGCGCGGGGATGAATCCCATGCCGGCCGACGCGAACCCGTAGCGCGTGGAGTAGAGGATGCCCGCGATCGCGGCCATGATCGAGCCCAGCACGAAGGTGATGGAGATCATGCGGTCGACGCTGATGCCCATGAGGCTCGAGGCGTCCTTGTCGATGGCGATCGCGCGGATGGCGCGACCGACCGGCGTGAACTTGACGATCACCGCGAAGATCGCCATCGCGCCGAGGGCGATCGCGAAGATGACGATGTCGATGGGTTGCACGCGGGCGCCGAGCACGTGGATCGCGCCGCCGAGATCCGGCCCGCGGACGACGCTCTGCTGCGCGCCGAAGAGAAAGGTCGCGATCGCGCGCAGCAGCATCGACACGGCGATCGCGGTGATCAGCATGGAGAGGATCGGAGCGGTTCGCAGCGGCTTGTAGGCGAGCCGCTCGACCAGCCAGCCGACGAACGCGCCTACCACGACGCCGACGATGACGGCGACCCAGAGCGGCAATCCGGGGCCCGGCAGGTCCTGGCCGGCGATCTGCGTGTTGACCTGGGTGGCCACGAGCGCGCCGAACGCACCGAACATGAAGATCTCGCCGAAGGCGAAGTTCACCATGCCGAGCACGCCGTACACCACGCTGAACGCGACCGCGAGCAGGCCGTAGATGCCGCCGAGGGCGAGGCCGTTGATGAGTTCCTGAGTCACAGTGATGTCCCGACGTCAGGGCAGGCTCCGGCCGCCGCGCGCGAGGTCGCGGCGGCCGGAGTCGATGCCGGTCAGTCCTCGATGAGCGTGAAGCGCCCGTCGACGACCTGCAGATAGAAGAGCTCGCCGGCGCGATCGCCGTTCTCGTCGAACGAGGTCGGGCCGGTCACGCCGTCGAACGGCTCGAGCGCGGCGAGTGCGCTGACGATCGCTTCACGGTCGGCGCTGCCGGCGTCCTCGATGGCCTTCGCCACGACCTGCACGGCGTCATAGGCGAGCGCCGTCCAGGTACCAGGCTCGGCGCCGGATGCCTCGGTGAAGTCGGTCACGAAGGGCGAGTCCGGTGCGGCGACCGCCGCGAAGCCCGTGTAGACGATCGTGCCTTCGACGGCGTCGCCGCCGAGCTCGAGGAAGTCCGGGTGGACGGTGCCGTCGGCCGCATAGAGCTGCACGTCGCTTCCCGCCTCGCGAAGCTGCGACGCGATCTTCGACGTCTCGGTGTAGAAGCCGCCCACGAAGATCCCGTCGACGTCGTCACGGAGGGCGGTGTCGATGAGCGTGGTGAAGCTCACGGTGCCGAGCTGGTAGGCCTGCGTGCTCGTGACCTCGCCGCCCGCCTCCTCGAACGCCTCGGAGAACGCCGCGGCGATGCCCTGGCCGTAGTCGTCCTGCTGGTGCAGCACGGCGATCTTCTTCGCGCCCTCGTGCTCGGCGACGAACGCGCCCATCTCGGCGCCCTGGAACGAGTCGGTGAAGATATTGCGGAAGAACACCGGGCTCGCACCGCTCAGCTCGGGCGAGGTGACGGCCGAGGCCACGACGGGCAGTCCGCACTGGTCGTACACGGGCAGGGCCGACAGCGCGACGCTCGAGAAGCTGTAGCCGAGCACGGCGGAGATCGACGAGTCGTCGCAGAACTGCTGCGCGACGACGGGGCCGTTGGCCGGCTTGCCCTCGTCGTCGGCCGATACGACGCGCACCTGCTTGCCGTCGATACCGCCGGCCTCGTTGATCTCGGCGACGGCGAACTCGACGCCTTCCTTGAGCTGGATGCCGTAGCTGGCGAAGTCGCCCGTCATGGTCGCGGTGAAGCCCAGGACGATCTCGTCGCCGCCCCCATCGCCGTCGGCGGACGCGTTCGAGCCGGCGCAGCCGGCGAGGAGCACGGCCGAGGCGAGTGCGGTGGCGCCGAGCAGGGTTCGGCGGGTTCGGCGGGTTCGGGGGGTGAAGGTCATGTCAGTCAACCGTTTCCATCGTGAGGACGTTCTCGAAGCAGTGGTTCCCGGCGAGGGCGGCGACCCCGAAGGTCGCACGGCCGCCCACGCCGTTCTCGGGGCCGAACACGTCGCGCAGCAGATCCGTGGCTCCGCTGGAGACGAGGTGCACGTCGGTGAAGCCGGGGGCGACGTGGACGTAGTTGGTGGAGCCGACCACGGCCTTGATGCGGTCGAGCGAGCCGAGGGCGAGGCGCATGGTCGCGAGGCAGTTGAGCGCGGTGAGCCGCGCGGACTCGTAGCCCTGCTCGACGGTGACCTCGGCGCCGAGCCGGCCGGGATACGGGGGCACGCCCTCGTGCCCCGGCCGGTCGGCCACGTGGCCGGAGAGGAAGAGCAGGGTGCCGACCTGGTGGAACGGCTTCATGGAGCCGTACTTCAGGCCGTGGTACGGCACAGCCGCGTAGTCGGGGATCTCGAGTCCCAGCTCGCGCACTCGTGCCTCGAAGGACTGGGTCATGCGACCTCCTGGGGCGTGATGGCAGATGGATCGCAACGGGGGGTGTCGCGATGGTTAATCGTCACACCGCTTAATCGAAATATCAATGGCGGACTTCAAAAAAGGCGGCGAGTCGGGCCGGAATTCACACGGCCGAAACATGGGCACCGCGGTCGAGCCCGACCCGCTTCGTCCGTCGGGACGGGCGCGAGTGCGCGATCGGGTCAGCTCACTCGACCCGGGCGCCGCGGGTGGAGGCCCGCTCCACGAAGGCGATCGGGAACGACTCCACCTCGCCAGGCACGGGCCGGTCCGCGTCGGCCAGCTGACGCACGAGCATGCGTGCGCACGCGCGCCCGAACTCGCGCGGGGCGGCGTCGACGGCGGTGATCGGCGGGATGCTCACCGACAGCGACGGACTGTCGGTGTACCCCGCGACCAGGAGCTCCGACCCCACGTCCAGACCTCGATCGCGAGCGACCGAGACGACGCCGACGGCGGCATCCATCGGCACCGCGACGATCGCATCGGGTTTCGGACCGTCCAGCAACGAGTCGGTCAGCGACTCGACGGTCGCCGCATCGACCAGGCGAGAGCCGCCGACCACGATCGGCTCGCGGTCGTGCTCGCTCGACCACTCGAGGTATGCGTCCTCCACATCGGCCGACCAGCGCGCACTCCTCCCCGCCGAGATGAGCGCGACGCGTCGAGCGCCCCGCTCGGTCAGATGCTCGAGGACGGCGCGGATGCCCGCGCGATGGTCAGAGGCGACGAGCCCGCTCGGCTCGGGCAGCCCGGGCGGGGTGCCGTCGCCGCTCACCACCGCCTTGCCGGTGGTCAGGATCGCCTCCACGACCACATCGCCGACGGGCGGATCGACGAGCACGAACCCGTCGACCTGGGCGCGCAACGCCACTTCCGGTCGGCCTCCCGGGATGAGCGTGACGGCGAGCGAGTGCTCCTCGGCGACGTCGACGACACCGAAGCAGAAGTCCATGTAGTACGCGAGGCCCGATTTGTTCTCCGGGAGGTGCACCCCGATCGCCCCGGCGCGCGCGGTGCGCAGATTCCGGGCGTTCTGGTTGACCGTGTAGTTCATCCGGGCGGCGATGCCGAGCACGCGCGTGCGGGTGCTGTCGAGCATGCGTCCGCGCCCGAGCAGCGCGTTGGAGACCGTGGCGACCGAGACCCCGGCCTCGCGCGCGACGTCGTCCATCGTCACTTGGCGCGTCGCGCCTGTGGTCTCGCGGGCCGCGCGGCGACGCGGTTCAGCCATGTCGTCCTCCGGTTCGGGACCATCATCCCGGCAGTTAATGGATTACTCAAGCTGCGGGGGCGGTCGATCAGGCGAGGGAGCCGAGCCAGATGCCGAGCAGCGCGACGGCGGAGCAGGCGACGAGGTTGCCGAGGCCGTAGCCGAGGGCGGCGCCGTAGCGGCGCTCCTGGGCGAGACGGACGGTCTCGACGCTCGCGGTGCTGAACGTCGTGTACCCGCCGAGCAGGCCGACGCCGACGATCGCGGTCACCTCGGGCGCGAGCCATCCGTTGCCGGCGACGCCGGTCAGCAGACCGAGCGCGAACGAGCCGGTCAGGTTGATGAGCGCGGTCGCGACCGGGAACGGGCGGCGGGTCCACCCCGTGACGATGCCGCCGATCACGAACCGGAGCGCGGCGCCGACGCCGCCCGCCGCCGCGATCACGAGGAACAGCCACGGCGTCACGATGCCGCTCCCCGTCGACGCCCGATGAGTCCGCCGAGGGCGATACCGCCCACGCTCGCGACCGCACCGAGCAGCACCGTGCCCAACCCGTACGCCATCGCCCACCAGGTCGACCCGGCCGAGGTCAGTTCGGCGGTCGCCGTCGCGAGCGCACTGTAGGTCGTGAACCCGCCGAGCACTCCCGTGCCGACGAAGAGCCGCACGCCGAGGCGCGGCCCCTCGTCCGGCCCTGACCGGGCCAAGGCCTCGAGCACCACACCGAGCACGAAGGCGCCGACGAGGTTGACGCCGAACGTGGCCACGGGGAACACGTCGACCTCGGGCACCAGCAACGTCACCGCGGCGCGCAGCGACGTGCCGAGCGCACCTCCGGCCGCGACGAGTCCGACGTAGCGCCACTGCCGATGCGCAGGCCGCGGGTGCGGTGCGCGAGCGCCTGCCGAGCAGTCGACCTGTGCCATGGGATCTGAGCTTGGCACAGGTCGAGGGCGAGACGGATGCCTCGGGGCGCGGCCTCGGATCTCAGCGTCACGGGTCAGGCGTCAGGCCCGCGGCCCGCCGAGGCTCGCGAGCGTCTCGCCCTCCGGGTGGCGCTCGGCACCCACCCAGTCCGAAAACCGCCGACGTGGCGCTGCGCGGTCGGGCCCTTGAAGCGACGCGGCAGGTGCCATGCCGGTGCAGGGCGGGGGGCGACTCGATGGCAACGACGAACACACACGCCGAAGGCGCAGCCCGCCCGACTCGTGTGACGACGGAAGCGTCGCGATCAGGTTCGCGGCTCGTACCGCATCGCCACGACGCCGCCCGAGCCGAGTTCCTCACGGCCGACCAGCTCGAGGTCGAGCGGTGTGGACAGCCCGTCGAGTAGACGAGGGCCGTGACCGGCGACCCTCGGGTGCACGACGAACTCGTAGACGTCGATCAGGCGGAGCTCGGCGAGCGCGGTCGGGAGTGTCACGCCACCCACGTAGAGCTCGCCGCCGGGCTCGTCCTTCAGCGTGCGCACGGCGCCACCGAGGTCGCCGCGCACGAGCTCCGCGTTCCAGTCGACGTGGTCGAGGGTGGTCGACACGACGTACTTCTTCGCACCGTCGATCATGCGCGCGAAGGACCGCGTCCAGTCGGGCATCGCGTCCGAGGCTGGCGGGCGCCAGGCCTCCTCCATCATCTGGTAGGTCACCCGCCCGAACAGCAGCGCATCCGCCCGCGCGAGCGAGGCGGCATGGTACCGGTGCAGCGCCTCATCGGCCCGGGGCCCACGGTGGTCGACGCACCCGTCGAGCGTCACGTTGATGGAGTACCTGAGTCGCCGCATGCCCGCAGCGTAGCGCCCGCAGCGTCATGCACGCCGCCTCGAACCGGAACTGTGCGGGCGGACCACGTGGAGGCCGATCACGGTCTGCGTCATTTCATATAACCGAATCGTCTTCCAGATTCATACACATTCTGGCTAGCGTCTTCCTGAGGGCCGAGGTTCGGCCGGCTACGACGAAGTAGAGGGAAGACATGCGACAACAGAGAAGACGGGTGGCGGCGACGGTCGCCGTCGGCGCGTTGCTGGCGACGGGCTTCACCGTCGCCTCGACGACGGTGGCGGCGGCGGACGTCACCGAGTGCGGGCCCAGCGTGCAGCGCGACGCCGCCGAGGGCACCTGGACCCTCGCGAACGAGGGCATCAGCAAGGAACTCACCCTGAGCGCGGACGGCCGGTTCCAGCAGACCGCGCTGACCAACCTCGTGAGCGGCCGCGAGCTGATGTCGCCGTCTGCTCCCGCGCCCGAGTTCCAGATCGCGGAGTCCTCTCCGCGCGTGGAGCACCAGGGCTCGAGCCCGGGCTGGGAGCTCGTGGAGGACGCGTGCACCACGGTCGACGTGGATGGCGACGGGGTGATCGACCGTGCCGATCTGCGGATCACCGTCGAGAACGCGCGGTTCCGCGTCGACGCGAACTACTCGGTCTGGGCCGGCGAGTCCGCGATCGAGCAGCACTTCGCCTACACGAACATCTCCGGCGGCGACCTCGTGGTCTCCGACCCGCTGGTGCTCAACCACACCGCGCTCACCGACAGCTTCGCCGCAGGCGACGCCGAGGTCACCTACTTCACCGGCGGGTACAACTCCCCGAACTCGCTGAAGCCGCACACCGTGGTTCCCGGCCCGGGGTGGGTGCTCGACCTGCAGACCCAGTACGTCGGGTCGCTCGACTACCTGCCCGAGGTGATCGTGCGCGACGTGCAGCACGACGACGGCCTGCTCACCGGCTGGAGCTACACCGGGTCGACGTTCACCCGCATGACCTCGAGCGGCTCGATCATCGTCGACGCCTACGGGGCGAACGGCCTGACGATCGCCGCCGACGAGACATGGACCATGGGCACCGCGCACCTCGTCGCATTCGCCGGCGACCTCGACGACGCCGGCAACATGTACAAGAACTTCCAGTACCGCCACAAGTGGGACCTGACGAACGACGACTGGGTCGCCGCGGCGAAGCCGTACAACTTCCCGGCGCCGTGGAACACCGACCTCGGCTCGTTCACCAACGAGGGCCTCTTCGACATGGTGCAGGGCTGGCGCGCGATCGGCGCGGACATCAACCACCTCGACGCCGGCTGGCACGGCAAGGAGGGCAACATCAACCACACCGGCGACTGGGTGAACTCCACGGGCGCCGATCTCGGCGAGCTGGGATCGTTCAGCGCCAAGAACGAGATGGGCTACATGGTGTGGCTTCCGCCGTGGGACGCCTCACCCGACTCGGCCGTGTACCAGGACAACCCCGACTGGCGGGTGACGCGCGACGTCCACTCGTTCTGCGAGTGGGGTGCGGGCAGTCTGCGGATGGACAACGACGACGCGGTCGCCTGGATGCTCGATCTCCTCAACGAGAAGTCCGATGAGTTCGGGCCGTGGATCTGGCGTCAGGACATGGGCGGGTTGAGCTTCGACGGATGGGGCGTCAACCCGATCCACGCGAACGAGAACTTCTACCAGCTCATGGCCGACTTCCGTGAGGCGAACCCCGAAGCCGGCGTCAATGTGAACATGTGCGGCGGCAACATCCTGAACCTCGCGTCGGTGCACAACAGCGACCTCGTGCAGGTGACGGATGGCGCGCCAGGACAGTGGTCGAGCTGGACGCCGTCGTTCCTCTACCCGCAGGACAAGTTCTGGGGCTGGGACTTCGGGCCGGACCAGACCGCCATCGTCGCCCAGATGCAGCGCGGCATGGAATGGAACGGCTGGACGCTGCTCAAGGATCCGGGTGGTACGCAGCTCTGGACCAAGTACGTCGACATCATGCAGTTCATGAAGGCGAACGAGTTCGCGGGCCGTTGGTCGCAGCTGTACCACCCCGAAGTGGTCGGCGAGGAGCAGATCTACTTCGTGCAGCGCATGAACAGCGACAACACCGCGGGCGTGATCGTCCCGGCGCGGGACAACTTCGTCGAGGACGGCGTCACCGTCTACCCGAAGGGTCTCGACCCGGAGCTCGACTACTCGGTGACCTTCCAGAACAGTCTCGCGACGTCGACCAAGACGGGCGCCGAGTGGATGGCCGACGGCATCACCGCGCAGAACTGGGGCGGCGATCTCGTGTGGCTGAACGTCACCGACTTCCCCGGTGCGCAGACCGACACGACGCCGCCCGCTGCGCCGACCGAGGTCACCGCGACGCCCGCCACGGAGATGGGTTTCGAAGGCATCGCGGTCACCTGGACGCACGCGGTGGACGACAACTGGGTCTCCAAGTATGAGGTCCTGAAGGACGGCGTGGTCGTCGCGACCTCGGGGAAGGCGGCGTACGCGTTCATCGAGGGCGGCGACGCCGAAGCCGAGTACACGGTTCGCGCGGTGGACGGCGACGGCAACCAGTCGCCGCTCGCCGAGGTGGTCTCGACCACCGCGAGCTCGGACTTCACGCGCGAGCAGGGCGGGCGCGGCTGGTCGTACGAGGCCCATGAGGCCGGCGGTGTCACCCCGTTGACCTGGGACGAGCGGACGAGTCGCTGGTCGGCGCCCGGGTACCTCACCATCGGCGACGCGTGGCAGCACCCGTCGATGACCGCCGACTCCGTGCGCGTCTGGACGAGTCACGTCGACGGCGCCGGCGAGATCCTGCCCAGCCGGATCTCGGTCGGCAGCCCGGGCGGCGACGGCGTACGTGTCCGGGTGCTCGTGGACGACGTGCAGGTCTGGCCCGAGACGGGCTGGGTGACCGTCCCCTCGGGCGAGGCGATCGAGACCCCGCTCATCGAGACCGCGCTCGAGGAGGGCAGCCGGGTGAGCTTCGTGGTCAACCGTGGCACCACGATCGCCTTCGACTCCGTCGCATGGGACCCGAGCATCCGGTGGACGCTCGCCGACTCGGGTGAGGAGCCCGGCACCGGCGAACCCGGCACCGGCGAACCCGGCACCGGCGGACCCGGCACCGGCGGACCCGGCACCGGCGAACCCGGCACCGGCGGACCCGGCACGGGCGGATCCGGCACCGGCGGCAGCGACTCGGCCGGCGCAGGCTCGTCGCCCGCGTCCTCCACCGGCGCACTCGCGAGCACCGGCTTCGACGGCACCCTTCTGAGTGCGCTCGCGTTCGCCGTGCTGGCACTCGGGGCGCTGCTCACGACGGTCGTCCTGCGTCGTCGGCGCACGCTCGGATAACCACACGCAGATCGCACACGTGAGGGGGTGCGGGCCTCGGCCCGCACCCCCTCACACGTCGTCGGAACTCGTAAGGAACGCTAGGCGATGAACTGGCCACCGTTGACGTCGATGACCGCGCCGGTGACGAAGTCGCTGTCGGGCGTCGCCAGGAACTCGATCGTCCGCGCGACGTCCTCGGCCGCGCCGAGACGGCCCGCGGGGATCCGCGAGCGAAGCAGCGCCTTCCGGTCGTCGCCGTAGGACGCGATCATCGGGGTGTCGATGATGCCCGGCGCCACGGCGTTCACCCGGATCCCGGCCTCGCCGAGCTGCGCAGCGAGGCTCTTGGTGAGGCCGATGACGCCCGCCTTCGACGCGACGTACGCGGGCGAGGCGAAGGTCGATGCCGTCCGTCCGCTGATCGAGGCCACCGTGACGATGGCCGACCCCGGCGCGAGGCGGGGGATCGCAGCCCGGCAGACGCGCATGGTGCCGCCGAGGTTGATGTCGAGGACGCCGTCCCACTGGTCGTCCGTGGTCTCGGGCAGCGTTCCGACGCTGACGACGCCGGCGCAGGTCACGACGGCCCGCAGCTCACCGCGCGTTCCGGCGAGCGCGACCACGCCCTCGACGCTGTCGGTGGACGACACGTCGCAGTCCACGCCGACGACGGCCGCCGAATCCCATTCGGTCGCCGCACCCCTGAGGTCGGCCGCGACGACGGTGCCGAACCGGCGCACGAGCCGGCGCACCACCTCGGCGCCGATGCCGCCCGCCGCGCCGGTCACGACCGCCACTCCGACGCCCGTCACGCGGAGACCGCCGGGCGCTGCATGAGCTCGAGCGTGTTGCCGTCGGGATCGTGGAAGTAACACGCCTTCCCGCCGCGGTTCGCTCCGGCGGTCACCTCGACCGGCGGATTCCTGAGTCGCCCGCCCGCGGCGACCACCCTGGCCGCCGCCGCCTCGATGTCGTTCACCAGGAACGCGAGGTGCGCGACGCCCACATCGCTCACCTCGTCCTCGCCGCGACCGGTCGAGCCGACGACATACTGGATCAGTTCGACGTCATGGCTCGAGCGGGTCCCTGAGCCTCCCGGCACGGCCAGTTGCGCGACCTCGAGCACGGCACCGGGCACGCCCACGAGCGTCTGGGTGTACGCGTTCTCTTGTCGTTGCCGGTGCACGAGCTCGAGTCCGAGCGCGTCCTGATACCAGGCGACGGATCGGTCGAGGTCGGAGACGGTCATGCCGTGGTGCAGGATGCCGGTGATCATGCGGTGCTCCCGGAGTTCGGTGCCGAGCGGCGCGGGTCGTTCGGGTGGTCGGTGAGGGGGCGGATGTCCCAGGCCATCCATTCGGCCAACGGCAGACTCTCCAGCGCCGTGCGAAGGGCGTCCGCGTCCTGCGCACGCCAGAGCCCGAGGTTGCACCACTCGTCGGCGCGATCGGCGGGTCGCCAGAGCCGCAGCAGGAGGCCGGCCGCGGCGAGCGCGGCGGCCCTGACCTGTTCGGCCTCGAGCACGGCGGTGCGGTCGGCGGCCTCCGCCTCGAACCGCGCCCGGTCGATGGTCGTCTCGACCAGGAAGTCCATGACCACAGGCTAGGCGAGCGCGAAGACGTCGCGAAGCTCCCGCACGAGGTCCGCACGACCGGGGACCGCGGCCTCCTGGAGCCGCGGGGACGACGGCATGCGGAGGGCGTCGGTGCCGATGCGCCGGAGCTTCAGGCTGGAGGCATCCGTGCTGCGCTCGAGGATGCCGGCGGCGACCTCCGCGCCGGCGCCACCCGTCGTGGTGGCCTCGTGCGCGATGACCACGCGGCCGCCGGCGCGTGCGACGACCGCGTCGATCGCGGTCTCGTCGAGCGGCCGGAGCCAGCGCAGATCGAGCACGGCGACCTCGACGCCTTCGGAACGCAGCTCCTCGGCGGCGGCGAGCGCCTCGTCGACCATCGTGCCCCAGGTGATGATCGCGGCGTCCGAGCCGTCGGCGCGCAGCCGCGCACCCTCGGCGCGCTGTGCCGGCGCCTCCGACCGGATGACCTCGCCGGTCGTCTGGTACAGCGCGCGATGCTCGATCAGCACCGTCGGGTCGGGATCCGCGATCGCCGCGCGCAGCATGTCATAGGCGTCCTGCGGGCTGCTCGCGAGACCGACCTTGATGCCGGGCACGTGGGCGAGGATCGCCTCGATGCTCTGCGAGTGCTGCGCGCACGATCCGGGCGTGGCGCCCTGCTGCATGCGGACCGTCATCGGCGCCGAGAGTGCGGAGCGGTTGACGTATCGGACGTTCGCGGCCTGGTTGATGAGCTGGTCGAGCGCGACGAACACGAAGTCCGCCCACATGATCTCGACGACCGGGCGAAGCCCGGTCATGGAGGACCCGACGGCCGAGCCGAGGATCGCAGCCTCGGCGATGGGGGTGTCGAACACCCGGTTCCGCCCGAACGTCTTCTGCAGGCCGCGGCTGACCCCGAAGATGCCGCCCGCGAACCCGACGTCCTCGCCGTAGACGATGACGTCCTCTCGTTGCTCGAGTTCCTGTCGCAGCGCGTCGTTGAGCGCGCGTTGGTACGTGCGCTCCGCCGCGGGCTGGACCATCAGCGGCGCCAGTTCGACGGGCTCGCCGTAGAGGTGGTCCGCGACGGTGGACGGGTCCGGCTCGGGCGCGCGGCGGGCCGCCTCGATGGCGTCCTCGACGCGCTGGGCGACGTCGGCGTCGATCCGCCGGATGACGTCGTCGGCGATGCGCCCGGAGTTCCTCAGGCGTGCGAGCGGGTCCGCCTCGACGGCTGCAGCCTTGTCGCCTGCGGGCCGATAGTGCTCGATGTCCCGCGTGTAGTGCCCGCTGAGCCGCGAGGTCGTGAACTCGAGGAAGACGGGCCCTTCGCCGGCGCGGCAGCGCGACGCAGCCTCGGCCGTCGCGTCCCGGACCGCGAACGGGTCGTCGCCATCGACCGTCAGCGCGGTGATGCCGAATCCACGCGCTCGCGTGGCGAGGTCGGGCGTGACGACGGTCTGCGCGGTCGGCGTCATCTCCGACCAGCCGTTGTTCTCGCAGACGAAGATGACGGGGAGGCGAAGGCCGGCCGCGAAGGCGATCCCCTCGAGCGTGGCGCCCTGGTTCAGGGCACCGTCGCCGACGCTGGTGATCGCCACCGCCCCGCTGTCGCGTGCCGCGAGTGCGAGCGCTGCGCCGGCGGCAATGGGGTAGCCGGCGCCGACGATCGAGTTCTCGCCGATGAACCCGCTCGCCGGATGGCTCAGCAGGGGTGAGCCGGAGCGGCCGCCGTTCGTGCCGTCCACCCGGTGGAAGATCTCGGACATGACCGCGGCGAGCGGCGCGCCCGACGCGATCGCCCAACCGTGACCGCGGTAGGTCGCGAACGAGAGGTCGCCGGGTTCGAGCGCCGCCATCGCGCCGACCGGGATCGCCTCCTGACCGAGGCAGAGGTGCACGGAGCCCGCGATCTCACCCGCGAGCGAGAGCTCGTGCACCCGCGTCTCGAGGGTTCGGATCTCGAGCATCCGGCGGTAGGCGGACTCGGGGTCAAGGTCGTAGCGAGGCATGGCACTCCATATTTCGAACAGTCTGATTCATATAATGCGATGCTGGGTCCAGATATAGCAAGCGGTAATGTGGATATGAGTGAAGAGGGGGCGCGCGGCGCTACGCTGGCGGGGATCCCGAACCCCACGTCGAAGAAGGTGCGCATGGCTCAGATCGCAGAGGAATCGGGCACGCGGCTGCTCACCGTCCAGCGCGCGCTCCGGGTGCTGGACATCGTCGCCGAGAGCGACCGGCCGCTCCAGGTCCGGGACATCGCCCGCATCCTCGGCCACAATCTCTCCTCGACCTACCACATCGTCAACACGCTCGTCGCGGAGGGCCACCTGCGCCGCCGCGCCGACGGTTCGGTGGCGATCGGCTACCGCATCGGCGTGCTCGCGAGCGCACTCACCAATGCCGCGGACGTCATCGACGTCGCCGAGCCGATCGTGAGCGAGCTCGCCGCGCAGACCCGGGAGACGGTGTACCTCACGTGCCTCGAAGACGGTGCCGCCGTGGTGCGCTTCGTGGCCGAGAGCCCCCAGTCGCTGCGGATCAGCGGCCTCAGCGTCGGCTACTCGGGGAACGAGGACCGACGCGCCTCGGGGCGCGCGATCCTCGCGCAGTTCGAACCGCAGGAGCTCGAGAGCCAGCTCGCCCGCCTGTCGCGGACCACCACCCGCGGCGACGAGCGCATCGCCTACGCACGGAGCGCGATCGACCTCACGCGTCGCCGCGGATACGCGCTCGACAACGAGGAGTTCGAGGAGGGCGTGTGCTGCGTCGCAGCCGCGTACTTCGACCCCACCGGCCGGGTGGCGGGTTCGATCGCGCTGAGCGCGCCGTCGATCCGCGCGGCCCAGATCGATCGGGCGCTCAAGGATAAGGTGGTGCGAGCCGCATCCGACGTCACGAGGGCCTGGCGCGGCTGAGGACCGCGGTTTCAGATAAGTACTGTTCGAGTCGCACAGTATGAATTAGACTGGGTTCGTCGTCGCAACGAAGGGACCCGCCATGATCGCGGAACTGGCTCGCCGCTACTGGGATGCAGAGGAGTCGCGAGACCTCGACGCGATCCTCGGCTTCTTCACGCCCGATGCGGTCTGGAGCGGGCCGTCCGGCACCGTGCACGGGCGCGAGGCGATCCGGGAGTTCTACGCGGCCAGCGCAGCACGCTTCCCGGGCCTCGAGGTGCGCATGGGGGCTGTGCTCGGCGACGACCGCGAGGCCGCGATCTCCTGGGAGGCGAGCTTCCGCGATCACGCCGGCCGCACCTTCCCGCTCACGGGAGTGAATCTCTTCCGGGTCGAAGACGGGCGCTTCAGCAGTCTCACCACGTTCAACGACCCCTCGACACTCGAGGACGCGCCGGCCGTGCCGCAACGCTTCGGCGGCCGGACCGCGATCGTCACGGGCGCGGCATCGGGCATCGGCGAGGCCACCGCGCGCCGGCTCGTGCACGAAGGCGCCGTCGTGCTCGGCGTCGACCGGAACGCCGAACGCCTCGCCGCGGTCGCCGACGAGCTCGGCGACCGGTTCCGCCCGTGCGTGGTCGACCTCGGCCTCCCCGACGCGCCCGAGCGGGTCATGGCCGCCTTCAGCGAGCGGCACGACGTGCTCGACCTGCTCGTCAACAACGCCGCCGCATTCGTCATGGCCGGCGTCGCCGCCGAACGCGCCGAGTGGGTCACGACCGTCGACACCAACCTGATCACGCCTGCCCGGCTCGTCGGGCTCGCCGTCCCTGCGCTGCGACGCTCGACCGCGCCCGCGGTGGTCAACGTCGCGAGCGTCTCCGGCCACGTCGCGCAAGCGGACCGCTGGACCTACAACTCGGTCAAGGGTGCGGTGCTCTCGCTCACGCGCTGCCAGGCGCTCGACCTGAGCGCCGACGGGATCCGGGTCAACAGCGTGAGCCCCGGGTACATCTGGACCGACGTCCTCGAGCGGTCGGCGGGCGGCGACCGCGACACGTGGGATCCCCGCTGGGGCCAGTACTGCATGCTCGGCCGATGCGGTGAACCCGACGAGGCCGCGGGCGCGATCGTCTACCTACTCGGCCCCGACGCCACCTATGTCACGGGCACCGACCTGCTGGTCGACGGCGGGCTGGTCACGATGAGCCCCGACGGCAAGGCGCGCTTTGACTTCGACTGATGCCGACCGCGCGACCGGTACAGCCGGCGCGACCGGTGCAGCCGGCGTGGGCGTCGTCGACACGCACATGCACCTGTGGGATCGAACGCGCTTCCGCTACCCGTGGCTCGAGTCGGCCGACGCGGCCGGACTCCCGGCGAGCTACGGCGCGGCCGAGTGGCGCCGCGACACGGCCGCCGTCGAGCTCGCGGGCATCGTCCACGTGCAGGCCGAGGTCGACCACGCGAGCGACCCCGTCGCCGAGACGGCCTGGATGCAGCAGCTGCACGACGTAGAGGGCATGCCGACGGCCTGCGTGGGCTACGCCGACCTGCGCAGCGACGCGCTCGGGGACGTGCTCGACCGGCACGCGGCGTACCCGGTCTTCCGCGGCATCCGTCAGGAAGCGTGGTTCGATCCGCGATCGGAGCGAGCGGATGTCCCGCGCATCAACCTGCTCGACGACCCCGCGTTCCTGCGCGGGCTCCAGGAGCTCGAGCGGCGCGACCTCGTCTTCGAACTGCTCGTCTGGCAGGAGCAGCTCGAGCAGGCCGCGGCGCTCCTGCGCGAGGCGCCGGACCTGCGGGTCGTCATCGACCACACCGGCGTGCCGAAGGACGAGGCGCGGCGCGAGCAGTGGGCGCACGGCCTCACGGCCGTGCTGCAGGCCGCACCCCGAGGCATCCTGAAGATCTCGGGCCTCGGCATGGTGGACGCAGCGTGGACGCCGGAGCGGATCGACCCGCTGATCGCTCGCGCGCTGGAGCTCGCGGGCCCGGCGCGGGTCGTGTTCGCGAGCAACTTCCCGGTCGAGCCCGAGGGCGTGTCCTACGCGCAGGTCTGGGAGACGTTCGAACGCGCGATCGCCGGCTTCGACCCCGCCGAGCGCGCGGCGATGCTCCGCGACACCGCGACGGCCTGCTACGACCTCACGCGGTGACCCGCCCGCACGCTGACACGTCGACGCGCGAGCTCACGAGACCGCCGGCCCACCCACCCGGCCGGTCGCCGCCGCTCACTTGCCGGCGCCGCCGAGCAGGCCCGAGACGATCCGCTTCTGGGCGAGCAGGAACACGATGACGATCGGCACGCTCGTGAGCAGCACGTAGCTGAACACCAGCCCCCAGTTGTACTGGAACAGGTTCGCGGAGGCGTAGCCGTAGAGCCCGAGCGGCATGGTCCGTTGCGCGGGCGTGCTCAGCACGAAGTAGGCGTAGAAGAAGTCGTTCCAGACGGTCAGCGTCAGGTACACGCCCGAGACGAGCACCGCCGGACGCAGCGACGGCAGGATCACCGACCAGAACACCCGCAGCGGACCGGCCCCGTCCAGCCGGGCGGCCTCCTCGAGCTCGTACGGCACGCCCTTCACGAATCCGGTGATGAGGAAGACGGCGGCGCCCAACTGCGTGCCGCAGTAGAAGAAGATGAGTCCGACGTGATTGCCGTCGAGCCCCAGGGTCTGCAGGACGCGGACGGTCGGGATGATCGCCGGCGGCAGCATGATGCCCGTGATCACGACGTAGTAGAGGATGTTGAGCTTCCGCGACCGGGAGCGCCCGAACACCCAGGCCGCGCACGCGGCGAGCAGCAGAGTGATCAGGATGGTCGGCACCGCGACGATGCAACTGTTGATGAAGCCGCGAAGTGCGGTGCCGTCCTCCAGCACGGTCGCGAGATTGTCGAAGAAGGCGAACTGGGTCGGCGGGTCGATCGTGACGCGACGTGCCTCGTCGACCGGCTTCATGGCGGTGATCACGAGGACGTACAGCGGGAGCCCGACGAGGGCGAGGGCCGCGATGAGCGTGAGGCTCAGGCGGAGGCCCTCGCGCCGGCGCCGACGTCGCGCGAGCACGTGGGTGTTCCCCGGCGTCACCGGCCGCATCGGTGCGCCGGAATGCGCGCCAGTGGCCGTCGGCGTGGGGGTGGACGCGGTCGCTCGCGTGGACGTGGATGTCATGCCTGGACCTCTCGCCGGCGCAGGAAGGAGATGAGCGGGACGGCCAGCACGAGCACGGTGAGGAACAGGACGAGGGTCATCGCCGTGGCCCGCCCGAACACGCCGTTGCCGAACTCCTGGAACACGTAGATGTTGAGCACCTCGGTCGCCCGTGCCGGTCCGCCGCCGGTCGTGGCCAGGATGACCTCGAAGGAGTTGAGCGTGCCGATGAACGCGAGCGCGACATTGATGGTGACGGCCGCGGAGATCATCCGCCACTTGATCCGGAAGAACGTCTGCCAGTAGCCGGCACCGTCGAGGCGCGCGGCCTCCGTCAGCTCGCCCGGCACGGTCGACAGCCCCGCGATGTAGAACAGCGTCGTGAGGCCGAAGAACTTCCACGCGTGGATCGCCGCCACGATCACGAGCGTCCACTCGACGCTGCCGAGCCACTCGATGCGCACCTCCTGGCCGGTGAGGGCGCTGAGGATCTGGTTGTAGACGCCGTCGTACGCGAGGAGACCGCGGAAGATGTACCCCGCGGCGAGCGGCGAGATGAGGACGGGGATGAAGATGAGCGCGCGGATGGCTCGATTCGCGCGGGTGCTCTGCTCGAGCGCGAGGGCGAAGCCCAGCCCCAGCAGGTTCTGGAACAGCACCACGAGCACCGTGTACGTCAGCGTCACGCGCAGACCGTGACCGAGGGTGTCGGTCGACATCAGGTACTGGAAGTTCTCGAGCCCAGTGAACTGGATCTCGTCCCGGTAGGAGGACCAGTCGGTGAACGCCAGCCCGAGGTTCAGCACGTTCGGAACGAGGAAGAAGACGCCGAAGAACGCGAGTGGCAGGGCGAGCATGAGCGCCTGTTCCCCGCGACTCAGTCCCCCGAGCGCCCGGGAGTACCCCCGGCCCATCCTGGCCAGCCACGCCATGTGGTTCTCGTCTCTCTCGGCGCTCGGCCGGTCGTCATTGGAACGGTGCGCGGGCCGGAGGCTTCACGCCCCCGGCCCGCCCACGGTCAGAAGCCTTCGATTCCGGCCTGCTTGGCGTTGTCCGCGAACTGCAGCTGCAGCTGTTCCGCGACCTGCTCGGGCGTGAGCGTGCCGGCGATCAGCTGGCCCATCAGGCCCGGGAAGTCGCCCAGCGATGCGGCCGACTGGGTGTCGATGCTCGGGATCGACCCTTCGAACGCGGCGACGATCTTCTGCTGCACGGGGTCGAGGTCGGCGGGGTCGTCGACGCCCTCGATGACCGAGGGCTCGCCCGTCTCCTCGAGGTAGACCTGGTACCCGTCGCCGACGGTGGCGAAGTCGACGAACTCGCGGGCCGCGGCCTCTTTGGTCTCATCGCCCGTGATCGGCAGCTGGATGGAGACGAGGTTCGAGGAGTGCCACATGACGGCGCCGCTCTCGCTCGGGAACGCGGTGAACTCGATGTTCTCGAGCCCGCCGGTGAACGCGGGCGTGAGCCATGTGCCCTGCGCGACGAAGGCGACCTCGCCGTTCTCGAGCATGGCCGCATCGTCGCCGAAGACCGCCGTGCTCGCGTTCGGGTTCGTGCTGCCGTTCGTGACGAGGCCCTGCACCCATTCGAGCGCCTCGACCGCGCGCGGGTCGGTCCACTCGGCCTCGCCCGTGTTGATCTCCTCGACGAGCCCGTCGGCGACGGCGTCGGTCACGCGCGTGAAGAACGGCAGCTGGGTGGTCCAGGCGTCGCCGCCCGTCACGCCGAACGCCGGGACGCCCGCGGCCGTGAGGGTCGCGATCGCGGTGTCGAGCTCGGCCTGCGTGGTCGGCACCTCGAGGCCGTTCGCGGCGAGCACCTCGGTGTTGGAGAACAGGCCGAACAGCGTCGGGAAGCCATAGGTGGCCGTGTAGTGGACGCCGTCGACGGTGCCGGCCTCCTCCAGGCCGAACTTCGTCGACTCGACGAACGCCATGTCTGAGAGATCCTGCAGGTTCTTGGTCGGATTGAGCTTGAGCAGCGCGCCCTGGAGCGGCTGTCCGAAGAGGATGTCGGGCCGGGCCCCGGTCGCCCACTGCGTGAGCAGGTTCTCGTCGAAGCCGTCGGGGATGATCTCGAGGTTGATGGTGTTGCCGGTCTCCTCCTCGTAGGCCTCGATCATGGCCTTCGTGGCGTCGGTCGTCGTCTGCGCGCCCCACGCCGTCAATTCGACCCCCTCGGTCGACTCGCCTCCCGTACCCGCCGAGCAGGCGGAAAGGACCAACGCGGAGGCGGCGATGCCGACGACTGCGGCGGCCCACCTGTTCTTGCTGCTGTGCACGATGCTCTCCTTCGAGTGACGTGTTGCGGGATCGTGGGCCCGGGTCGGCCGCGATGCCCTCACGCTACACGCAATCCTCAATAAATGGAGTCGGATTTCAATAATCACAAATCACCACTCGCGGTAGCCCTGATCACGCGGGTCGGACCACCACAGCCGGACGCCCGGATCGGTGCGGTCGTGGCGCGCCGCGTCGCGCACGGCCGCCTCGTCGATCTCAAGGCCGAGCCCGGGACGCGTGGGCAACGGCAGGTACCCGTCACGGGGCATCCATTCGTCTGGATTCAGGAGGAAGCTGAGATCCGTGTCGGGATTCGCGCCGTCGAAGCTCACGATGCACTCCTGCGCGAGGAAGTTCGGCGCGACCGCGTCCACCTGCACGCACGCGGCGAACGCGACGATCCCCAGCGGACAGTGCGGCGCGAGCAGCGCGTCGAATGGCTCGCTCATCGCGGCGATCCTCACCGCCTCGGAGATCCCGCCGGCGTGCGAGACATCCGGCTGCACGACCGTGACCCCGGCCGTGAGCGCCGGCAGGAACTCGGCCCGCGAATAGAGGCGCTCCCCCAACGCGATCGGCGTCGCCGTCGCGGACGTGAGCCTGCCGACGAGACCGGTGTGCTCGGGGCGAAGGGGCTCCTCGACGAACACCAGGCCGAGATCGGCGGTCGCGTCGAGGAACCGCCGGGACTGTGCGAGCGAGAGCCGGCCGTGCAGATCGACCGCGAGGTCGACCTCGGCGCCCACGACGGTCCGGAGCTCACGCAGATCGCTCACCAACCGCTCCGTGAAGCCAGGCGTCTCGAGGGGCGCGGCGCTGAGGTACGGCACGAGCTTCACCATCGTCCAGCCGTCGCGCAGGAGCGCGGCCGCGCGGGCCGGATCGCCGAGCCGGTCGTCCGTGTTCGCGTGCGCGTACAGCCGGATCGCGTCGCGCACGGCGCCGCCGAGCAGCTCATGTACCGGCGCGCCGAGCGACTTCCCGAGCAGGTCCCACATCGCCTGGTCGAGCCCGGCGACGGCCGAGCCCATCACGGGCCCGCCGCGGTAGAAGCCGCCGCGCGTGAGCACCTGCCAGTGCCGGTTGATCTGGCGCGGGTCCTTGCCGATCAGATACTCGGCCATCTGCTCCACGGTCGCGGCGACCGGTCGCGTCCACGTCTCGAGCGTCGGCTCGCCCCAGCCCGCGATTCCGGCGTCGGTGGAGATCTTGACCAGCAGCTGCCGATCCGAGATCGGGAACGTCTCGACCGACGTGATCCTCATCGCATCTCCTTCATCGAGGTCGCCGACGGGAGCAGGCCGAGCGCGCGGGCCGGTTCGAGGTCCAGCGGGACCCTGTCGCCGTGGATCTCCCGTCGGACCGGCACGCCGTCCGCGTAGGTGGCGAGCAACCGCATCGTGTCGCCGCCGATCAGCGTGTCCGGTGCGGCGACGTGCACGATCGGGGCGCGGACGCCGCCGAGCGCGAGCGCGCGCGCGATCACGTCGCCGGCGTCGTGGACGTCGAGGTACGCCCAGCCGAGCCTGACCCCGCCTTCGGGATCGTCGGACCAGGCCTGGCGGAACTCCGCCAGCTCCTCAGCATCCGTGGTGAGCGGGAAGCGGAGCGTGATGACCGTCGCACCCCACCGTGTGGAGATCATCGCCGCCGTCAGCTCGTCCGCGGTCTTCGACAGGGAGTATGCGTCGGCGACCTCGCCCGGGAGGCCGACGTCGATGGGAAAGTAGGCGGGCAGCGGCCGCGCCGGATTGCCGTCCAGCCCGTTGGCCTGAATGCTTCCGGCGACCACGAAGTCCCGGACGCCCGCCGCAGCCGCCGTCTCCAGCACGGTGAAGGTCGATGCGGTGTTGGCGGTGAAGACCTCGACCGCCGTGCCCTTCGTCCAGTGCGAGATCGCCGCGAGATGCACGACGGCGTCGACGCCCGTCGCCACCGCGCGCGCGACGTCGTCCGGGTTCCGGGTGTCGCCGACGACGAGCTCGGCGTCGGCCTCCGAGAGGGTGCGGAACCGCCGGGCGAACGCCACGACGTCCGCCCCGAGCTCGCGCAGTCTCCGCACCGCGTGCCGGCCGATCAGGCCGTCGGCGCCGGTGACGAGGATGCGCCGGCCGCTCACCTCGTGCTCACTCATGGTTCCTCCTTGGGAACGTCGATCTCGATCCACCACGTGCGCGGTTCGCCTGGCCGCACGCGCATGATCCGGCCCGCCGCGCGCGCCTCGTCCAGCGAGTCGCCCCAGCCCGTCGTGGGCTCGATCGCGAACACCGGAGCCCCGCCCCACGAACCGTGATCGAGCCAGAGGCCGAGGTGGGGCACCAGATCCGGGTCCCAGCGAAGCCGTAGGACACGGCCGTCCGTGCGCCGCACGAGCGCCGCACTGGGCCGGGCTTCGGCCGGCAGGAAGTACTTGCCGCTCGCCGACGGATCGAGGTCGCGCACGGCGCGCCTGAGCGCAGCCGCGGTCACGGGCCGGCCGGGATCGTCGACTCGGATCCAGGCCGACTCCTCGGCGCCCTCGATCACGATCTCGGTCCCGGCATGCCAGTCGAGGATCGGATGCGCGGCCCAGAGCAGGGCCTCGTCATCGTCGGTCGCGATCCGGTAGTCGAGGCGGATCCGGTCCGAGGTCACGGTCGCGCGCCGCGCGAACGTGCCGTGCAGGCTCGAGAACGCGGCCACGAGCCACCCGTCGTCGCCCGCGGTCCATGCGGCCCTGACGAGGTCGCCATGCGACGCGGTCCGCCGGCCCGAGTCGGTGTGCGCCGGCGCGATGCTCGGTGCGATCTCGTCCCAGCCCGACAGCATGATCGCGGGCTCGCCCGACGGCCCGGTGGTCGAACTCAGCCATTCGACGCCGGCGTGACGCAGGGAGGTGATCCTGCCGCCCCGCCCCGCGTCGATGCGCACCGACGTCGCATCGACTGAACCCACCATGCATCCCACCATCCGCGATTAGCTACAACGCGTTTCCATTTATCGCCATGCTAACGAGTGGGAGGCGTCGCGGCCAGAGCCAATGCTGGCGCGCGCCGCGGGTGGTCACCCAGACTGGTCGCGTGAGCCGACGCCCGACCCCCTGGGTGCTGCACGTCGACCTCGACCAGTTCATCGCGGCGGTCGAGGTGCTGCGGCGCCCCGAGCTCGCCGGCAAGCCGGTCATCGTCGGCGGACGGGGCGATCCGAACGAGCGCGCGGTCGTCTCGACGGCCTCGTACGAGGCGCGCGAGTTCGGAGTCGGTTCGGGCATGCCGCTGCGCATCGCCGCCCGCAAGGCTCCCGATGCGGTCATCCTCGCGGTCGACCACGAAGCCTACGGCGAGGCGTCCGACCAGGTCATGGCGACGCTGCGCGCGCAACCCGGCGCGACCGTCCAGGTGCTCGGCTGGGACGAGGCCTTCGTCGGCGTCACGACCGACGACCCCGAGGCGTACGCGCGTGACGTGCAGCGCGCGGTGCTCGAGCAGACCCGGCTGCACTGCAGCGTCGGCATCGGAGACACGCTCGTGCGCGCGAAGGTCGCGACCGGGTTCGGCAAGCCGCAGGGCGTCTTCCGGCTCACGCGCGAGAACTGGCTCGAGGTGATGGGCGATCGACCCACGATCGCGCTCTGGGGTGTCGGGTCGAAGGTGTCGAAGCGGCTCGCCGCGCACGGGATCCGCACCGTCGCCGAGCTCGCGGCCGCGCCGCACGACGTGCTCATCGCCGAGTTCGGTCCCCGCATGGGGCCCTGGTACGCCGAGCTCGGGCGTGGCGACGGGGCATCCGTCGTCGACGACACACCCTGGGTCGCTCGCGGCCACAGCCGCGAGACGACCTACCAGCAGGACCTGGCGGATCCCCCGCAGGTCGAGGCGGCCCTGCGGGTGCTCGCGGACGCGGTGCTGACGGATGTCTCGGCCGAAGGCCGCCCGGTCGTGGCGATCACCCTCAAGGTCCGGTACGCCCCGTTCATCACGAAGACCTTCAGCAGGCGAGTCCCCTCGACCTCGGATCGCGACGAGGTGCTGACCAGGTTCCTCGGCCTGGCCGCCGACCGCATCGAGCCGGGGCGGCCCGTGCGGCTGCTCGGGCTGAGAGCCGAGATGGCGATGCCCGAGGATGCACGGGACGGGCACACCCCGACCCGCGGCGGGTGGTGAACGACGCGAACGCAAGGCCCTGACACGGACCAGCCCACCCGCCTACGCTGGCGATCACCGACCGAGGAGGACGCGCCATGACGGACACCCCCGAACACGACGACCGGGACTTCCCCGACGACGACGCTGAGCAGGCCCGCCTCCGTCGCGAGCACGACCGCGAGCTCGGCGTGGACCCGTTCTTCGAAGGCGCGAACATCACCGAGAGCGACGGGCCCGACCTGGAGGCCGGCGACGACCTCGACACGGGCGGCGGGCACCGCACGCCACGCTGAGCGTGCGCCTCAGACCTGTGGACGATGCACGGCGGCATCCGCTGGTGGTCGACTTCCCGCTGCGCGGCGCGGGGTGGATGGCGGTCACGACGCCCGCGCACCGGGTGCCGAGCCACGGCACCGATCTGCTGGGCCAGCGGTACGCGTTCGACTTCGTGCGCGTCGACGACCGGCCGGGCGTGCACGTGCACCCCGCGCGGTCGTGGCGCACGGAGACGATCGGCGGTCGCACGCGCGAGTGCTATGCGTGGGGCGAGCCGATCCATGCGCCGTTCGACGCGGAGGTCGTGACGGCCTCCGACGGCGTCGCCGAACGGCAGTGGGTGAACCCGGCCCGCGAGATCTTCCGCGCGTTCCGCACCGCGATGACCTTCACGCCCGACCGGGTGCCCGCGATCCTCGGGAACCACGTGATCCTCAGGGCGACGGATGCCTCCGCCGAGGGCGGCGCTGACGCCGCTCACGACGCGCGCGATTCGCGCGATTCGCGCGACGCCTCGAACGGTGAGGTGTTCGCGGGGTTCGCGCACCTCGCGCCCGGGACGGTCGCGGTGACCGGGGGGCAGAAGGTACGGGCCGGCGAGTTCCTCGGCCGGGTCGGCCACACCGGGAACTCGACGTCGCCGCACCTGCACTTCCAGCTCATGGACTCGGCCGACCTGCTCACGGCGCACGGGCTGCCGTGCGCGTTCCGGGCGTACGAGGTCGCGCGCGACGGCACGTGGCATCCGGTCATCGACGGGATACCCAGGCGTCGCGAGCGGATCCGCTCGACCGGGCACGCGACCGGCGACACGTCACACCCGCCGGATCCGCTCAGGCTTCACTGATGAGGACACGATGGCCGCGTCCCGCGCATACGAAGTCGCATGCGACGGCACGTGGCATCCGGTCATCGACGGGATACCCAGGCGTCGCGAGCGGATCCGCTCGACCGGGCACGCGACCGGCGACACGTCACACCCGCCGGATCCGCTCAGGCTTCGCTGATGAGGACATGCCATGCGCGTTCCCAGCGTACGAGGTCGCGCGCGACGGCACGTGGCATCCGGTCACCGACGGGGTGCCCGGGCGTCGCGAGCGGATCCGCTCGACCGGGCCCGCGACCGGCGGCGCGTCACACTCGTCGGGTCCACTCGGTCTTCACTGATGAAGACACGCCGGCCGCGGGCGGACACGTGGCGGCGACGCGCGAGACGAGTGCAGGGAGTGGGACGACATGAATGCGGCGAACCAGGCGGATGACGGTGGGCGATTCGAGTATCCGGACCAGGCGGGCTACCCCGATGGATCCGGGCTGCTCGACGAGGGGCAGGCGGCGCTGGTCGACGAGGTGACGGCGGATGCCCTCGACGCCGTGGACTCGCCGTCGGCCGAGGCGGAGGCGGAGATCGCGGTGCGCCGGCTCGCCGACGAGGGGCTCTTCTCGGCGACGATCGGCGACCGCGAGGTGGCGAACCTCCGCTTCGTGGAGGAGGACGGCCGGGTCGTCGTCCTGACGACCACCGTCCTCCCGGAGTTCCGTGGGCGCGGCATCGCGAGCGCCCTGATCGCCGTCTCGCTCGACGACCTCCGCGGGCGGGGCGTTCCGCTCACGGTGCGCTGCCCGGTCGTCGCCGCGTTCATCGCGAGCAACTCGCAGTATCAGGACCTCGCGGGTCCGGCCGCGGCCCACTCCTGACCACCGTCGGTGCCGGCCGCTCCATCGAAAGTCGGTTTCCGCGCCCACGCCCGGCCCGCGCTCGGGGTGCGACGTGCGGCCGTGACAGAGTGGAGGGCAAGTGCGCAAGTGAGCGAGAGAGAAGAGAGCTGAGTGCCAATGGAAACGCTGCGTGACGTCGTCGTCCTGCTCCACATCGTCGGATTCGCGATCACGTTCGGCGCGTGGGTCACCGAGGCGGCGACCCGGCGATTCCGGACGAACCGGCTCATGGACGTCGGGTTGCTCATCTCACTCGTGACGGGGCTCGCACTCGCGGCGCCGTGGCCGGCGGGCATCGAGCTCGACTACGCGAAGATCGGCGTGAAGTTCGCGATCCTCATCGTGCTGGGCGCACTCATCGGCATCGGCAACGCGCGCCAGCGGAAGTCTGGGGAGCGCGCGCCCACCGGGATCTTCTGGGCGATCGGCGTGCTCTCGCTGGCGAACGCCGGCATCGCCGTCATCTGGTAGCCGCCGGGAGGAAGATGGAGGGATGACGGCGCAGGGCGAGCTGACCGACCTCCTCGGGGTCACCCATCCCGTGGTGTTGGGGCCGTTCGGCGGCGCGTCCTCGGTGGCGTTGACCGCGGCGGTGAGCGAACTCGGCGGGCTTGGGTCGTTCGGGCTGTACGGATACGACCGCGACCGGATCCTCGAGGTCGGGGCGGCGCTTCGAGCGACGACCACCCGGCCGTTCGCCCTGAATCTGTGGCTGCCCATGCCGGAGCCGGTTCGTGAGGGCACGGCGGACTTCGCCGAGGCCGCCGAGGCGCTGCGTCCGCTGTTCGAATCGGTGGGTGTGGCCGTTCCCGAGCGTGCGCCGAGCGCCGTGCTGCCCTCGTTCGAGGAGCAGTGGGCGGCGGTGCTCGAGGTGCGCCCGGCCGTGGCGAGCTTCATCTTCGGGGTGCCACCCGAGCAGGTGATGCTGGACTGTCGAGACCGAGGCATCCGCGTGATCGGGTCGGCGACCACGCCGGCCGAGGCGCGGGCACTGGCCGGCGCTGGTGTGGACGCGGTCGTCGCGACCGGCTCCGACGCGGCCGGGCACCGGCCGTCGTTCCTGCGGGAGGCCGAACGCTCGCTCGTCGGGGCCTTCTCGCTGATCCCGCAGGTGGTCGACGCGGTCGATGTGCCCGTGATCGCGGCGGGCGGTATCGCAGACCGCCGAGGTGCGGCGGCCGCGATCGCGCTCGGCGCTGACGGTGTGCAGGTGGGCACCGCGTTTCTGCGCACGACGGAGTCGGCAATCACTGACGCGTACCGCGCGGCGATCGTGGCGACCGCGCCGGACGACACGGTGCTGACGCGGGCGATGAGCGGACGTCTCGCGCGCGGTGCACGCAACGCCGCGGTCGCCCACATCGAGTCCACGGGGTCGGTCACCGCGTTCCCGGTGCAGAACTGGCTGACCGGCCAGTTCCGCGCCGCCGCCGGTGCGGCCGGCCGTGCCGACCTGCAGTCGCTCTGGATGGGCCAGTCCGCGCCGCTCGCCGTGCGGACCCGCGCAGCCGAGGTCTTCGAGGAGATCGTGGCCGGGCTCCCCCGCTGAGCGCCAGCTCGCCCACGTCGGCATACGCGAGCCGGCCGGATCGCTCGGTGCCGCAGTATGCCTGAACCGACTCGACCGCTCCGCGCCACCAGCATGCCCGAAGGTTGGCTCGCTCGGCGTCGTCGGCGTGCTCGGTTCAGCGCGATTCGATGGCCGGTCGTGCGCGGCGGTTCCGGCTGGTCGCTCGGGTGTTGGCGGTTGCAGGGCGCGTTCGCCGAACGTGGTCGGAGCCGTCGGAGCCGTCGGAGCGGTTGGAGCCGTTCGGGCGGCCTCGCGGTTCGGTTGCGGGAGCAGCGTCGGGTTGTGGTGGGGCGCCTGGTGTGGGGGTGAAGCGGGCTTTGCCGCCGAGTTTGGGGGTCTGTTTCGGGTCGAGGTGTGGGGGTGGGATGAACCAGACCTGCCCGCGTCGGTCGCGCCCGGTGATGCGGATTTGCCAGCCTTGGTCGTGGATCTGGTGGTGGCAGCTGGCGCAGAGCATGACCCCGTTGCTCAGGTCGGTGGTGCCGCCGGCGGACCACCAGTCGATGTGGTGCGCTTCGGCGTAGGTGATGTTCGCCCCGCAGGACGCGCACCCACCGTCGCGTTCCATGAGCGCGATGCGTTGGTACCGGGTGAACAGGCGGGTGCCGCGGCCGAGGTCGAGTGGGACGCTGTCGGCGCCGAGCACGGCGGGGATGAGTTCGGCGTCGGCGGCGAGCTTGCGGACCGCGCCCGCGCTGATCGGCCGGTCGATGCCATCGATCTCCGCTGTCCCTACGCCGTCGCGGAGCGCGTCGAGACTCATCCGGACCACGATCGTGGTCGCGGGTACCGACCCGGGTGCGGCTTGACAGCCCAGCGCGTGCCGCGCCAGCTCGGCCAACGCGTCGGCCTGCACCTGCGGGATCGACCGCCTGTCCTGGATCACCGGCGCCGCACCACGGCCGTCGCCGCCGCTGCCACCACCGTTGGTGCCACCGCCACCGCTCGGGCCACCGCCACCAACGGTGCCAGGAGCGCCGGCGCCACCGAGACCGCCACCGCTCGTTGCACCGCTCGTTCCACTGCGACCGTCACCGCCGCCGCCACCGCGACCGACACCGCGACCGACACCGACACCGTTCGTGACACCGCCACCGCCGCCGACAACGTCATCGCCATCAAAGCTCGTGCCGGGGGCACCGTTCATGCCCCGGATGCGGTCACGGGTGTAGACCTCGGCGGCATCGGTGCCGCGTCCCACCTGCGCAGCACGAGCCGCGCCGGCGGCAGCCGCCCGGCCTGACCCGCGTCGTCGGAGTGCGTCGCTGACCAGCGCGTCCAGCGCCGCCTTCACCGGCGCCGCGGTGACCGGGTCGAGGCGGGCTCGCAGATGGAACACCCCGTCGGCGTCTTCGCGGAACGTCACCGACCGCTCGGCATGCATCCGCGCATCGGCCCGCGCCAGACCGCCGGCATTCAGCTGCGCTTCGGCAACTTTGACTGCCCGGCCGACCAGTGACAGTGGTTGCCCGGCCGCGACCTGCACCAGGCGCTCCTCAGCCGCGGCCAACCGTCCAGGGTCGGTGCGCAGCTCGACCCGGGCCAGCATGCCCGTGATCAGATTCGCCGCCTCAATGCTCAACACCCCCGCATCAAGCCCCGCCCGGACGTGCGCGAACTTCGCCGGCAACACCTCACCCGTGAACGACTCCCGCTGCCGGGTCGCTTCACCGACCGCGAGCAACCGGGACGCCTCACCCTGCCCGCCCCCGGTCACCGCCGCGACCAGCTTCGCCGGGGACGAGTGCCCGTACTGTTTCGCCAGGCTCTCAGCCCCGAACTCCGGCGCCGACCGGGCCGCGACCTCAGCACCAGCCAGCGCCAGAAACGCCTCCACCGACCGCTTCAATCGCGCCGCACCCTGGACCACCCGCACCAACCCCGGCCCACTCAACGCCGCAAAGCCATCCACACCACCACCCGCACCCGCACCCGCACCGGAACCGCCACCCGCGCCGCCACCGGCACCGCCACTCACACCCGCACCCGCTCCGGCACCGCCACTCATACCCGCACCCGCTCCGGCACCGCCACTCACACCCGCGCCCGAATCGCCGCCACCACCCGCACCGGCAGCACTCGCGACCCCGAACGCAGGCTGCGCCTGCGCCCACACCACGGCCAGCGCACCGAGATCGGCGTGCAACCGGTCAAGCGGAGAGATCGTCATGCGCACCAGTATCCACCGACCCACCGACATCGCCCGGCGACCGGCCCCCCTCCACGCCCAGCTCTGCACCCGGTGGAATCCTCGCCGGCTCGGGAGATCGCGGCCCCAGCACTCCCGGCTCGCATCGATCGCCCCGGCACGTCAGGCTCCTGCCAGCGCAACGTCCAGCGGTGTGACCGACACGCCGAGCAATGATCATCGCCGGGCACGACCCCGGCCCGCCGCCGGCACGGCCCGAGCACACCCCCGACATGCCCCCGTCCGACCCCAGCACGCCCCCACACACAGCCGCGGTACGCCCTCTGTACACGCCCCGGCCCGATCCGATCTGCCCCGGTGCGGCTCAGCCAGGCACCGACACGGCCGCGGTACGCCCCCCGATACAGCCCCACCCCCGGCCCGGTACAGCCCCGGCCCCGCCACGCCCCGCCACGCCCCCCGACGCGGTCCCCTGAGCTCGGCCCGCGCAGCCCATCCGCGCGCACCCCAATCGGAGGTATCGATCCGAATTTCTCCACAGGTCCTGCGCGTTGCGCCGAACGCAGCGCTCGCGCTCCCTACTCTTGGCGACAGCACTTTTGGCGACAGCGTGTCGCGTCGAGCGAGGAGGCCCGGGTGTCAGCGAACGACCGAGCGGTGACCCGTCGCGCCATGATCGGTATCGCGACGGGCTCGGCCCTCACCCTGCTGTCGGCCTGCGCCGCACCGGTCCCGCCGAGCGCCTCACCACCCCCACCACCACCGCCCCCACCTCCGGGCCGCCCGCAGCCGACCGCTCCCACTGCGCCGGTCGCCGTCGAGACCCCGCAACAGGCCCCGGTCCTCACGAGAATCCCCGCTCCCGCCGACGTGATCACCTCCTTACCCGGCGACGGGCAGCTCCTCGCGTGGACCGTCGACGACGGCGCGAGCTCGGCCGTCGTGGCCGCGTACGCGGCGTTCGCCGCGGACACCGGCACGCGGCTGACGCTCTTCGCCACCGGCACGTACGATGCCTGGCGGGAGAACCAGCCCGCCCTCCAGCCACTCGTGTCGAGCGGCCAGGTGCAGCTCGCGAACCACACCTGGAGCCATCCTGATCTCACCGAACTCAGCGACGAGGGCATCCGCGACGAGCTCCAGCGCACCCACGACCTCATCGGCGAACTGTACGGCGTCGACGCGCGCCCCTTCTACCGGCCGCCGTACGGCTACTACGACGCCCGGGTGATCGACGTCGCCGCATCCATCGGCTACACCACGCCCACACTCTGGTACGGCTCGCTCTCGGACTCCGGCCTGGTCAGCGAGACCCTCATCGTCGAGCTCGCGACCCAATGGTTCCTGCCGCAGCACATCGTGATCGGGCATCTCAACTTCGACCCCGTGACCCACGTCTTCCCGCAGCTGCGCTCGATCATCCAAGATCGCGGCCTGACCACCGTGACCCTCAACGACGTGTTCGCCAGCGAATCCCACCCCTGAGCCGCACCCGGCCACCCCTGAGCCCCGCCGCGGCCAACACCCCGCCCCGCCCCGGCCACCCACGAGCCCCGCCGCTCCCACCCATGAGCCCCGCCCGGCCACCCGGCGCAGCCACGCAACGCCCGCCATACGGAGACAGCTATCCTCTTGTAAGTGACCGTGACCCGCCGAAGCCTGCTCGCGGTCCTTGCGGTCGGCGCGGTCGGCACCCTGGCCGGCTGCACGACATCCGGCGGTCCGGATGCCTCGACCGCTCCCCCTGCTCCGATCCGGACCCGCCCGCGACCATCGGCGCCGCCACCCCCGCACCCGCTCGAGCCACCACCCGCCGCACCCGCACCCGCACCCGCACCCGCGCAGGTCGCCGCCCGCCACGCGAACACGCGCGCCGGCGCGTGGGGCACATCGCTCCCCGGGATCCGCTCGTCACTGCACGTGCCGTTCGAGCCCGACGGGCGCCCGCGCGTGGCGTGGACCTTCGACGCCTGCGGCGGGTCGGGCGGCGACGGCGTGGATCACGCACTGCTCGACGGGCTCCGCGGGGCGGGCGTGCCGGCGACCCTGTTCCTCAATGCGCGCTGGGTCGAGCGGCACCCCGCGCTCACGTCGGAACTCGCCGCCGAGCCGCTCTTCGTGCTCGCCAACCACGGCACCCGCCATCTCCCGCTCTCCGTCGACGGCGCCGACGCCTACGGCATCCGCGGCACCACGAGCGTCGACGAGGCGGTCGCCGAGGTATGGGGCAACCACGAGCTGCTGGCCGGCGTGACGGGCGCGCCGCCCCGGTACTTCCGCTCGGGCACCGCCCACTACGACGACGTCTCGGTCCAGATCGTGCACGACCTCGGCGAGCTGCCGATCGGGTTCACGGTGAACGGCGACGGCGGCGCCACCTATGACGCGGCGACGGTGCACGCCGAGTTCATGAGCGCCGGCCCCGGCGACATCGTCATCGCACACCTGAATCAGCCGGGCAGCGGCACCGCCCAGGGAGCCATCCGGGCCGCGACCGACCTTCGCGCACACGGCGTCTCGCTGGTCCACCTGGATCTCTGACCCGAGCGTCGCCTGCGGGATCCCTCGGCCACGCGACATCCAGACTCCACGCGACCCAGACGCGACGAGACATCCAGACACCCGAGACATCCGGATGCCTCGGGCACCTGTCTCCCGGACACGCGAAACGGCACGGGTCCTGCGACCCGTGCCGTTTCATCGTTCGCGTGCTACGTCGCCGACCGCTCCGGGGAGTCCTCGGCCGGAGCATCCGCCGAGACATCCGCCCCCGCAGCCGCGGCGACCCGGCGCGGGTCGTGCGCCCGAGCGACCTTCCGCCAGACCAGACCGCCGACGAGGATCACGACGATCCAGGACAGGATCTCGGTGAGACCGGTGAGCGGCTGGCTGCCGGTCAGCGCGGACACGAGGTCGGCGGCTCCGTCCCAGATGCCGTGCAGCACCGCGACACCCACGTACGCGCCGATCACGCCGAAGGTCAGGCGGAAACGACCGGTCTTGGAGGCGGCGTAGAAGATCGCGGCGCCGAGCAGCGAGCTCCAGAGCACGTGACCGACCGGCTCGAACACTCCGCGCTGGATCGCGACCCAGCCGGCGTCGATCACCGGGTGCTCACCGGCGTAGCTGGCGGCGATGTAGCCGATCGTCTCGAGCACGGAGAACCCGACACCCACGGCGCCACCCACGAAAAGGCCGTTCCGCGTGGTCTTCGCGACCTGCCAGCCGACGACGACCATGATGACGGCCTTGGAGAACTCCTCCACGAAGCCCGCGGCCAGCAGCGAGACCACGCCGTCCGGGCTGTCGCCCGGGTGCGGCTGCGGGATGAGCGCGACGAGACTGTCGAGCGTGCCGCCCAGGGTCACCGCGAGAAATCCGCCGAACACCGCGATGAGCGCGAGCTTGCCCGGCCGCAGCGAGTCGCCCGGCAGCAGCCGGTGCGCCATCGCCCACAGCACCGCGGCGGGCACGACGGCCGCGCCGAGCACGATCCAGACGTAGATCAGCACGCCGTTGTGCAGGAGGTGCAGTGGCACGAGGCCGATGAACGCCCACAGCGCGATTCCCGCGAGCAGCAACGGGATCGTTCGGCTCCCGCGGTGCGAGATCTTGCCCGGCTTGTGGTGCTTGGAGTGACGTTCGTGCTTGGAGCCGTGCGGGCGCCTCGAGTGTGTGGCGTGCGCTTCTTCCGAAGCCGCATCCACTGACCTCGTCGCCTCGGATGACGCGCTGACCATCGGTGTGCTCTCCCCTATCAGGTGGACAAATCAGCTGACGATGGCAGCTTCGGCGCACGCGGTCTAGTCAAACGTATGGAACTACTCAGTTTCCCCGGCGACGTCCCCCGCGACGTCCCCCGCGCGACGGATGTCCGGGGCATCCGTTCCGCGTAGCGTCGGACCCACGAGCCGCACCCATCGAGCAGTGAGGAGCATGTCACGTGACCACCGACTCCGACCAGGCCCCGGCGCAGATCGCGGTCTGGTACTTCGTCAGCGCGACGTTCGCGTTCGCCGCCACGTCGCTCTATCCCGACGCACCCATGTGGCTGCGAATCGTGTGCATGGTCGTCGGATTCGTCCTGGTGGTCCTCGGCGGCATCCGGCTCGGCACGGAGATCACGTCGCGCCGCGCCGCGCCGGGGTCACCGCCCCCGGCGGACAACGACGCGCACTGAGCGGCGCCGCACCACCCTCACCGGCTCCGCACCACCCTGAGCGGCGCCGCGCCGGCGCCGCACACCCCCGGGCGGCGGCGGCGCCTCGACATCCGCCCCTACTCGCCCGACCGCCCGATGCTCAACCAGCCGCCGGCGACCTCGCCCGGCCGCGCCGCGCCGGGGCCGCCCCGCCGCATCGCCTCGACCTGCCGGTCGATGTCGGCCTGCGCCGAGACCGCCGCGAGCTGGCGCTCGATGTCGGCGTCGGGGGTCGCGGTGAGGTCCGTGAGCGCGCCGCTCGCGAGCAGCTCGTCGGTGGCCGCGGCTCGGGCCTGCATCTGCGCGACGCGGTCGCGTGCGCGGTCGAGGCTCGACCCGACGTCCTGGATCGACGAGCTGAGGCCCGAGACCGCCTCGTTGGCCCGCACCTGCGCCTCGGACGCCGTGTAGGTGGCCTTGATCGTCTCCTTCTCGATGCGGAATGCCGCGACCTGGTCGGTCAGGCGACGTTCACGCTCCTGGAGCTGCGCGGTCTGCCGGTCGAGCGCGGCGAACTGCTGCTGCAGTTTGGCGACCTGACCCTCGATCATCGCCCGGCGCTCGAGGGCGGCGCGGGCGAGGTCCTCGTGGCCCTGCGCCAGCGCTTCGCCCGCCTGCGAGCCGAGCCGCTGGTAGCGGGCGCCCATCTCCTCACCTTGGAGCTCGATGCGCTTCTTCGCGGTCGCGACCTCGGCGACCGCGCGGCGCACCTGCTGCAAGAGCTTCACCTGCTGGTCGTAGCTGTCGTCGAGCGTCTCCCTCGGGTCCTCGATGCGGTCGAGCGCCTTCGTGGTCTTGGCTCGGAAGATCGTGCGCACCCTCGACGAGTTGCTGTTGCTCATGGCTGGTTCCCTCTCGCTCGGACGGTGGAGGCGGCGGGCGACGGCCCGGCCTGCCCGGTCATCCCGACGCGACCGTCGCGCCGGTTGAGTCGCTGGAGCTCTTCGACACCGGCGTGCAGTGCCGCGACCTCGCGGTCGACCTCGGCGCCGAGCGTCGACAGCGCGTCGTCGGAGGTGCCGGTGAGCCCCGCCGAGACGGCGTGCCGCACGCGGCGCACGAGCACCTCGACCTGCTCGACGCGCCCGCGCGCCGCGGGCAGCTCGGCGGCGAGCGCCGCCTGGTCGGTCTCGCTCTCCATGAAGCGCAGCTGCCGGTCGAGTACGGATGCCTCGGTCTCAACACGTGCGAACAGCCTGGGCAGTTCGCCGCGGGGGCCGCCGCCGTCGGCGGCGATCTGCACGGCCGCCCGGCCGCTGCGCATGAGCTCGTCGAGCCGGACCCGGAGCCCGAGCACCGTGCGCTGCGGACCGCGCGCGACCCGGGCACGGGCACGGAGCGCCGCGCCACCGACGGCCCGGCTGTGCCGGATCTTGCGGAACACGGCTCGGAGCACGAACACGAACGCCACGACCACGCCGACCGACAGCAGCACGATCACTCCGAGCACGGCCAGGACGATCTCGATACCGGTCACGAGCCTCACCCCTTCCGGGTAGCGACGACGACGTCAGCACGCGATATAACGCGTGTTTCGGTCAACATACCCCTGATCGAGTCGCGCGGCACCCCCGCCCGAGGAATTCTCAGACAGGCGTCGAGAAGCGTATCCGCGTCGGGCCTTCCCGCTTGACCTGAAGCGCGCTATAGGTTGTTCCATGGATCGCGTGCCACCCGCCCTCGTCCCCCAGCTCGACGCCGACGTGCCCGCCGACGGTCTCACGATCGGCGAGGCGGCCGCGGTCGTCGGGCTGAGCGTCGAGACGCTCCGCTACTACGAGCGGGAGGGGTTGCTGCTCGACCCAGCAGCTCGCCGCAGTAACGGCCATCGCCGTTTCCGGCGGGCCGACCTGGACTGGCTCGCCGGACTCGTGATGCTTCGCGAGACGGGGATGCCGATCGCCCGCATCCGTGAGATCGCGGCGATCAGCCGGACCCCGGGGTCCGAGCGGGAGCGGCTCGAGGTGCTGCAGACGCACCGCGACGCCGTGGTGGCACGACTCGAGCAGACGCGGCGGCACCTCGTCGCGCTGGACACGAAGATCGCCGCGTACCGCGCGTACGTGGGCGATGAGGAGGATGCGATCCATGACGACTGAACACCCCGCTTCGACCACCGCACCCAGCCCGGCACCCGGCCCGATGCCGCTCACCTCGCTCGGCGACGGGCTGCGCGTCCCCGTCATGGGACTCGGCGCGATGGGCATGAGCGCCTTCTACGGCTCGAGCGACGAGACCGAGTCGATCGCCACGCTGAGGCGGGCCGTCGACCTCGGCGTCACGTTCATCGACACCGCCGAGGCGTACGGCCCGTTCGAGAACGAGCGGCTCATCGGCCGCGCTCTCGGCCCGCGCCGCGACGAGGTGATCCTCGCGACGAAGGCGTCGGCCGAAACCGACGACGACGGCACCGTCCACGGGCGCAACGGCACGCCGGCCTACATCCGGCGGGCGGCCGAGCGTTCGCTCCGGCACCTCGGCACCGACCGCATCGACCTGTACTACCTCCACCGCGTCGACCCCGACGTGCCCATCGAGGAGTCGGTCGGCGCGATGGCCGAGCTGGTCGCCGAGGGCAAGGTGCGACACCTGGGCCTGTCCGAGGCATCGGCCGCGACCATCAGGCGCGCGCACGCCGTCCACCCGCTCGCGGCCGTCCAGTCCGAGTTCTCGCTGTTCGCGCGCGACGTGCTGCACAATGGCGAGCTCGACGCGATGCGCGAACTCGGCATCGGGCTCGTCGCGTTCTCGCCGCTCGGTCGCGGCATGCTGACCGACGCGCTCGCCTCACTCGACGAGCTCGACGCCGACGACGCCCGGCGCACGCTGCCCCGGTTCCAGCCCGAGGCGTTCGCCGCCAACCGGTGCCTCGCCGATCGTGTCGCCGCCATCGCCGCCCGGCACGATGCGACGCTCGCCCAGGTCGCGCTCGCGTGGGTCATCGCCGAGGGCGCTGTGCCCATCCCCGGCATGCGCCGGCGCGCGCGGCTCGACGAGAACTTGGGCGCGACCGGGCTCGTGCTCACCGAGCGCGACCGCTCGGAGCTCGCAGACGCACTGCCGAGCGAGCAGATCGTCGGCCACCGCGACGTGCGGGAGGCGCCGCCGGGTGCCGACCGTTGAGGCGCGCCCTGCCCGGGAGGGCGCCGGCCGCGCCTCAGCCCTTCGCGCGCCGCTCGAGCAGGACGTCGCGCACCGTGCGCCGCTGCACCTTGCCGATGAGCGAACGCGGCAGCTCGTCGACCTCGACGATGCGCCGCGGGACCTTGTACGGCGTGAGGCTCGCCCGGCAGAACTCACGGAGCGCGCCGTCGTCGAAGACCGCGCCCTCACGCAGCTCGACGGCGGCGGCGACCTCCTCGCCGCCCGAGGCGCGCGGCAGCCCGACGACGGCCGCACCACGCACATCGGGATGGCGGAGGAGCACGCCCTCCACCTCGGAGGGCGAGACGTTGAACCCGCCCGTGATGATGAGTTCCTTGACCCGGTCCACGATCGTGACGAACCCGTCGTCGGAGACGCGGACGATGTCGCCGGTGCGCAGCCAGCCGTCTGGCGACAGCGTCTCCGCCGTCTCCGCCGGTCGGCGCCAGTACCCCTCGAACACCTGCGGTCCGCGGAGGAGCAGCTCACCCTCCTCGCCCGCCGCGCGGTCCACGTCGGGCCGCTCCGGGTCCACGACCCGGATCTCGGTGCTCGGGAACGGCACGCCCACCGTGCCCGGGCGCCGGGTGGGCCCCATCGGGTTGCCGAGCGCGACCGGCGAGGACTCGGTCATGCCGTACCCCTCGACGAGCAGTCCGCCGGTGACGGTCTCCCAGCGGTCGACGGTCTGCGGCGGCAGGCTCATCGCGCCCGAGATCGCGAACCGGATCCCGGTCAGCGGCCCCGTGCCGCGTCGCTCGGCCGCGCGTGAGAGCTGGTCGTAGATCGGCGGCACCGCGGGCAGGAAGGTCGGTGGCGAGTGCCGGGCGGCCGCGAACACCAGGTCGACGTCGAACTTCGGGAACAGCACGAGCCGCGCGCCGATGCTCATCGCGAACGTGAGGCAGAGCGTCATGCCGTAGGCGTGGAACAGCGGGAGGACGCCGTAGAACACCTCGTCGCCGTCGCGCAGGCCGGGCACCCAGGCGCGTCCCTGCGCGGCGTTCGCGCGGAGGTTGCGGTGCGTGAGCACGGCGCCTTTGGGCGTCCCGGTCGTGCCGCTGGTGTATTGCAGCAGCGCGGTGTCGCCGAGCGCGGGGCGTGGGTGCCGCTTCGAGATCGGCCGGCTGCCGGCGAGGCGTCCCCAGTCGAGGATGCCCCGCGCGGTCGGCCTGGTCGTCAGCGCGGCGCGCGAGGCGCGCGCCTTCGGGATCGGCAGGCGCAGCGCGAGGCGCTTTCCGAGCGGGAGCTCCCGGGTCAGGTCCACCGCGACGATGTGCTCGGGGCGGATGTCCCGGGGGAAGTCGGCGACCGTGTCGGCGACGGCGTCCCACACGATCGCGACCTTCGCCTCATGGTCCTCGAACTGGTGCCGCAGCTCGGGCGGCGTGTACAGCGGGTTGTGCTCGACCACGATCGCGCCGAGGCGGAGCACGCCGTAGAACGCGGCGACGTGCTGCGGGCAGTTCGGCAGGACGAGTGCGACCCGGTCGCCGGGCCGCACGCCCAGCCGCCGCAGCCCTTCGGCGACGCGCGCGATCTGCCGGCCGAGGTCGCGATAACTGGTCTCGGCGCCGAAGAACTCGAGGGCCGTGCGCCGCCCGAACCGCGCGGTCGCGTCCTCGATCATGTCGACCAGCGTCTGCGTCGGCGCCTCGATCTCCTCGGGCACGCCCTCGGCGTAGTGCGCCAACCATGGCCGTTGCTCATACGCGTTCATCGTTCCCCCAGACCCGCTCCGCCCATCTTTACCCGGGCAACCTCCTCAACCACTGTCAGTCGAGCCACTACGGTGATCTCGCGGCCAGGAGACGCAGGAGGAGATCACATGGCGAAATGGTGGCTGCTGGCGGTGACGATCGCGCTCGAGGTCGCGGCGTCGCTCTCGCTCAGCGCGGCGCAGACCGAGCCGCTCTTCTTCGTCATCGTGGTCGTCGGATACGTCGGCTCGTTCACACTGCTCTCGCAGGTGCTGCGGCTCGGGATGCCGCTCGGGGTCGCCTACGGCATCTGGGGCGCCTCGGGCGTCGTGCTCACCGCCGTGCTCGGCTGGGCGCTCCTCGGCGACCCGCTCACGCCGGTCATGCTCATCGGCATCGGCCTCGTCGTCGGCGGTGTCCTCCTCGTCGAGCTCGGCTCGCAGCTCGCGACGCGGCGCGCGGCGGCGGCAGAACGGGTCGGCGCATGATCTGGCTGCTGCTCGGCGGCGCGATCGTCTCCGAGGTCGGTGCGACGCTGTCGCTGCGCATGGCCGCCCACGGCAGGAAGATCTGGTTGCTGCCCGTCGTCACCGGCTACCTCGTGGCGTTCTGGCTGCTGTCGCTTACGCTTGCGAACGGCATGCCCATCGGCGTGGCCTACGGCATCTGGACCGCGGTCGGCGTGGCGCTGACCGCCCTGCTCGGTCGTCTGCTCTTCAAGGAGCCGTTCACCTGGGTGATGGCACTCGGCGTCGCGCTGATCGTCGGCGGGGTGTTGCTGATCGAGCTCGGCAACCCGGCGCACTGAGCCAGCCGGGCGTACGGGAATCGGTCATGCGGGCGAGCGCGTCGTCGCGAGCAATGGCCGGAGGCGCCGACGAGGAGTCACCCGAGCTGGTCGCGGATGCGGCGACGCATCGCGTCGACGGCCAGCGCGTGGTCGTCGGCCGACGCCAGGCCGGACACGGTCACCGCCGCGACCACCCCGGCCCCTTCGACCGTGACCGCCACGCCACCACCGGTGGGCGCGTACTCGTTCGGATCGAGCCATCCGTTCGGCCCGGCGCCCGTCTCGGCGAAGCGAGCCGCGATGAGCGCCGAGCTCGCCGAGAAGCGGAACACGACCGCCGCCTTGCCGCGGAGCCAATGCTCTTGATCGGCCGATGCGCCCGGCAGCGACACGTGGAACAGCACGGTGCCCGCGGCCGTGCGGATGTCGATCGCGATCGGCAGGTGTTCCTCGAGCGCGCGTGCCCTGAGGTCGGCGCCGATCGCCCACGCGTCCTCGTGGTCGAACCGCGCGAAGACGAGGCCGGCGGCCTCGGCCTCGAGTTCGGTGACGTCGCTCATGTGCTCTCTCCTCCGAGACGAATCGGATGCCTCGCTCGACAGAGTAGGCGCAGGCGGGGTCGTCCGGGGTCGGCGGCCGGCGATCGGCTGAGGGCGCTCCCCGCCACGAGCTTGCGCGGCGGGCTCGCTCCGGCGATACTGACTACCTACTCAGTATTGGAGCGTTCATGGCCGTCCTATCCTGCGCCTTCCGCTCGGAGGTGCTCGAGCTCAGCTCATCCTTCACCGCGATCCTCCCCGAGGGGACGGCCGCGCGCGGGCTGCTGTACCTGCTGCACGGCCTGAGCGACGACGACACGATGTGGCTGCGGCACACCGCGATCGAACGGTACGCCGCGGCCCGCGGCCTCGCCGTCGTGATGCCGCAGGTGCATCGGTCGTACTACACGGACGAGGCACACGGGGGCGCCTACTGGTCGTTCCTCACGACCGAGCTCCCGGCGATGGTGCAGCGCATGTTCCAGGTGCCCGTGGCCCGGGATCGCACCTTCGTGGCCGGACTGTCGATGGGCGGCTACGGGGCGATGAAATGGGCCCTCCGACACCCCGAGCGATTCGCCGCGGCCGCGAGCCTGTCGGGCGCACTCGGTCTCGCGGCTCGCACGGTCCCCGGCGCGGGGCGGCTCGAGTCCGGCCTCTGGGACCGCATCTTCGACTCGCAGTCGATCGTCGGCGGCGAGGACGACGTCGTCCATCTCCTCCACACGCGGTCGACCGGCGCGACCCTCCCCGCGCTGCGCGTGTGCTGCGGAACCGAGGATGCGCTCTATGACGAGAACCGGGTGTTCGTCACCGCAGCTCGCGAACGGAACCTTCCGATCGACGTCGATTTCGGACCGGGCGCGCACACCTGGGACTACTGGGATCGCCGGATCGGTGACGTCATCTCCTGGTTGCCAGTGCCCGCGTGACCGATCCGCCCGCCCGACGCAAGGCTCAGCTTCTGGTGGGCGGCCCACTGCGTCGCCGCCTGGGCGACGGGCGCCTCGGGATTCAGCAGCCAGGCGGTCTCCAGGCCATTGAGGAAGGCGAGCACCTCGATCGCCTTGAGCTGGGGGTCGACGTCGGGACGGATCCGCCCGTCGGCCTGACCCGACGCGAGGATGCCGGCGAGCTGGTCGACCGTGCGCTCGTACCGTGCACGCAGACGTGGCCGCAGCGGGCCGTCGACGCCGACGTTCTCGGCGACCAGCACCGTGTGCATGCCCACCGCGTCGGGGCGCGCGCCCCACTGGTGCACGGCACCCGCGATGAGGTCGAAGACGCCGAGGCCGATCGTGACGTCCTCGAAGTCGGGACTCTCGAGCTCATCGCGCTTGTCGAGTGCCGCCTTGAGCAGATCGTCCTTCGTGGCGAAGTGGTACATCACCGCGGCCTGAGAGACCTCGGCCTCCGCGGCGATCTGCGCCAGCGTGGTCCCGCGGGAGCCGTTGCGGGCCACGAGCTTCATGGTCGCATCGACCAACCGGTCTCGCCGTTCCCTGCCCTTGGCGTAGCCACCCGTCGGCGACGTGCGGGACTGTGCCATCGGCTCCTCCTCGATTCACCGGATAGTTTACCGAGCAGTCAGTTTTATGCGATACTGACTGCCAATTCAGTTTTCGGCAGTCCATCACGACTCGTTTTCAAGGAAGAGGCGGCGCCCGATGCACACGACCGACCACGCGATCCGTTCGCGAACCCGCTTCGCCGCGGCACTCGGACTGAGCGCCGCGCTCCTGCTCACCGGCTGCGATGCGCCCGGCGGAGTCGCCCCGACCCGGTCGACACCGGCCGTGAGCACCGAGCTCGGATCGGATCCCGTTCGCATCACGGCCCGCGTCAACGAAGATCAGGTCGCGCTGTGGGAATCACTCACGGAGGCCTTCGAGGTCGAGTTCCCCACGGTGACCGTCGAGCTCGAGACCGAGGCGTTCGACACGCTGCAGCAGAACGCCCCGCGATACCTCGCGGCCGAGCACACACCCGACCTGCTCCGGCTGGCCGCGCCCGGCGACGCCGTGAAGAACGGCCTGCTGCTCACCCTCGACCCATATGCAGAGGCGTACGGATGGGACGACTTCCCGCGCTCGCAACTGGAGCAGTGGACCATCGCGGAGGACGGCCGGGTCCGCGGGGAGGGCGCGCTGTACGGCATGGGCGCGGGGTTCGGCCTGGTCGGCGTCTACTACGACCGGGACCGACTCGAAGAGCTCGGCTACACGAGCCCGCCCTCGACGCTCGACGAGTTCGAGGGCATGCTCGCCACCGCCGCCCAACACGGCACGACGCCGTTGATGGGAAATCCCGCCTACCTGTTCCAGGGCCTCACGCAGGCGTACGGCGGCGCCGACGCCGTCTCCGACTGGGTGTTCAATGTGCCGGGCGCGACGATCGAGACCCCGGAGGCCGAGACCGCCGCGCGAACCCTCCAGGAGTGGATCGCGGCGGGGTACTTCCCAAGGGACTTCGGCTCCGCAGACCCGGGCCTGGATTTCGGGCGGTTCAGCGACGGCGAGAGCCTGTTCTTCCACAACGGCAGCTGGTTCGCGGCCGGCCTGGACACGGTCGACCCCGGCCGGTTCGGCTTCTTCCTCCTCCCGCCGGCCGAGCCGCCGACGGGGTTCCAGACGATGGCCGCCCCGAATGCACTCGTGATCCCCTCCGGCGCAGAGCACCCGAACGAGGCCGCCGCATTCCTGAACTGGCTCAACGGCGACGAGGCACGAGCCATCCTCGCCGAGGTCGGCGGCCTCGCCGCCGGAGGACCCGCCGATCTGTCGCCGCCGCCTGTCCCCACGGGGACGGTGTTCGCCGACACGATCGCTGCGTTCGACCAGGTCGTCGAGGCCGACGGGATCGTCGACTTCCTCGCCAACGCGACCGCAGGCATGTCGAGCGCGACCCTCGACCCCCAAAGCGATCTGCTCATCGCCGGTCACGTCACCGCCGAGGAGTTCCTCGCGAACCTCCAGGCCGACTACGCTGCGGCGACGTCGGCGCGCGGCCGATAGGCACCGAGGGCTGCACGTGACCGACCGAACGATCGAGGCACCGGCGACCGAGGCGCCGGCGATCGAGCCATCCGCTACCCGGCGCCGCCTGCGTCGAGCCGCCGTGTACCTCTGGATCGCCCCCGCGGCGGTGATGTATGCCGTCTTCGCCCTGTACCCCCTGGCGCAGGCGCTCCGATACTCCTTCTACGACTGGGATGGGATCGGGCCGGCCACCTGGGCCGGATTCGACAACTATGTCAGCGTCATCACGGACCCCCAGCTCTACGGCTCACTGCGCAACACGCTCACCCTGATCCTGTTCTTCTGCGCTGTGCCGGTCGCGCTCGGGCTGCTCGCCGCCGCGGCCGCACGCGCGGTCGGGAGGTCCGGCCTCGTCTCGGCATCCCGCACCGTGCTGTTCCTGCCGCAGATCGTCCCGTTCGCCGCGGCCGCCGTCGCGTGGACGTGGATGTACGCGGATACCGGCCCCATCAACGAAGTGCTCCGTGCCGTGGGTGCGGGCGGGCTCGCGCGCCCATGGCTCGGGGACTTCACGACCGCGCTCCCGGCGATCGGGATCATCGGGTCCTGGGTCATGATCGGGTTCTGCACCGTGGTGTTCTCGGCGGGAATGGGGCGTATCGACGCGTCGCTCTACGAAGCCGCCCGACTCGATGGTGCGAATGCGGTGCAGGAGTTCTTCGCGGTCACGCTCCCCGGCCTCCGCCATGAGGTCGTCGTGTGCGTCACGGTGACGCTGATCGCCGCCATCGCCAGCTTCGACCTCGTCTACATGACCACGCAGGGCGGACCCGGCTACACGACGATGGTCCCCGGTGTGCAGATCGTCCGGCTCGCCTTCACCGAGAACCGGGTCGGGCTGGCCTCGGCTCTCGCGATCGTGCTCCTCGTGATCATCGTCGCGATCGTGCTCCCGGTGCAGCGGCTCAACCGGGAGCGGGGTACGCGATGAGAGACCGACGATCGGAGGCCCTCGGCACCCTCACCCTCGTGGCGCTCATGCTCGCCATGGTGCTGCCCTTCCTGGCCATGCTCGTCACCGCGCTGCACCCGCAAGGGCGCACCCCGGCCGGGCTGACCTGGCCGGCCGACCCCCAGTGGGGCAACTTCGCGATCGCGTTCGAGGCCACCGACTTCCTGACGCTCGCACAGTCGAGCGTGCTCATCGTCCTGGGCGTCGTCCCCGCAGCACTCGCCTTCGCCACCTTCGCCGGCTTCGCGCTCGGGCACCTCCGGCCATGGGGTCGCCGGGCGATCTTCGTCGCCTTCCTGCTCGGACTGACCATTCCGTTCGAGTCCGCGGTCATCCCGCTCTATTACCAGGCCCGCGATCTCGGCACGTTGAACACGCAGTGGGCGATCATCCTGCCCCTCATCGGCCTCGCCATGCCGTTCGGTGTGTTCTGGATGACCGGCCATTTCCGTTCCATCCCGGCCGAGATCTCGGAAGCCGCCCGTATGGACGGTGCGAACGCCTGGCAGCTGTTCCGACACGTGCACCTGCCCCTCGCGGTCCCTGCACTGGTGACGCTCGGCCTCCTGCAGTTCCTGAACACGTGGAACCACTTCATCCTCGCCGTCGTGCTCATCGACGATCCGTCGCGGCGCACCATGGCCGGAGCCCTCGGCGCGTTCCAGGGTCAGTACCGAACGGATCTGGCGCTCCTGTGTGCTGGAGCGATCCTGCTCATGGTGCCCACGCTGCTCGTGTTCCTGGTGCTCCAACGTCACTTCGTCAAGGCGGTCCTCGCGGGCGCCGTCAAGGGCTGACGGCGCGTCCCGGAGGTCCGCTCACCTCAGCTCACGGCGGTCACAGCCGCCCCTTCGGCCGGTACACCCGTCCGAAGCTGCGCGGGCTGTCCTCGAAGATCTCGACGAGCTCCCAGTCGACGCGGCGCCCGCCGGGCACGTCGAAGATGCGGGTGCCGTCGCCGAGGAACACCGGGGCGACGAACACCTGCAGCTCGTCGATGAGGTCGTGCTCGAGCGCCTGCCGGGCGATGTCGGCGCTGATGATCTGCACGTCGGCGTCGCCGGCGATCTCTTGCGCCCGGCGGATCGCCTCGATGACGTCGCAGTCGAGCGCGATGACGGATGCATCGTCGGCGAGCTCCTCCGGACGGTGGGTGAGGATGAACTCCGTACCGGACCACGCGCCGCCGTAGGCCTCGGAGGTCATCTCGTCGCGCTCGTCGCGCTGCGCGAGCGCCGCGTCGTAGCCGGCCCGGCCCGAGATGATCACCCCGACCCGTCGCGCCATGCGTTCGATCGTGCCGTCAACCAACGGTTCGCCCGCGGACAGCCAGCTCATGTCATGGCCGGGCCCGGCGATGAATCCGTCGATCGAGGACGTGAACCCCCAGGCGACCTTTCCCATGTGCCGCTCCCCTCAGCCTCGCCGCGTGAACGTCAGGTGGACGACGCCGCTCGGTGAGGAGACCTGCTCGACGTCGTAGTCGGCTTCGAGGCCTTCCAGGCCATCCCAGAGCCGGATGCCTCGGCCGAGCACGATCGGGACCACCACGAGGTGCGCCACGTCGACGAGCCGCTCGGCGAGGAACTCGCGAATCGAGGTCGCCCCGCCACCGAGCCGCACATCGCGGTCGCCCGCCGCCTCGCGCGCGAGCGCGAGGGCCTCCTGCGGCGACGCGTCGACGAAGTGGAAGACGGTGCCGCCCTCCATCTCGATGGATGGTCGTGGATGGTGCGTGAGCACGAACACCGGGGTGTGGAAGGGCGGATTGTCGCCCCACCAGCCCCGCCACTCGTCGTCGGTGCCGAGGTCGGTCCACGGCCCGGTCGACGCGCTGAACTTGCCGCGACCCATGATCTCGGCGCCGATGCCGAGGCTCTCGTGGCGCTCGGCGAATGCGTTGTCCACCCCGTCGGAGCCGCCGTCGCCGCCGAACATCGCCCGCCCGAAGCGGGTCGCGAACATCCACTCGTGCAACCGCTCGCCGGCGTGACCGAACGGCGCGTCGACGCTGATCCCCTCCCCGGTGGCGAACCCGTCGAGCGAGATGGAGAAGTTCTGTACGCGTACGAGCGACATCGTCGGCCTCCGGAGTGAGCGCGGATCAGGATCACTCGGCACGCTAACGGAAGCGATTGCAATGTGCAACCACTAGGCTGGGTGTCATGGAAGACGCTCCGCGCTCGGGCTGTGCGATCAATGCCGCCGTCGAGGTGCTCGGCGACCCGTGGTCGATGCTCGTGCTGCGCGACGTCATGTTCGGCAACCGCCGTCACTTCCGGGAGCTGCTCGCCGGATCCGAGGAGGGCATCGCGTCGAACATCCTCGCGAACCGGCTCAAGCGGCTCGTCGGCGCCGGGCTCCTCACCCGCGACGAGGCTCGACGCGGTCAGCGCGCGGCGTACTCGCTCACCGAGGCGGGCATCCAGGTACTGCCGATCATGGTCGCGCTCGGCAACTGGGGCCTCGCCCATCGCGACGGGGAGCGCCGTCTCAGGGTGCGTGCCGAGCTCTTGCGGGATGGCGGCCCGCAGCTCGTCGACGCCATGATGGACGAACTCCGAGAGCTGCACCTCGGCATCGCCAGGCCCGTCCCCGACGCACCGCGGCCCAGTGCGCAGCTCGCGGCCGCCTACGACGACACGATGCGCGCCGGCTGACGCACCGCCCGCGATGGCGGCGGCGACCGCGCCGTACTACCGTCTCGACCACACACGATCGCACCCGAAGGCGGGAGGCAGTTCATGCTCACTCGAGTCGCTGACGGCGTGCTCGTGCACGAGAGCGAGTTCATCCAGAGCACCTCGACGGTCGTGCAGGGCACCGATGGAGTGCTGCTCGTCGACCCCGGCGTCACCGACCGCGACCTGGCGGACCTCGCGCACGACGTGGCCGAGCTCGGTCAGCCCGTAGTGGCGGGATTCTCGACGCATCCGGACTGGGACCATGTGCTCTGGCACGCCGCCTTCGGCGACGTGCCGCGGTACGGGACCGCGCGGGGTGCCGCCTCGATCCGGGAGCTGCTGACCCATGCCGATTGGCAGGCCCAGATCGCGGAGGGGCTGCCGCCGGAGCATGCCGACGAGATCCCGATGCACCTGCTCGGACTCCTGACCGCCCTCCCGGCCGGGGCCGCTCTGATCCCGTGGGACGGCCCCGAGATCCGGGTCCTCGAGCACCGGGCCCACGCGACAGGCCACGCGGCACTGCTGATCGAGGACGCCCGCGTCCTCGTGGCGGGCGACATGCTCTCCGACATCCTGATGCCGTTCCTCGACCTCGAGGCCGCGGACCCGATCGCGGACTACCTCGCCGCACTGCGGCTGTTCGAAGGCGTGGCCGACGAGGTCGACGTCGTCATTCCCGGCCACGGCTCGGTCGGCGGATCCGAGGCGTTCCGGGCGCGAATCGCACAGGATCGCGCCTACGTCGAAGCCGTGCGCGACGGCCGCGAGCCCGATGACGTGCGAGTCGGGCCCGCGGCCCCGTTGGAGTGGCTGCCCGACGTGCACCGATGGCAACTCGAGGCGCTGACGCGCCGCTCCTCCGACGCGGCCTCCGAGTAGCGGACCTGGTGGGGCGGTCACCGCCGCCCCACCAGGTCTGCGCGTCGGCGCGTCAGGCGAGGACGCGCTGCCGCTGCTCGCCGAGACCCGTGATGCCGAGCCGGACCTCCTCGCCACCGTGCAGGAACTGCTGCGGGCTGAAGCCCATGCCGACGCCGGGCGGCGTGCCGGTGTTGATCAGATCGCCGGGCTCGAGGGTGAGGAACCAGCTGAGGTAGCGCACGATGAAGGCGGGGCTGAAGACCATCTGCGACGTCGAGCTGTCCTGCTTGCGCACCCCGTCGACGTCGAGCCAGAGCCCGAGGTCGAGCACGTCGCCGACCTCGTCGGGCGTCACCAGGAACGGACCGGCCGGATTGAACGTGGGGCAGGACTTGCCCTTCGACCACTGGCCGCCGCGCTCGATCTGGAACTCCCGCTCGCTCACGTCGTTCACGAGGACGTACCCGGCGATGCAGGCTTCGGCCTCCTCGTCGGTCTCGAGATAGCTCGCCCGGCGGCCGATGACCACCCCGAGCTCGACCTCCCAGTCCGTCTTGGTCGAGTTCCGGGGGATCTGCACGTCGTCATTGGGGCCGACGAGAGTGTTCGGCGCCTTGGTGAAGAGGATGGGCTCGTCGGGCACCGCCTGCCCCGTCTCCTCGGCGTGGTCCCGGTAGTTCAGTCCGATGCACAGGATCTGGTGCGGCCGCGCGATCGGCGCGCCGAGGCGCCGGTCGCCGAGCGTCTCGACCGATCCCGCGGCGACGCGCTCCGCGACGAGCGCCTCGATCTCGGGGATGGCCACGGACGCGAGGAACGCGCCGTCGATCTCGGGGACGAGATCTGAGATGTCCACGAACCGGCCCGATCCGACATCGACGCCGGGTCGTTCGCGGCCGGGCTCTCCCACTCTGATGAATCGCATGCTGCCGTGTTCCTCTTTCTCTCTGAGCCGGGTCGTCTACCCGGTGGTCTCGTCTACCCGGTGATCTCGTCTACCCGGTGATCTCGTCTACCCGTCGGTCTCCGGCCGGGTGCGCACGTGGTGCTCGTCGGCGATGGCACGAATGCGTTCGACGGCGTCGGTGAGCTCGCCGAGCGGGGTCCGGAACGCGAGCGCGCTCACCGAGAGCGCGCCGGTCGGCACCTGCGGCGAATCGAGGAAGACCGGCAGCGCGATGCAGTTGACCCCGGGTTCGCTCTCCTGATCGTCGGTCGCGTAGCCACGCTCCCGAGCCTCCTGCAACGCGGTCGCGAGCGCCCGGGGCGCCGTCAACGTCGTGGGCGTCTTCTGCTCCCGGGGTTCGGAGGCGGCCCAGTGCTCGGCCTCCTCGAACGACTCGAACCGCCAGGCGAGCAGCATCTTGCCGACTCCCGTGCGATAGGCGGGATTGCGGCCGCCGACGGTCGAGGTGAGTCGCACGGCGCCCTCGGCCGGATCGCGCTTCGCGCGGTAGACGACGTCGTCGCCGTCGAGCACGGCGTAGTGACTGGTCTCTCCGAACGTCGCCGTCAGCGCCTCCAGCAACGGCTCCACCCGTGCACGGTCGGGGCGTCGGTCCTGGTGCAGGAACGCCAAGCGGAGGAACTCGTCGCCGAGCACATAGCGGCCACGCGCGAGCCGGTTCGCGAGGCCGAGGCGCGCCAACGATCCGAGCGCGCGGTGCACGGTGGGCTTCGCCGCTCCGACACGCTTGGTCAGCTCGTCGAGGCTCAACCCCTCGGGCTCCTTCGCCAGCTCGACCAGCACCGTCAGCACGCGCTCCGCGCCGACGGGACCGGCATCGGAGACGGAGGGGTCCACGGGGACCGATTCTGATTCGGACATTCTGCTCCTGATACCGTTCAATGTATCAGATCAGTATTCCACCAGATGGAACGCACGTCGAGTAGTCGCCCGCGACGTCCCGCAGCCGGCCCGTGAAGAAGCCGGGCGCGCAGCGGCGAGGTCACCGCTGCGCGCCCGGAGATATCGCCTCCCGGAGCTCTGGTCAGTCCGAGGGCACGGTTTCGATGTCTTCGTGCCGGGTTTCGGGACCGAACGCGAGCGCGATGAGCGTCAGCAGCGTGAGGAAGCCGAGGTAGACGAGGATGACCCACCAGTGGCCGACGGCCGCCAGGAGCGCGGTCGCGATGAGTGGGAGGAAGCCGCCGGAGAGCACGGAGCCGACTTCACGCGCGAACGCGAATCCGGAAAGGCGGGTGCGGGTGTCGAAGAGCTCGGCGTAGTACGCCGCCTGCGGCGCCAGCATCGCCGGGTAGAAGATGCCAAGACCGACGACGAACCCGATGATGAGCAGTGGCGGGGAGAGCGTCTCGAGCAGCATGAAGAACGGCGCGAGCCAGACGATCGAGGCGATCGCGCCGCCGGCATAGACGGGCCGGCGGCCCACCCGGTCGCTCAGGGCCGCCCACAGCGGAATGGCGACGACCTGCACGGCGGACGCGATGACCACGGCCATGAGCGTCGTGGACGATTCGACGCCGAGCGTGTTCACCGCAAAGCCGACGGCGAACACCGGGAAGAGGTACGCGAAGGCGTTCTCGGCGAGGCGGGAGCCGACCACGACGAAGAAGTTCCGCGGGTGGCGGCGCACCGCTTCGAGGACGGGGATCTTCGTCTCCTTGGCGGCGCCGGCTTGCTCGGCCTTGACCGCGTCTTCGTACGCCGGGGTCTCATCGATCGTCCGACGGATGAAGTAGCCGACGAGGAGCAGCAGTGCGCCGAGCAGGAACGGCACGCGCCAGCCCCATGCCTCGAAGTCCTCCTTGGAGAGGATCGTCGTCATGAGCTGGAAGATCCCGGTCGACAGCAGCGTCGCGAGGGCGAATCCGGTCGGAGCCCACGCCCCGGCGAGACCTCGTCGTTTCTGATCGCCGTGCTCGACCGAGAGCACGACCGCGCCGGCGTACTCGCCGCCCGCTCCGAAACCCTGCAGCAGTCGGAGGACGACCAGCAGGATCGGCGCACCGATGCCGATCGCCGCGTACGTGGGCAAGACCCCGATGAGGGTCGTCGCGACACCCATGAGCACGATGGTGAACACGAGCATCTTCTTACGGCCGACCTTGTCGCCCATGTTGCCGAGGATGATGCCGCCGAACGGCCGAGCGAGGAAGCCGACCGCGTACGTCGCGAAGGCCGCGATCGTGCCGACGAGCGGGTCGACGTCCGGGAAGAACTGCGAGTTGAGCACGAGCGCCGCGGCGGTGCCGTAGATCAAGAAGTCGTACCACTCGAGCGTCGTGCCGACGAGCGCGGCGATGCCGGCTTTTCGCGCTTGGCGGCGTCTCGCGTCGCTCATCCTGTCGTGCTGATCGGTCGCGGTGGTCATGGCCATCTCCTTCGTTGGCGAGAGCGGGGTGGGGTGGTGGCTCAGGGGCGCGGGCGGCGGAGCACGGCGCCCTGCTGGATCGGCGACACGAGCGCGGCGTACTGGCCGAGCCAGCCTCGTTCGGCCTCCGGGTCGCCGGCACGCACGGGCGCGCCGTTGCGAACGGGTTCGGCGTCGATGAGGCGGGCGTCGAGGTCGATCGAGATGACGTCCCCCTGCTCGACTCCGGCGAGCGGACCACCGTCGGCGGCCTCCGGCATGACCTGCCCGACGACCAGACCATGGTTGAGCCCGGAAAGCTCACCGTCGGTGACGACCGCGACCTGACCGCCGAGGCCTGCGCCGTTCAGCGCTGCGACGAAGCTCGCCGCGAACACCGTGCCCGGCCCACCGCGAGGACCCATGCCGCGGAGGATGATGACGTCGCCCGGTGAGATGCCGCCGGTTCCGAGCGCGTCGATCGCGTCGTCCTCACCGACGAAGACATTGGCCGGGCCGCTGAACTGGCGTCGCGCGCTGCCGACCCCGGCGACCTTGACGATGGCCCCGTCGGGGGCGAGCGACCCGCGGAGGATGATGAGGCCGGGCTCGGGCTTGATCGGTTCATGGAGCGGGCGAAGCACCTCGCCGTCGGCCTCGCGCGCCACTTCGGCTCGCTCGGCCACGGTACGGCCATCGACGGTCAGCGCGTCTCCGTGCAGGCGAGGCAGCAGGGTCCGCATCACCGTCTGCACGCCGCCGATGTCATCGAGGTCCCAGACCTGATGCGCGCCGTTCGGGCGGATGGCGGCGAGTTGGACGGCATCCCGCCCCTTCGACTCGAAGAGCGCGACGACGTCCTGGTCGAGGTCTGCTTCAGCCGAGATGGCGGTGAGGTGCCGGATGCAGTTGACGGAGCCGCCGAGTGCGAGTGCGACCTCGACGGCGTTCTCGACGGCCTCGGCGGTGATGACCTGTCGAGCTGTCAGCCCCTCGATGACCATGTCGACGATTCGCCGCCCCGCGGCGGACGCATTCGCGAGCATCTGCTCCGAGTTCGCACGGGTCGGCGCGGAGCCGGGCACGGTCATGCCGATCGCCTCCGCGAGGCAATGCATGGTGTTCGCGGTGGCGAGGCCGGCGCAGACACCCGGCCCCTGGATCGCGGCATCCGCGAGGTCACCCAGCTGAGGCGCGGTCATCTCCCCGGAGGCGATCGCCCCCACCGACTCGTAGACCGTGTCGATGTCGACCGAACAGCCGCTCCAGGTCCCGCCCCGTTGGTAGCCGCCGATCACGACGATCGACGGAAGGTCGAGTCGCGCGGCGGCCATGAGGTGCGCCGGGGTCGTCTTGTCACACGAGGAGAGGAAGACGATGCCGTCGAGTACCGCACCTTCGACCGCCGCCTCGACGTCATTGACGATGAGATCGCGGGTCGGCATCAGGTAGCGACCCTTGCGGCCCGCGCTCGTGACGAAGTCGCTCGGCGCGGTGGTGCGGATCTCGAACGGCAGGCCGCCGCCTTCCCGCACCGCCTCGGCGACCCGCACCGCGACGTCGTCGAGGTGCGAGAAGCAGACCGAGAGGCGCGAAGACGTGTTGACGATGGCGATCTTCGGCTTCTCCTGATCCTCCAGTGGAATGCCCATCGCACTCCACTGGGCACGACGCACCGCCCAGCGAGTCGTACCCGGTGTGAAGTTGCTTCGCAGGGTGGTCGGCTCGGTCATGCGTGGGTCCTCTCCAGGTCGACGTTCGCAGTGTCTTCGTCGTGTGTGAGCGCGCTGCCTGCGCGAATCATCCGTTCACGTACCTCTCGCGCGGCGATCGCGCGATAGTCGATCTCGCGCTCCAGCGAGATCAGGGTGGCGGCGCCCGCCGCGTGCCCGTACTCGAAGCACTGCGCGGTGACCCGCGCCGAGGCGAGTGCCTCGTGCTCGGCGCTGAGACAGCGGCCCGCGACGATGACGTCTTCACCGACGGCCGGCACGAGCGTGCCGTAGGGCACCTCGTAATAGTCGTCCAGGATCCAGTGCAGCTTCGGACGCTCACCATCGTGCAGCTCGATCGGCCACGGCGACCGCACCACCGCGTCGGGCGATTTCCGCGCCTCCACCACATCCTCGTTCCGGAGCGTCTGGATGCCACGGATGGTTCTGGTCTGCCGGATGCCGGCCTCCACGCCGGTGTCGACCACGTACAGCTCCTCGCACCCGGGGATCTCTTCGCGCAGGAACCGCGCGTACTGGCGAACCTGCTCACGGCCCGAGATCTCGGCGATCGTGAAGTCGACGGGGTCGATGACGTTGAGCATTCGGCCCCCCTCTCCGACGAGGCGGGTGGCATTGACGAGCAGTTCACCGGCCCGGCCGGTGTCGAAGATCCAGATCTTGTTCCGCGGCAGGTCGAGCCCACGATCGCGCGCGGCGACGATCCGCTCGGTGATCCATGCCGGGCAGATGGTGTCTTCACCCCACGCATCCCAGAACCGCTCGAGGTCGACGTTGCCGATGCGGAAGAACATGGTCGGGTTCTGGATCCGACCGTCCTGCCCGAACCGCCAGTCGCCGCCGCCACGCGCAACGATCGCCCCGTCACCGGATGCATCGACGATCCGCCTGGCGCGGATCACGCCGAGCCCCGCGTTCGAGGCGATGACCACGCCGCGGTATCGGCCGTCCTCCACGATCACCTCGACCACGTCGGTGTGGAACAGGATGCGAGCCCCCGCCGAGGTGAGGAGCTCGTCCGCCACTTCGCGCCACTTGAGGGGGTCGTGCGCGCTCGTGAAGGTCTTTCCGTAGCGCTGCGGCCCCGTCAGGCCGCCGCGTTCGCGAAGGCGGGCCGCGAAGCGTTCGGTGAATCCGAAGACGACCTGACGCGGCGGCGCCTCCGGGTCGTCGGAAGCCAGGTACATCCCGCAGATCGTGCCCGACATGCCGGCGACGGCGGCGCCTCCGGCGAAGCCGTATTTCTCGACGATGAGCACCTCCGCGCCACCCTCGGCCGCAACGGTCGCGGCCGCGACACCCGCGGCGCCGGCGCCGACGACGAGCACGTCGACCTCTGCGAGCACCTGCAGATCTGTGGCGTCCGCTCGAGTCACCAGGCTCCATCGCCCAACTGAGATATCAGTCATGTATGAACCATACATCGGCTCGCGCGATACTGTCGAGCAGGAGGTCGACGTGACAGAGCGCAACTTGACCGATCGTGCGTTCGATCAGATCGAGCGCATGATCGTCCTGCAGGAGATCCCGCCTGGGAGCCTGATTTCCGAGAAGCAGCTCACCGAGCTCACCGGCATCGGCCGCACACCCGTGCGTGAAGCGCTCCAGCGACTCGCCCGGGACCGGATGGTCGAGATCCACCCGCAGCGCGGCGTGCTCGTGCCGGCGAGTTCCATCGAGGCGCAGCTGAAGCTCCTCGAGCTTCGGCGAGTGCTGGAGCCCTTCGCGGCGCAACTGGCGGCGGCACGCGCACGTCCCAATCAGCGGGAACACGCTCGCGACATGCTCGACCGGCTCGACGCCTCGCCGGTATCGGTCGAGGACTTCCCGACCGTGCTCCGCGACTCACACGAGTTCATCGTCGAGGCAGCGCAGAACGAGTTCCTGTCTGTGGCGATGGCGCCGCTGCAAGGACTGTCTCGCAGGTTCTGGTTCGCTCACTTGACCGACCCGGAGGCACAGGTGCAGGAGGCGGTCGCACTCCACCGCGGCATCCTGCACGCGATCGTGAAAGCCGACGGAGCCGGGGCCGAGGCCGCTTCGCTGGCTCTGAACGACTACCTCGTCGCGTTCACGTACGACACGCTCCCGAAGCGCTAGACGCCACGCTGTTCGCTGCTCCTCGGCACCGCCGCGGTCCGCCTCGCCCGCGGCGGCCGGGGTGCCCCGGCTGCCCGGGGCACCCCGGATTCCGAGACGGACCGTTCACGCCTGATAACATTCAATCTATCAGATGTGCGTTCCATTAAGTGGAATATGGAGAGAGCGACCATGCGAAAAGCGGTAGTAACCGGTGGCGTGAGCGGACTCGGCGCCGCGTGCGCCGAGCGACTCGGACGCGCCGGGTATGAGGTCTTCACGCTCGACCGGACGTCGGACGCGGACTTCGTCGCCGACGTCACGGATCCGAAGGATCTCGGCCGAGTGGTCTCCGGGCTCGGGTCCGTCGCCGTGCTGGTCAACAGCGCGGGCATCGTGGGCCCCAACGCCGACTTCGTCGACGTCGACGGCTCGGATTGGGAGCGCACGCTCGCGGTGAACCTCACGGGGACCTTCCACATGTGCCAGGCGGTGCTGCCGGGCATGATCGACGCCGGATGGGGTCGTATCGTGAACATCGCGAGCATCGCCGGCATGGAGGGCAATCCCCGGCTCGCCGCCTATTCGGCCTCCAAGGCGGGCGTGATCGGCCTCACCAAGTCGCTCGGCAAAGAGCTCGCGACCACAGGCGTCCTCGTGAACGCCATCGCCCCGGCCGTCATCGAGACGCCCATGAACGCGACGACCCGACCGGATGTGCTCGCCTCCCTGGTGGAGAAGATCCCCATGAGACGCCTCGGTCGCGCGGAGGAGGTCGCCGAGCTCGTCGCGTGGCTGGCCTCGGACGCCTGCAGCTTCTCGACCGGCGCCGTGTACGACATCAGCGGTGGCCGCGCCAGCTACTGAACCGGCTCGCTGATCTGGGTGCCGAGTGGTGTGATGGAGGGGTGACCGCACCCGAGAACGCCCTTTCGCTCACCATCACCGGAACGCCCGATTTCGGCAGCGAGGTCCTGAAGTCGTTGTACCGCCTCACCGGGCGGTCGACGGTCGAGCTGCGGCGCGCGATCCGCGGCGGCGAGCCCGTCTACACCGCAGCCCTGTTCGGCAACGACCATCTCGACGTCGCACCCCGGCTCGAGAAGACGGTCGACTACCTCGTCGGTCTCGACATCCCGTTCACCATCCACGAGTGGATCGACGGCGAGCGCGACCAGATCTCGATGGAGACCATGCGAGAGATCATCGAGGCCGACGGCGGGACACCGAGCTAGCCCCCTCGCCCCCTCCGCCTCTCGCCTCCGCCCCCACGATGAGGTCCGCGGGCGAGCGCACGTTCATTGAAGAATGCTCAGGTCACCCATATGATCGACCCACCGAGAGTGGGGGCAGGCATATGAGCGCCGAGGCAATCACGCTGCTCGGGGGCATCCTCATCCTGGTCGACCTTGCGATCCGGATCGCCGCGCTCATCATCGTCCCCCGCGGGCGGAAGCCCACGGCCGCGATGGCGTGGCTGCTCGCGATCTTCCTCATCCCGTTCGTCGGCATCCTCCTGTTCCTGCTCATCGGCAACACCAAGCTGCCCCGCAAGCGGATGGAACGGCAGCTCGAGATCAACCGGATCATCGCGGAGCGCTCCGCCGGGATCGACCTGCATCTCGGCGACGAGGTGTGGCCGAAGTGGTTCGCCTCGCTCGTGCGACAGAACACCGCACTCGGGGCGTTGCCCGCCTTCGGCGGCAACGACGCGGAGCTCATCGGCGAGTACCAGACGTCGATCGACCGCATGGCCGCGGACCTCGACCGGGCCGAGCGCTGGGTGCACGTCGAGTTCTTCATCGTCGCGTTCGACGACACCACGCGCGGCTTCTTCGCCGCCATGGAGCGAGCCGTGCAGCGTGGCGTGACGGTGCGACTGCTCATGGACTACATCGCGTCGCGGAAGGTCCCCGTGCATGGAGCGACGACCGCCGAACTCGACCGCATCGGCGTGCAGTGGGCGTATCTCCTTCCCGTGCGACCGTTCAAGGGGCAGTCGCAGCGGCCCGACCTGCGCAACCACCGCAAGCTCGTCGTCGTCGATGGCCGGGTCGCCTACACCGGCTCGCAGAACCTCATCGCGCGCGACTACGACTCGCCGAAGAACCAGAAGCGCGGGCTCATGTGGCAAGAGCTCGTGGTCAGGCTGACCGGCCCGACCGTCGCGGCGGTGAACACCGTCTTCCTGTCGGATTGGTACGCCGAGACCGACGAGATGCTGCGTGACCAGGAGCACGTGCCGGTGACCGACATCGGCGTCGCCTCGACGGATGCCCCGGTCGTCTGCCAGATCGTGCCGAGCGGCCCGGCCTACGAGCAGGAGAACAACCTGCGCATGTTCCTCGGCCTCGTCAGCGCGGCGCAGGAGCGGGTGATCATCACCAGCCCGTACTTCGTCCCGGATGAGGCGATGATGTACGCCATCACGTCGGCCAGGCTGCGCGGGCTCGACGTGCAGCTCTTCGTGTCGGAGATCGGCGATCAGGGGTCGGTGTGGCACGCGCAGCGCTCCTACTACGGGGCACTCCTCCGCGCGGGCGTTCGCATCTTCCTGTACCCGGGTCCGTACATCCTGCATGCGAAGCATCTGTCGATCGATGACGACGTCGCGGTGATCGGCTCGAGCAATATGGACATCCGCTCGTTCGCCCTGAACTTCGAGATCTCGCTCCTCGTGCGCAGCGCGTCGTTCGTCTCCGACCTCCGTGCGGTCGAGGCCGGGTACCGCGCGATCGGGCGGGAGCTCACGCTCGACGAGTGGAAGCGCGAGCCCGCATCGGCGACCTTCCTCGACGGCGTCGCTCGGCTCACGTCGGCGCTGCAGTGATGAAAGGCCGTCTAGCCTTTCCGTGATGCTCATCACCGATCGGAGGCTCGACCCATGACCGTTGCTCCCCCCTGGCCGGCGCTTCCCGTTTCGGAATGGCAGGGCACCCGCGACACCCTGCAGCTCTGGACGCAGATGGTCGGGAAGCTCCGCCTCGCGCTCACCCCGCTCGTGAATCACTGGTGGAACGTCCCGCTCTACGTCGACAGCCGTGGCCTCACCACCTCGCTCATGCCCGTGGGTTCGGCGGGACTCGAGGCGCGCTTCGACTTCTTCACCCACGAACTCGTGCTCCTGCACACCGACGGGCAGGAGCGGCGGTTGCCGCTGCACAGCGGGACGATCGCGCGCTTCTATGCATCGTTCACCGAGGCGCTGAGCGAGCTCGGCGTGGAGGTGGACCTCGATCCGGTCCCGGTCGAGCTGGCCGAGGTCATCGCGTTCGACCTCGACACCCGCCCCGCCGAGTACGACCCGGACGCGGCCCACCGATTCTGGGTCTCGCTGGTCTCGGCGTCGCGCGTGCTGCACCGGTTCCGGGCCCAGTTCACCGGCAAGGCGAGCCCGGTGCACTTCTTCTGGGGCGCGTTCGACCTCGCGACGACGCGATTCTCGGGACGCCCGGCACCGCTGCACCCGGGCGGGGTGCCGAACTGTCCCGACTGGGTCATGCACGAGGCGTACGACGCGGAGCTCTCGAGCGCCGGCTACTGGCCGGGCGGCGCCGCGGAGGGTGCCTTCTACGCATACGCCTACCCCGAACCGGTGGGATTCCGCGAGCGGGACCTGGGCATCGACGGCGCGTACTACGACCGGGAGCTCGGCGAGTTCCTGCTGCCCTACGAGCGAGTACGCACCGCGCCGGACCCGGACGCGCTGCTCCTGCGATTCCTCGAGGCCACGTACGACGTCGCGGCCGTGGCCGGCGACTGGCCGGCCGGGTTGACGCGCGGCACCCTCGTGGAGGCATCCGGCGATCGAGCGGTGTGATGGCGGCGTGACCGATGGTCGCGCCGGTCCGCGAGGACGGCAGTCCGCGCATGGTCACGCCCTCTGGAGCTCCCCGCGAACGATGGAGTCCCCCGAATGCGAGGGATCACCGTCGACCGGCTCGGCGGACACGTCGACGAGCGTGAACTCGTCGAGATCGATCCCGGCCGGCACGGCGAACCGACCGGTGAGGCCCTCGAGCAGTCCGAGGCTGACAAGCCCTGACGCGTCCGAGCGGATCAACCAGACCTCGCGGACCTCGCTCGCGGGCACCTCCTCGTCGAGGTCGACGACGATCGACCTGGCCCCGTCGTCATCCTCCTCCACGACCGCGGTGCCGCTGGTCGACCAGCCCGGGAACGCGGCGAGCGTCGCACTCGCGACGACGGTCTGCGAGCCCTGGCCGCCCGTGCCGAACCCGGCCAGCGCGATCCCGAGGGCCAGGCCGACGAGCACACCCGCCGAGGCCGCGGCCAGCGCGACCGGCCACCACCGTCGCCGGGCCCGTGCTTCAGCGCTGGTCGCACGACCGGCAGCGGCGGCCCCCGCAGCCGGGTCGTCGACCGCCTCCGGCCCGCCGGCCGGGGAGCCCGGCTCGGCGATGCGCGCCTGCACACCCCCGGGTGCCCCCAGTGGATCCTGGGCCAGTTCCGCCGTGAGGCCGAGCTCGCGGTGAATGGTCGTCCAGACGTGCGGCGGCGGCACCTCGAGCGGCTGGTCGACCTCGCCCCGCGCGAGGTCGATCGTGCGCACGATCGCGTCGTACTCGGCGCGGCACTCGGTGCAGTCGTCGAGATGCGCCCGCGCTGCCGCGTCGGTGTCCATCCCGTCGAGCGCGAGCGTCGCGAGGTCTTCAGGTTCGATGTGGCTCATCATCCACCTCCCATCGTGTCCTCAATCGGCTGAGGCTGCGTCGCATGTGACTCTTCACCGTTCCCAACGGCAGATCGAGCGTCTCGGCGATCTGGCTCTGGCTCAGCTGCTCGTAGAAGGCCAGTTGCATCACGCGCCTCGGCACCGGTTCGAGCGCCTCGAGCTCTTCGGCCACCATGACGCGTTCGGCGACGTCATCGCCGTGCGAGGCGGGCCGGACCGCGGCCTCCGCGACGGCGGCCTCCTCGACCCGACGCTGGCGCGACCGGGCCTCGTGCGCGTCGGCGATGCGGTGCCGCGTGATGCCGACGATCCACGCGCTCAGGGATGAGCGGGTCGGGTCGTATCCGGCACGGGTCCGCCACGCCGAGATGTACACCTGCTGCGTGACGTCCTCGGCATCCGCGCGGACGCCGAGCGATCGGAGCGCCAGTGTGAACACCAGAGGCGACCAGCGCGCGTACGCCTCGCTCAGCGCAGACTCGTCGCCCGCGGCGAAGCCTGCGGCGAGCGTCTGATCGTCGAGCCGATCCGAGACCCGCGAGTTGCTGCTCAGCTGACGTTCACCCCCTTCGGCGGCGTCGTGGGCGGATTCCGGAATCCATGAGCCCGTACCCGAGCGCGGACCCGGATGCTGCGGTGATGCGATCAGCATATCGACTCCCCACGTTCACCCGACCCGGACCGCGGTGAGCACGAGATTGCTCAGGTATCGGCGGTTCTGCACATCGAACTCACCACCGCACGTGACGAGCGTGAGCCGCGGCGAACCGGTCCGATCGAACGCGGCGGACCAGTCGACTGCGGACTTCTCGGAGACCTCGACGGCCTGCACGGCGTAGCCGTGGCGGCCGCCCGCGGCATCCGTCACGATGACCTGCATGCCGCCGACCGCATCCCTGAGCCTGGCGAAGGGCAGCAGGTCGTACTCCAGCGAGTCGACGTGGGCGGCGATCACGGTCGAGCCGGCCGCGCTGGCCGGAGCGGGTCCCCATTGATACCACGCGGCGATCGCGGTGTCATCGAACAACCCCATCTGCCCGCGATCGTCGAGACCGACGGGCTGCACCGTGACATCGATGCCGAGATCGGGGATCTCCAGCCGGGTCGGCGGCGGGGCCGCGAGTGCGCGCTGGTCTTCGAGCGCGGCGGACTGCCGGGCCGGCTGCGGCACCGTCGGCGACGGCGTGGGTGCCGGTGCGGCCGTCTCCGGCGACGGCCCGGGGGGCGCCGGCGATGTCGGCGGGGCGGCGGCCGGGCCCAGGCACGCGGCGAGCGCCAGCACGATGAGCGAGGCCGCGATCAGGGCCTGCACGGTCCTGATCACGGCCATCGCCCGTTCCCGCCGGTTCAGCGCCGCTGCTCCGCGGGGCGCCGCGTCGCCACGATCACGGCCGCGAGCGCGAGCACTGCGAGCAGTCCCACGCCGACGACGATCAGCGCGGCGGAACCACCGCCGGGCGCTTCGGTCGCGGCGAGCCCGGCGACACCGGCCGGCACGCCATCGGGCGTGGAGTGCAGCCCGGTGATGGTCTGCACCGCGAGGGCGAGGTTGTCGTCCTCGAGGCTGCCCCAGGCGTACACGATCGTGTTGACGCCCTCGGCGACGTCGACGTCGGCCGGGCCGATCACCGGCTCGGTCGTGCCGGTCGCAGCGACCGACGCCGACACGACGCCGGCGGGCAGGGTCAGCACCTGCTCGTTCGGGTTCGTGAGGTTCGAGATCACCGGGGTGCCGGCCGCCAGCACGTCGACGCCGGGCGCTGCCGCCACATGCCTGACCGTGAGGCGACCTTCACCGGCGGCGATCTGCGCGACATCGTTCGTGAACAGGGTCGCGGTGGGTTCGCCCGCCTCGGTCAGGTGGGCCACTGCGGTGTAGTTGCCACCCGAGGCGAGCGTCAGGTCGATGGGACCGATCGCGGGCGCGGATGCATCGGCGGCATCCGCGGCCGTGATCGCCACCGAGTAGGTGCCGGCCGGAAGCTCGAGCGGACCGGCCAGGTCGCCTGGCTCGAAGTCGTCGATCGTGAGTGCGTCGTCGACGTAGACGTCGACCGTGAGCCCCGGCACGCCGTGCAAGACGGAGAGCTGGGCAGGTGCTTCGGCAGCGTGCGCCGGAGCCACGCCGCCGAGAGCGACGAGTGCGCCGGCGCCGATGGCCGCGGCGAGGATCTTCTTCATGGTTCCTCCAGGTCGGTCAGCCCCGTGATGGGGCGTGGATTGCCTTCACCTATCCCTTCCGTCACCGACGCTGGTTTGGATGCACTCGAATGGAATTAATTCCTGAGGCCGGCCGCTCAGGGCACGACGATCTCGAAGTTCGTGTCCCCGGGCGACAGCACCCCGAGCAGCTGCTGCAGCACACCGAGGTCGCCCTCGATGCCGAGCCCGTCGGGCGACAGGTCTCCGCCGACGAGACGGATCAATCGTGCTTTCTCGAGCGTCATCCGCAGAGCGGGGTCGCTGGCCGCCGGCTTCTCGACGTAGATCAGCACGCCGTTGCGCAGGGTCACGTGGAAGTTGCGCTCGAGATCGCTGATCGTCACGTCGAAGGCGAGGTCGAGATCCCAGGCCTTCGGGCCGTCGACCGTGATGGCGATCGCGTCGAACACCTGTTCCGGCGACAGCTCGGCCAGGATGTCGGGGGCGTTCGCGGCGGTCGGCGTGCCGAAGTTGCCCTCCCGCAGCTCGGTCGCCCCCGAGAGGAAGAAGTTGCGCCACGTGCCGTTCTCGGATCCGTAGCCCAGCTGCTCGAGCGTGTCCGCGTAGAGGCGCCGCGCGGTCTCGTGCGTCGGTTCGGCGAACACCGCGTGGTCGAGCAGTGTGGCCGCCCACCGCAGGTCGCCGCCGTCGTACGCGTCCTGCGCGACCTCGACGACACGGTCGACGCCACCGATCGCGGCGACATAACGCTCGGCGAGCTCCTTCGGCGGGTGCGGCCAGAGCCGCGCCGGATTGCCATCGAACCAGCCCATGTAGCGCTGATAGACGGCCTTGACGTTGTGGCTCACCGAGCCGTAGTAGCCGTGCGTGCTCCATTCGCGCTCGAGCGACGGAGGCATCCGGAGCATCTCGGCGATCTCGGCGCCCTGGTAGCCCTGGTTGAGCAGCCGCAGCGTCTGATCGTGCAGGTACCCGTAGAGATCGCGCTGCACACCGAGGAAGTGCCGCACCCGGTCGCTGCCCCAGGTCGGCCAGTGGTGAGAGGCGAACACGACGTCGCTGCGGTCGGCGAATCGTTCGATCGCCTCGGTGAGGTACTGCGACCACACGTGCGGATCGCGCACGAGCGCACCTCGCAAGGTGAGCAGGTTGTGCAGGTTGTGGGTGGCGTTCTCGGCCATGCACAGCGCCCGGTACCGCGGCAGGTAGAAGTGCATCTCCGCCGGCGCCTCGGTACCCGGCGCCATCTGGAACTCGAACTCGACCCCGTCGATCGTGTGCGTCTCGCCGGTCTGCGCGACGTCGACCGTCGGCACGATCAGACCCGGCTGCCCGGTCGACGTGGACTGCCCGAGGCCCGCGCCGACCTGCCCCTGCGGACCCTTGGCCAGGGCCGCGCCGTACATGTATCCCGCACGGCGCCCCATCGCAGTGCCCGCGTACACGTTCTCGGCGATCGCGTGCTCGAGGAAGCCCTCGGGCGCGAGGATCTGCACGCGTCCCGCGTCGACGTCGGCCTGCGTCGTGACCCCGAGCACACCGCCGAAGTGGTCGATGTGGCTGTGCGTGTAGATGACGGCGACGACCGGCCGGTCGCCCCGATGTTCGCGATACAGGGCGAGCGCGGCCGCGCCGGTCTCCGCGGAGATGAGCGGATCGACGACGATCACCCCGGTGTCGCCCTCGATGAAGGAGGTCACCGACAGGTCGAGGCCGCGTGCCTGGTAGATGCCGTCGACCACCTCGAACAGGCCGTGCTTCGCGGCCAACTGGGACTGGCGCCACAGACTCGGATTGACCGAGGACGGCGCATCGCCGTCGAGGAAGTCGTAGCTCGAGGCATCCCACACCACCTCGCCCGCCGCGTTGCGGATCTTCGGATCGGCGAGCGTGCCGAGGAATCCGCGGCTCGCCGCCTCGAAGTCGCTGGTGTCCTCGAACGGGAGCCGGCCGGCCAGATCGCGGTTCGCGGCGGCGATCGCCGCCGACGGCTGGTTCTGCTGCATTGCATTCCCCTTCCGCGAAGGGTGCATCCCTTCGGGGTCGAGTGTGTCCGGTCCTCCCGGCGACGGCAACCCTCCGGATTCGGATCTCGACCGGCAGGTCCGGCCGCCGGTGCGGCCCGACGTCAGCCGACCTCGGGCCAGTCGCTGGCCTTCGTCGAGCGCCGCGAGCGTGGTGGTCTTGATGCGGCCGAGAACTTCATCACACAGCCCGTCCGCGCTGCGTTGTCATGAGGTCGCTGTCTCAGATGAGCTCGCTCCGCGACGCGCGCGGGAGCGGCGACCGTCAGCGGTCGGCGATCCGGTCCAGGAAGTCGAGCGAGGCGGCGCTGATCTGCCGGCGGGCGTCGTCGTGGCTGATCGTCGGGGCGTTGTCCCCCGGCTGGGGACCGTAGTCGCCGAACTGGGCGTGCGACGCCCCGGTGATGACCGTGAACTGGGCGTCGGGCGGGAGATCCGCGCGAGACGCGGCGATCTTCTCCGGTGTCGCCAGTCCGTCACGCGTGCCGGAGACCGATTCGACGGAGACTCGGAGGGACGAGCTGAGGTCGGACGCCGGATACGACGCGTAGAGCAACAGGCCGCCGACCGGCGCTGTGCCGGTCGACTCGGTACCCGTCGCCTCGGTGCCGGTCGCCTCGGTGCCGGTCGCCTCGGTGCCGGTCGCCTCGGTGCCGGTCGCTTCCATGGCGGCCACCGTGCCACCGAGCGAATGGCCGCCCACCACCCACCGTTGCACGTCCGGATGGTCCGCCCGGGCGCGGTCGAGTGCGCCGAGCGCAAGGAAGGCGATGCCGAGCGGCTGCTTCACGATGACGACCGTGTGACCGTCTTCGGCCAGCGGCCGCAGCACTGCCGCATAGGCGCGCGCGTCCACGAGCGCACCCGGCTGGAACAGCACGCCGACCGGGTCGGTCACCGCCTGCGGCGTCAGCACGATCTCGGTCGGCGTCTCCGCGACGGAGACGCCGGAGCCGGAGTGCATCGCGGCCAGCGCGGGTTCGACGGCGCTGTACGGCCGGAGCCACGCGGTGAGGCCGAGCCAGACTGCGGCGAGCACGATCAGCGCGATGCGCCCGGCCCGGCGCCAGCCGCCGCGCCGGATGCGCCGTCGAAGCGTCCACCACGCCGCACCCGCGGAGACGAGAGCGGTCACCGCGAGCAGGATCGCGTACGCGGGATGGCCGTGGACGATCGCGCTCCAGGCCGTCAGGCACGCCCAGGCGCACACGAGGAGCCCGGCGACGGCCACCCCGAAGCCGACCCAGCTCACCGCGTCCCGGCGGGCCGGAGCGGTTGCGTGTGCGGTGCTCATGTGGTCCGATCATAGGTTCGCGACCAGCTCGCGGACGGCTCCATCGGGGAGCGGAGGTGTAGGTGACCCGGGCAGACGGCCGTGGCGTCGGCGCGACCTCCATCCACCCCGGCGCGGATGACTTCGTTTTCGTAGTCAGCCCACGTGACTTCGAAAACGAAGTCACGTGGGCTACGCCAATGTACCGGAGCGGAAGCCTCCCCGGTCATTCCGCTCGATGGTTGAGGGCTCAGGGGTTGCGAGGGTCACGCAGGGTGCTCATCGCGTCGATGAGCGTCGAGTGGATGTACTCGAGTTCGGGGGTGCTGAAGCTTTCCCAGTCCTCGGCACCGGACTCGCCGGCAGACTCGTCGGCCCCCTCGTCGGATGCACCCTCGACGGACCAGTCGTAGACCGCCTCGGAGTTGTGGCGGTAGATCCACCAGAGGTTCCCGGAGGGGTCCTGGAACCGCCCGAGGACGTCTCCGAAGAACTCGGTCGGCTTCGTGACGATGCGTCCGCCGTTGGCCTCGGCCCGGGCGAGCACGGCGTCGACGTCGTCGACGTACACGCGCGTGAACGCGGGTGTGAACGGCCAGTCGGGCTTCCGGTCGGCGATCGTGAGCAGGGAATCGCCGACCTTCAGCTCGGCATGCAGGATCAAGCCGTCGGTGTCGAGTGTGCGCGCTTCCGGGACATCAGCAGCGTCGAGCACGGCGACCAGGAACTCGATGAGCTCGGCGGCCCGGTCCGCCATGATGAACGGGTTCACGGTGTTCGAGCCTTCGGGGATAGCCACGGGGGTCATGAACAGGTCCTCCTTCTGTAGGTGATCGAACCCTGTCACCCAACCCGGACAGTTTTCGTCCGGTATGGCCATGCGCGGTTCGTAAGCAGGAGATGCGACGCAGCACTGAGCCATGCGATCAACGCCGCGAAACGTGGATCCGGCGCCCGATGGTGGGTCGGAAGTCGACCCTGCAGTCGTTCCAACCCACTTTTCGACTTCCAGCGCACGTCCCACGGCGGTCGTCGGCGCCGAGCAGCCACTGCCCGCACCCCAGCCCCATGCCGAGGCATCCGGAAACGACGAAAGCCGGGTCGACGACCCGGCTTTCACTCGCTCGAACTGCGGTGCGCAAGGGGGGAGTTGAACCCCCACGCCCTTTCGGGCACACGGACCTGAACCGTGCGCGTCTGCCTATTCCGCCACTTGCGCAAACCGACGTGCACACTCAGGCGCGCATCAGCCAACCGAGACTAACATCTCGACTCTGGGATCGCCATTCGGCCGATCCTCCCGCAATCTTCACGATCCGGACTCGCACGAGGCGAGGCATCCGGAATACCATCGAAAACCTGGGTTCAGGTGCCCGGCCGATGCGCGATGAAAGGACCGCTCACGTGACCCACTCCCCCGCGACGCGTGCGCTCGATCTGAGCCGGATCCGCGGCTGGTTGTTCGACCTCGACGGTGTGCTCACGCCGACTGCCGACGTGCACATGCACGCGTGGTCGCGCCTGTTCACACCCGTGCTCGCGGAGGCGGGTGTCGCGCCGTACACCGACGCCGACTATTACGCCTACATCGACGGCAAGCCGCGCTATGACGGGGTCCGCTCGTTGCTCGCGAGCCGCGGCATCGTGCTGCCCGAGGGCGAGGTGACCGACGCCCCCGAGCTCGACACCGTGCACGGGCTCGGCAACCGCAAGAACGCCGCCTTCAATGCGACCCTCGCCGAAGAGGGCGTCGCCGCGTACCCGGCGAGCGTCGCGTTCCTCGACGCGGTCGAACGGCACGGATGCCTCGTGGCGGTCGTGTCGAGCTCGAAGAACGCGCCGTCGGTGCTGGCCGCCGCGGGGCTCGCCCCGCGGTTCGAGGTCGTCGTCGACGGCGCGGTCGCGGCACGCGAGGGCATTGCGGGCAAGCCCGCACCCGACACCTATCTCGCGGCGGCCGAACGCCTCGGTCTCGACCCGTCCGTGTGCGCGGTCGTCGAGGATGCGGAGTCGGGCGTGCGCGCCGGCGCCGCCGGCCCGTTCGGCGCCGTCGTCGGCGTCGACCGCGGCGCGGGGGCCGAGGCGCTCCTCGCGCTCGGCGCCGACGTGGTCGTGCACGAACTGGACGAGTTGATCCCCGCCCTCGATACGCGTCCTCCTTCGTCGGGCGCTACTCGACCAACGGACACTGAAGAAGGACTGGCATGAGGTTCGCCGACACCGACCCCCTGAACCGCAGCCGGTTCCCGATCGACGAGTGGGCCCTCGTCGAGACCGAGTTCGGCTTCGACGACCAGGGCCGGTCCGAGACGATGTTCGCCGTCGGCAACGGGTACCTCGGTCTGCGCGGCAACGTGGAAGAGGGCCGCGACGGCCACATGCACGGCACGTTCGTGAACGGCTTCCACGAGACCTGGCCGATCCGGCACGCCGAGGAGGCGTTCGGCTTCGCGCGGGTCGGGCAGACGATCGTGAACGCGCCCGACGCGAAGATCATCCGCCTCTACGTCGACGACGAGCCGCTCGTCATGACCGAGGCCGAGATCCTGTCGTACGAGCGCCGGCTCGACTTCCGCACCGGCACGCTCAGCCGCTCGATCGAGTGGCGCACGCCCTCGGGCAAGCGTGTGCTCATCACGAGTCGGCGCATGGCGAGCTTCACCGACCGGCACCTCGCGCTCATCGACTACGAGGTCGAGCTGCTCGACGCCGACGCGGCGATCACGATCTCGAGCCACATCCTGAACCGGCAGGACGGCCGCGACGAGTACCGGTCGGGCGTCACCGAAGCGCCCGCGGGATTCGACCCGCGCAAGGCCGAGATGTTCAACGAGCGCGTGCTGCAGCCCCGCGTGAAGCGGCACGGCGACGGCCGCTACATGCTCGCGTACCAGACCACGAACTCGGGCATGACGATCGCGGTCGCCGCCCAGCATTCGATCGAGACCGAGAACCCGTTCTCCGAGTCGGGCTCGATCGGCGACGACCTCGCGAAGCACATCTATAAGGTGCACGCGAGCCAGGGCATGCCGATCCGCATCACGAAGGCCGTGAGCTACCACACGGCCCGCAAGGTGCCGGCGCGCGAGCTCGTCGACCGCGCCGACCGCACGCTCGACCGCGCCGCCGAGCTCGGCGTCGCCGAGATCTTCGCGCAGCAGCGCGCCTGGCTCGACGACTACTGGACCCGTTCCGACGTCGAGGTCCCGGGCCAGCCGCAACTGCAGCAGGGCATCCGCTGGAACCTGTTCCAGCTCGGCCAGGCCACGGCGCGCACCGACGGCGGCGGCGTCGCAGCGAAGGGCGTCTCGGGCTCGGGCTACGGCGGCCACTACTTCTGGGACTCCGAGATCTACGTCATGCCCTTCCTCAGCTACACGGCGCCGATCGTGGCGCGCAACGTGCTGCGGTTCCGGCAGAAGATGCTCGACGCCGCGCGCGAGCGCGCCATGGAGCTCAACCAGCTCGGCGCGCTGTTCCCGTGGCGCACGATCAACGGCCTCGAGTCGAGCGCGTACTACGCGGCGGGCACTGCGCAGTACCACATCGACGCGGACATCTCGTATGCACTCATGCAGTACGTGCGGGCGACGGGCGATGAAGACTTCCTCGCGCGCGGCGCGATCGACATCCTCGTCGAGACGGCGCGCATGTGGGAGGACCTCGGCTTCTGGCGCTCGAACACCGACGACATCTTCCACATCCACGGCGTGACCGGCCCCGACGAGTACACGACCGTCGTGAACGACAACCTGTTCACGAACGTCATGGCGCGCGCGAACCTCGAGTCCGCCGCGAAGGCCGTCGACGAGCTGCAGGTGAACCAGCCCGACGAGTACCGTCGCCTGATCGAGCGGCTCGGCGTGACGCCGGCCGAGGTGGCGAGCTGGCGCCGTGCCGCAGCGCACATGCACATCCCGTTCGACGAGCAGCTGGGCGTGCACCCGCAGGACGCCGCGTTCCTCGAGAAGGAGCTGTGGGACCTCGAGCACACGCCCGACGACCGTCGGCCGCTGCTGCTGCACTACCACCCGCTGGTGATCTACCGCTTCCAGGTGCTGAAGCAGGCCGACGTGGTGCTCGCGCTGTTCCTGCAGGGCCACCGCTTCTCGATGGAGCAGAAGCTCGCCGACTTCGAGTACTACGACCCGCTGACCACGGGCGACTCGACCCTGTCGGCGGTCGTGCAGTCGATCATCGCGGCCGAGGTCGGCTACCACGAGCTCGCGCTCCGCTACTTCCGGGCCGCGCTGTACGTCGATCTCGCGGACCTGCACCACAATGCGGCCGACGGCGTGCACGTCGCCTCGACGGGCGGCGTCTGGGCGGCGCTGGCCTTCGGCTTCGGCGGCTTCCGCGACCACAACGGCCGGTTCACGTTCGATCCGCGCCTGCCAGACGGCTGGGAGTCGCTGACGTTCCGCGTCACGCTCAAGGGCAGCCGGGTGCGGGTGCGGGTCGAGCACGAGGCGATCACCTTCCTCGTCGAAGACGGCGAGGGGGCGGATGTCTCGGTGCGCGGCCATGCGGTCGAGGTGCGGCCCGGGGCGGAGCTGCGGGTGCCGCTCGACGGGCAGGGCCCGCGCATCCTGGGCGCGCCGACGATGCGCGACGTCACGGGCGTCCGCCGCGCCGACGGCACACTGCTCACGGCGTCGATCCCCACGCTGTCGCTCGACGTCGACGAGGCGGACTCACCCATACCCGTCGACTGAGCCAGCTCGTTTTTCAGCCCTTCGCGCTATTCTGTCGCGAGTCACGGATACCGATCGGGAGACACGTGGGCCTACTGGACAACTTCGAGAAGGGTCTCGAGCGCGCCGTCAACGGCGCGTTCGCGAAGACCTTCCGCTCGGGGCTGCAGCCGGTGGAGATCACCGCCGCCCTCAAGCGCGAGATCGACACGAAGGCCGCGGTCGTGTCACGCGACCGCGTGCTGGTGCCCAACACCTTCACGGTCCGCATGGCTCCCGAAGACCACGACCGGATGTCTCGCCTGGGACCCGCACTCATCGATGAGCTCGTCGACCTGGTGCAGAAGCACGCGGCCAGCCAGCGGTTCCAGTTCGCGGGCGGCATCTCGATCGCGCTGCAGCCCGACGAGAGCCTCTCGGTCGGCATGGTCCAGGTCGACTCGAACACCACGAAGGGCACCGTCGCCTGGACGCCGGTGCTCGACGTGAACGGGCGCCGGTACCCGATGCTCAAGGGCCGCACCGTGATCGGCCGCGGCAGCGAGGCCGACGTCACCCTCGACGACACGGGCGCGTCGCGCCGGCACGCCGAGGTGCAGTGGGACGGGTCGCGCGCGCGGGTCCGCGACCTCGGATCGACCAATGGCACACAGTTGAACGGCTCGCCCGTGAAAGAGGCCGTGCTCGAACCGGATTCGGTGATCACCATCGGCCGGTCGCGCATCGTGTTCCGGGTGCTGGCCCAGGCGGGCGCCGAGCACGGCGGCGGCTCCCGCGCGGGCGAGTCGCGCGGCGGCGGCGACCTCGGCGGATTCTGGGGGCCGGCCTCGTGAGTGAACTGACGCTCCTCGTCCTGCAGCTCGGCTTCCTGCTGCTGCTGTGGGTCTTCGTCTTCTCCATCGTCTACGCGCTGCGCAGCGACCTGTTCGGCCAACGGGTGCGCAAGTTCCCGGATGCTGCGGCGGCCGCGGCCGCCCCGGCGGCCCCGGCCCCCTCCGCGTTCCCCTCGTCGCAGGTGGGTTCCGCCCCGACCGAGGCCGTCACACAGCCGCCCGTGGCATCCGATCACGCCTCGACCGACAACGCGACCCGCCTCGTGATCACGTCCGGCGCGAAGGCCGGCGCGGAGTTCCCGCTGGGCCGCGACGAGATCACCATCGGCCGGTCGAGCGACTCGGCGATCATCATCCGCGACGACTACACCTCGACCCACCACGCCCGGCTCATGCTGTGGAACGGCCGGTGGATGATCCAGGACCTCGATTCCACGAACGGCACCTTCCTCGACGGCTCCCGAGTGACCGTGCCGACGCCCGTTCCGCTCGGAGCCACGGTGAAGGTCGGCGCGACGACGTTCGAGCTGCGGCGGTAGCCCATGGCTTCGGTCAAGGCGAGTGCGGCCGTCTCGCACGTCGGACGGGTCCGCGCGAACAACCAGGACTCCGGGTACGCCGGGCGGCAGCTGTTCTTCGTCGCCGACGGCATGGGCGGACACGCGGGCGGCGACGTCGCGAGCGCGATCGCGACGCAGCACATCGCCGACTCCGACGTCGAGTACCCGAGTGCGCCCGAGGCGGCAGCGGCGCTCGAGTCGGCGCTGCTCGCCGCGAACCGCCGCATCACCGAGACCGTCGCCGACCACTCCGAGCTCACGGGCATGGGCACGACGGTCAGCGCCCTGCTCATCGACGGCGACCGCGCGGTCATCGCGCACATCGGCGACTCGCGCATCTACCTACTGCGATCGGGTGAACTGAGCCAGATCTCGACGGACCACACCTTCGTGCAGCGGCTCGTCGACGCCGGCCGCATCACCGCCGAAGAGGCGATGGTGCACCCCCGGCGCTCGGTGCTCATGCGCGTGCTCGGCGACGTCGAGGCCTCACCCGAGATCGACACGATGGTCCTCGACACGAGACCGGGCGACCGGTGGGTGCTCTGCTCCGACGGGCTGTCGGGTGTGGTGTCCTTCGACGAGCTGCACGAGCTGATCGCGTCCGACGCGGGTGCCAAGCAGATCGCCGACCGGCTCGTCAAGGCGTCGCTCGACGGCGGCGCCCCCGACAACGTCACCGTGGTCGTCGTCGACATCGGCGAGCCCGCGGCCCCCGAGACGCCGCCGCTCATCGTGGGCTCCGCCGCCGCACCGCTGGCCTTCGGCCAGCCGTCGGAGCCCGCCCGCGCGCGCGGCATCTTCCTGACGCCCTTCCGCCCGCACCCCGTGCAGGAGACGCACTTCGAGCCCGACTCCGAGGAGTTCTTCGACGAGCTCATCGAAGAGGACGCCCGGCGCCGCCGGCGGCGGCGGGCGCTCTGGAGCTTCTGGATCGTGCTCCTCATCGGCGCCATCGTCGCCGCGTTCGTGCTCGGCTACCAGTGGACGCAGACGAGGTACTACGTCGGCGAGTCGAACGGCCGGGTGGCCGTCTACCAGGGCATCCAACAAGACCTCGGGCCGATCTCGCTGCACGAGCTGCACACCGAGACCGACCTCGACGTCTCCGAGCTGCGCACCTACGATCAGCAGCGCGTCGGCCAGACGATCACCGCGGGCAGCCTCGCGGAGGCGCTGGTCATCGTGCAGCGACTGGAGGAGTCCCTTGAGTGACCGCGGACGAAGCCAGACGCCTCCGCGCGGCACGCCCGTGAAGTCGGACACGCCGCCCGCCGGCGTGCGGAAGATCCGGCTGCCGCAACGGCTGCGCAACCTCGAGGTGTGGCTGCTGCTCTTCGCGTGCGCGATCAATGCCGCCTCGATCGTCCTCGTGCAGCTCGGCGCGCTCGGCACAGTCGACACCCAGCTCGTGCTCCTCGGGCTCGGCCTCTCGGTGCTCGTGTTCGGACTGCACATCGCGATGCGGTTCGTCGCACGCGACGCCGATCCGTTCCTGCTGCCGATCGCGACCGTGCTGAACGGGCTCGGCATCGCGATGATCTACCGGATCGACATCGCCAACGGCGACGCCGGCTGGGAGAGCGCGGCGGTACGCCAGATCGCGTGGAGCGCGATCGCCATCGTCTGCGCGATCGCCACGATCCTCGTGATCCGCAACCACCGCGTGCTCTTCCGGTACACCTACGTCGCCGGGTTCGTCGCGATCGTGCTGCTGCTGCTGCCGCTCGTGCCGGGACTCGGCCGCGAGGTGAGCGGCGCGCGGGTCTGGATCGGCTTCGGCGACTTCGCGACCTTCCAGCCGGGCGAGATCGCGAAGATCGCCCTCGCCGTGTTCTTCGCCGGCTACCTCGTGCGGAACCGCGACTCGCTCTCGATGGTCGGCCGCCGGTTCCTCGGCATGCAGTTCCCGCGGGCACGCGACCTCGGCCCGCTGCTCATCGTGTGGGCGCTCTCGATGGCCGTGATCGTGTTCCAGCGCGACCTCGGCACCGCGCTGCTGTACTTCGGGCTCTTCCTCGTCATGCTCTACGTGGCCACGAGCCGGCTGTCCTGGGTCGTGCTCGGGCTCACCATGTTCGTCGCCGGCGCGCTCATCGCGAGCCAGACCCTCGACTACGTGAACAACCGATTCCAGAACTGGCTCGACCCGTTCAACCAGGAGCGGTACGACGCCGCCTTCGGCGGCAGCTTCCAGCTCGTGCAGGGCCTCTTCGGACTCGCCAACGGCGGGCTGATCGGCACGGGCTGGGGCGAGGGCCGCCCCGACATCACGCCGGTGCCGCAGAGCGACTACATCATCGCGTCGCTCGGCGAGGAGCTCGGGCTCGCCGGGGTCTTCGCGATCCTCGGCCTCTACGTGCTGTTCGTCGCGCGCGGCTTCCGTATCGGGTTCGCCGGTCAGGACGACTTCGGCAAGCTGCTCGGCGTGGGCCTGTCGTTCACGCTCGCGCTGCAGGTCTTCATCGTCGTGGGCGGCGTCATGCGCGTCATCCCGCTCACCGGCCTCACGACGCCCTTCCTGGCGGCGGGCGGTTCGTCACTCGTGGCGAACTGGATCATCGTCGCCCTGCTCCTCCGGCTCTCCGACACGATCCGGAACCACCCGAGGCTGGTGATCGACGGATGAATCGCGAACTCAAGCGGGTGACCCTGGTCGTCCTGGTCATGTTCCTGACGCTCTTCGTCGCGTCGTCGATCATCCAGTACGCCCAGGCCGAGACCCTCGCGGAAGACCCGCGCAACTCGCGGACGCTCTACGAGAGCTACTCGGTCGAACGGGGACCGATCCTCGTGGGCGGCGAGCCCATCGCGTTCTCGCAGCCGTCCGGCGACAACTACCAGTTCCAGCGCGTGTACGCGAACGGCCCGCTCTACGCGCCGATCACGGGGTTCATCCCGGTCAACGGCGAGGCGACCGGGCTCGAACGGTCCATGAACTCGGTGCTCAGCGGACAGTCGTCGAGCCAGTTCTTCGACTCCCTGAACCGCCTCATCTCCGGGCAGGACCCGATGGGGGCGTCCGTCTCGGTCTCGATCGACCAGACCCTGCAGCAGGCCGCGTGGGACGCACTCGGCGAGTACACCGGCGCGGTCATCGTCACCGAGCCGGCGACCGGCCGCATCCTCGCGATGGTGACCAAGCCGACCTACGACCCGAACTCCCTCGCCGTGCACAGCGGCTCACAGCTGGAGGACAATTACCAGGCGCTGCTCGACGACCCCGCCGACCCGCTGTTCAACCGCGCGACCGGTGGCGATATGAACCCGCCCGGCTCGGTGTTCAAGCTCGTCGTCACCGCCGCGGCGCTCGAGTCGGGCCGGTACACGCCCGAGAGCCGGTTCCCCAACCCCGCGACGTTCACGCTGCCGGGCAGCAGCTCGGTCGTGCGCAACTCGAGCGGCGGCACCTGCGGCCCCGGCGACGAGGTCACGCTCGCGGACGCGCTGCGGCTGTCGTGCAACATCCCCTTCGCCGAGCTGGGCATCGCGCTCGGCGACGACGCGATCCGCGAGCAGGCCGAGAAGTTCGGCTTCAACTCGGAGTTCGAGATCCCCAACCTGACCGAGCCGAGCACCTACCCTCGTGCCCTCGACGACGCGCAGACCGCACTCACCGCGTTCGGCCAGGGCGACGTCCGCGCGACGCCGCTGCAGATGGCCATGGTCTCCGCGGCGATCGCGAACGGCGGCATCGTCATGAACCCCGATCTCGTCGACGAGGTGACCGCGCCCGACCTCAGCCCGCTCGAGCAGTTCGAAGCGTCCGAGTACGGCCGCGCGATCAGCGAGGAAACCGCCGCCACGATGGTCCAGATGATGGTCAGCGGCGTCGAAAACGGGGCCGCGAGTAATGCAAGAATAGACGGCGTCAGCGTGGCCGGTAAGACGGGTACAGCGGAGAACGGCGAGAGCGATCCATACACTCTTTGGTTCACCGGTTTTGCCCCCGCCGACGACCCTCAGTATGCGATCACGGTGCTCGTGGAGGATGGCGGGGGACAGGGTCAGGAGGGGTTCGGCAACGGTATCGCCGCACCCGTCGCACAACAGGTACTAGAGGCGGTGCTGAACAAATGAGACCGAGCGCGGGGCTCACCTTCGGAGGGCGCTACGAGCTGCAGTCCAGAATCGCCATCGGCGGCATGGGCGAGGTGTGGCAGGCGACCGATCTCGTCATCGGGCGACAGGTCGCGATCAAGATCCTCAAAGACGAGTATCTCGGCGACCCCGGCTTCCTCGAGCGATTCCGCGCCGAGGCGCGGCATGCGGCGCTCGTGAACCACGAAGGCATCGCGAACGTCTTCGACTACGGCGAGGAGGATGGCAGCGCCTACCTCGTGATGGAGCTCGTACCCGGCGAGGCACTGTCGACGATCCTCGAGCGGGAGCACGTGCTCTCGACCGACAAGGTGCTCGACATCGTCGCCCAGACCGCCGCGGCCCTGCAGGCCGCGCACGCGGCCGGCCTCGTGCACCGCGACATCAAGCCGGGCAACCTGCTCATCACGCCCGACGGGCGGGTGAAGATCACCGACTTCGGCATCGCCCGCATCGCCGACCAGGTGCCGCTCACCGCGACCGGTCAGGTCATGGGCACGGTGCAGTACCTCTCCCCCGAGCAGGCCTCCGGCCACCCCGCCTCGCCGACGACCGACATCTACTCGCTCGGCATCGTCGCGTACGAGTGCCTCGCCGGCCGCCGTCCGTTCACGGGCGAGTCGCAGGTCGCGATCGCCATGGCGCAGATCAACGAGACGCCGCCCGACCTCCCCGTCACCGTCTCAGAGCCGGTGCGGAACCTGGTCTACGCGTGCATCGCGAAGAACCCGAGCGACCGCCCGCAGACCGCCGCACACCTGGCGCGCGCTGCACAGGCGCTGCGTCGTGGCGACGTGCAGGGCGCCGCGGCCGCCGTGCCCGCTGTGCTCGGCGCGGCCGGCGCCACGGCGGCGACCATGCTCATGCCGTCGCAGCAGGGCCAGACCGCCGCGACGACGGTCATGCCGAGCGCAGCGGCAGACGGCGAAGCGCTCGACGAGGAGCAGGCCGACGAGGGCAAGAAGAAGCGCAGCCGCTGGACCTGGCCGCTCATCATCCTGATCGCGATCCTCGCGATCGTGCTCATCGGCACGGTGATCGCGCTCCTCACAAACCAGAACGACGACCCCGCGCCGAGCACCTCGCGTCCGCCGTCGACCTCGGCGCCTGCGCCGAGCACCACGGCGCCGCCGCCCACGACTCAGGCGCCCGAGACGGTCCAGATCGATCGCAATGCCTACCTCGGCATGAACATCGACCAGGCGGCCGCCGAGATCGAGGCGCTCGGCCTTCCCGTGAACCGGCAGGAGAGCGGCAAGGCGACCGAGCAGGCTCAGAACAACACGGTCTCCGACGTGAACCCGTCCGGGCCGGTGCCGCCCGGCACGACGATCACGCTGAGCTTCCTCGGTGCGCCCGACGCACCGGCGGCGCCCTCCACGGCCCCCACGGCGAACCCGACAACCGTGCAGACCGGCGGCAGCGTGAGCGTGAGCTGGCCCGCACAGACCTGCCCGGCCGGGCCGCCGCTGAGCGGCTACCGACTCATCGGGTCCGACGGCACGACGCAGCCGCTCGGTGCCGGCACGACGACCGCCACGCTGGCGCCGCAGACGGCCGGCGCGCTGCAGCTGACGTACACGTACTATTGCGGCCCCGTCGAATCGCCCGCCTCGCCCGCAACGACCGTGACGGTCACCGAGGGCGGCAACGGCGGCGGCGACCAGGACTGATCGGCCCGCCCCGACCCCATTCACCCCGCCACCCCCGACGACAGGAGCCGATGCACTGTGACTGATGAAGGACGTGTCCTCGCGGGACGATACCGCGTCGGCGCGCTCATCGGCCGCGGCGGCATGGCCGACGTCCATGTCGGCACCGACAGTCGGCTCGGCCGCCAGGTCGCGATCAAGATCCTGAAGCCGCAGCTGGCGACGGACCCGGCGTTCCGCATGCGCTTCCGCCAAGAGGCGCAGTCGGCGGCCCGTATGGCGCACCCGACCATCGTGCGCGTCTTCGACGCCGGCGAGGAGACGGTCGTCGACTCGAGCGGCCACGAGGTCCAGCTGCCGTTCATCGTCATGGAGCACGTCGACGGCCGGCTGCTGAAAGACATCGTGCACGAGGGCCCGCTCGAGCCCACCGCCGCGGTGCGCATCATCGACGGCGTGCTCACCGCGCTCGAGTACTCGCACCGGGCCGGCGTCGTGCACCGCGACATCAAGCCCGGCAACATCATGATCACCACCGCCGGCCAGGTGAAGGTCATGGACTTCGGCATCGCCCGTGCGGTCTCCGATTCGGCGACCACCGTCGCGCAGACCACCGCCATCCTCGGCACGGCCGCATACTTCTCGCCCGAGCAGGCGAAAGGCGAGACGGTCGACGCGCGCACCGACCTCTATTCGACCGGCGTCGTGCTGTTCGAGATGCTCACCGGCCGGCCGCCGTTCCGGGGCGACACGCCCGTCGCGGTCGCCTACCAGCACGTGAGCGAGCGCCCGGTGAAGCCGAGCTCGATCAACTCCCGAGTCTCGCCGGCGCTCGACGCGGTCGTGCTGCACGCGCTCGACAAGGACCGGACCAGGCGCTACCAGTCCGCGGCCGAGTTCCGCGAAGAGGTCGACCTCGCCGCGTCGGGCCGGCTGCCCGTGCGACGCGAGCCCGACACCGCGACGGCGCTCTTCGGCAGCACCGCGACGGGCTCGTTCTCGACCTCCGAGCTCGCCCTCCGCCAGCTCACCGACGACGAGACGATGGTACGCACCCAGCGTCGTCCGCCGGCGATCTGGATCTGGTCGGGCATCGTCGCGGTGGTGGTCATCGTGATCGCCGTCATGTACTGGGCCTTCAACCTGCAGCCGACCGACAACGTCCCGTCGAACGCACGCGAGGTGCCGGTGCTCACCGGCATGACCTATGAGCAGGCGGTGGACGAGTTGCAGCAGCTCACGCTGCCGGCCACACGCATCGACGAGGCGAACGACACGGTGCCCTCGGGCGAGGTGATCCGCACCGACCCGCCGGCGGGCGAGGTCGTGGCGACCGCCACCCCGATCACGGTCTTCGTCTCGACCGGCAGGGTGCCGGTCGGGGTCCCCGACCTGACGAACATGCCGATCGATCAGGCGAAAGCGGCCCTCGAGGCCGCCGGGCTCACCGCCGGCGTCGAGAACCGTGAGGGGTCGCCGCTCATCCCCGCCGACACGGTGCTCGGCACCAGCCCGGGGGCCGGCGAGCAAGTGCCCTCCGGGTCATCCGTCGACCTGCGCATCTCCAGCGGAAACGTGACGCTTCCCGACCTCACCGGGCAGACCCTCGCGGCCGCGTCGGCCTACCTCCGGGCAGAGGACCTGCAGCTGAACCCGATCCCCGAACCCGACCCGGCCTGCGAGGAGCAGCCGGGCTCGCCGGTCATCCGGCAGTCCCTGCCGCCCGGTGAGGTCCCGCAGAAGTCCGACGTGACCCTGGCCTACTGCTCGGGCTGACCCGCCCCGCCCTCGTCCGCCCCACGCACCCCACCCGCCGACCCCCACCGAGTGTTAACGAAATGGGCCGATAGCGGCCGCGTTTCGTTAACACTCGGTGCATTTCGTCATCACTCGGCGGGGTGTGGTGGGCGGGAGTGAGGGCGCGCGGGGGCAGAGGCGCGCGGGGCAGGCCCGCGCGGGCAGGGGCGCGCGGGCGGGGGCGCGCGGGCAGGGACGCGCGGGCAGGCGGAGGTCCGGCGGTCGGGCATACGACCGGGCTGACCCCCGCCCGGCCGCCCGGCCGGTCCGCCCGTGACCCCTCAGACCACAGCCGCCGAGCGTTAACGAAATGGGCCGATAGCGACCGCGTTTCGTTAACACTCGGCGCATTCCGTCATCACTCGGCGGGGGGGGTGGGGCGCGCGGGCCGGGGGCGCGCGGGGCGTGCGGGCGGGGGGCCGGAGGTCAGGCGGTCGGGCGCACGAGTGGGCTGAGCTCACGCGAGCGGTCGCGGGCACCGGGCAGGCCGACGACGTCCAGCCAGTTGCCGAGCATGCGGTAGCCGCCCTCGGTGAGCACGGACTCGGGGTGGAACTGCACGCCGTAGATCGGGGCATCCTGATGCCGGAGGCCCATGATCACGCCGCCCTGCGTCCGGCTGGTGACCACCAGGTCGCTCGGCACCGTGCCGTCGACCACCGCGAGCGAGTGATAGCGCGTCGCGGTGAACGGCTGCGGCACGCCGTCGTAGAAGGCGCTGTCGTCGTGCTCGATGCGCGACGTCTTGCCGTGCATGAGCTCCTCGGCGTTCGTCACCACCGCGCCGAAGGCCTCGGCGATCGCCTGGTGCCCGAGGCAGACGCCGAGCAGCGGCTGCCCCGAGGCGACCGCGGCCTCCACGATCGGGATCGACACCCCCGCTCCGGCGGGCTTGCCCGGGCCGGGTGAGATCAGGACGCCGTCGTACTCGGAGATGCGGGAAGCGACGTCGGCCGCAGCGAACGAATCGTTGCGCACCACCTCGGTCTCGGCGCCGAGCTCTTGCAGGTAGCCGTCGAGCGTGTAGACGAAGCTGTCGTAGTTGTCGATGACGAGGATGCGGGTCATGACTGGTCCACCGTGACGTTGATCGGGTTCAGGATGCCGTCGACCCACGGGAACGCCCACGTGAACAGGGCGTAGACCGCAGCGGCGATCAGGATGAGCAGAAGCAGCAGGCGAACCCACCACGGGCCCGGCAGGACCCTCCAGAGTGCACCGTACATGTCATTGTCCCCAGGTTGCGACGGTCTCGGCGATCTCCGCCGGAGGATTGGCTGCGCCCGGCTGCCAGGACTCCAGCACGCCGTACGCGATGATGCGCTCGGCGGTCGACCAGAGCGGGTTGCAGCTGGTCAGTGTGATGATGCGGTCGGTCGGCTGCAGGTCGGGGTGGTGCGGCACGGGCGCGAGCACGTCGACGGTCTCGGGCGTGACGTACTCGAAGTCGCGGAACCGGTACGTGTACCAGCCGTCTTTGGTCTGCACGTAGATGGCGTCACCGAGCTGCAACTGATCGATCTCGTGCATGCCGCCGCCGTAGGCGGAACGGTGCGCGGCGATCGCGAAGTTGCCGACGGACCCGGGCATCGCCGTGCCGGGGTAGTGCCCGACGCCGAGCGTGAAGCTGTTCAGCACGTCGAGCCCCGTGCCCTCGGCGATGTTCCGCTGCGAGCCCTCACCGAAGCGCGGCACGTACATGACCGCGAACGATTCGGCATTGCCGTACGTCGTCGTGTCGACGACGGGCTCGCCCGGGTCGGGCGTCGCCGGCGGGGGCGCGTCGCCGCGTTCGGCGCGGTCAGACTCCATCCACTCATTGCTGAGATCGGATGCCGCGCTCGACTGCTGACCCGCCATGATGGCGTCGTTCCACCAGAGCTGCCAGCCGAGGAAGAGCAGGATCAGGGCACCCGCGGTGAGCAACAGCTCGCCGAAGACGCCGACCACGCTGACGCGTCGGCGGGGTCGCTCGGACCTGCGGCGGGCGCGACGCGACTCGGTGAGCGGCTCTGGCATACGGGCGATTCTATCCGCGTGGATTGAACGTTCTGCTGGGAATCGGACGGGTGTGGAGGTGGCATGCTGGGAGGGTGGGCGTTCTGACGTATAACTTCATCCGCACGATCGAGATCGACGACCGTCCGCTCGCGCATCTGCGGAGCGTGATCTTCGCCAAGCTCCGGCGTGGCGAGTCGTTCTCGTACTCGTGGGAGAACCCCGTCGAGCGCGGCAGCGGCCGGAGCTCGATCTGGTTCAGCCCGAACGTCGCCGTGACCTTCGAGTTCTTCGAATCGCGTGAGATCCCGCTCAACCCGCACTGGATCAGGGCCCTCACCAAGGCCGCGAACTCACCGGCCGGGCTCGTGCTGGTGCCGGAGCCCGAGCCGGCACCTGCGCGCACCGAGCGCGGCTAGGGCGAACCGGCGCCCGACGCCCGCGCGTCCGACTCGCTCGGCTCGGGCACGATCACGAGGCCCGCGGCCGAGTTCGCCGCCTTCGTCAGCACCTGCACCCATGCGGGGTTCAATCGCGGCGCACGACCGCCGAAGTACTCGAACGCGATCGGGATGTGCGGCGCGAGCCAGATCGAGGTGCGGCCGAACGCACTGCCGGACGATTCCGCCCAGGTGAACGAGAAGCACTCGCCGCGCCGGAGCTTCGACCAGATGACCGACTGCAGGTGCGCCAGCACGCGGTCGTCGAACGAGACGGTGAGTTTGGAGTCGTACGTGAGGGTGCCCATCACTGGCAGGATATCGCGCCGGACGGGTCGAAGCCGCGGGGCGGGGGCGGCAGTATACGCCGGTTCGGACGAAAAAGTCCGATATTGTCAAATGCCCGAACTTTCCCGACCCTTGACTGGTGATGTTGGATAGCCCGCTGAACCCCGCCGACGAGCTCGCCGGCGAGCTCCGGCGTGCGTTCACGTCGGGTGAGCTCACCGCGTACTTCCAGCCGCTGTACGACCTGAAGACCCGTCGCGTCGTCGCCCTCGAGGCGCTCTGCCGGTGGAACCACCCGGAGCGCGGCATCCTCCTTCCGGATCGGTTCATCGAGATCGCCGAACAGCACGGGCTGATCGCCGACCTCGGCCGGGTCATGCTGGAGGAATCGGGCCGTCGCGCCGCGGAATGGCACCGGCGCGGCCTGCACGTCGGACTCTCACTCAACGTGTCGCCCTCCGAGCTCCGCCCCGAGTTCGCCGAGTCGATGCTGGAGACCATCAGCCGCCTCGAGCTGCCCCGAGGTGCGGTCACGGTCGAGATCATCGAGTCGCCCCGGCTCCAGGAGTCGGATGCCGAGCTGGAGACGCTGCGAACGCTGCTCGACGGCGGGGTGGGTGTGTCGATCGACGACTTCGGCGCCGGCCACACCTCGCTGGAGATCCTGCGCCGTCTGCCGTTCACCGAGGTGAAGATCGACCGATCGCTCATGAGCGACGATCGCGCCTCCGCCGACGCGCTCGTCGCCGAGTGCGTCGAGATCGCCCGGGACCACGACGCGTGCGTGGTCGCCGAGGGCGTCGAGACGGACGAGCACTTCGCCCGCGCGCTGCGCTGGGGCTGCGACCGGGCGCAGGGCTTCTACTTCGCGCCCGCGCTCCCGGCCGAACAGCTCGATCAGATCCTCGCCAAGGCCGCCTGAGCTCCGCTCATCGGGATGCCCGATCCAGGCGCCCGTGACGGGCGCCCGACGAGGCATCCGATGCGGTGCTCGGTTCCTTAACCGCGCGCCAACCGTGAGAGCGTCAGAGCCCGAACTCGTCGTCGACCTGCACCGGGCCCTTGGCCTCGGCGTCGGGGACGGCCTCGCCGCCGACGTCGATCTGCGACCACGTCACGGGCATGCCCGGCGAGAAGAGGATGTCGATGCCGGGACCGCCGCGCAACGGCGGGATGTTGACGTAGCCGCCGCCCTGTTTGATCGCCTCCAGGATCTGCCCTTTGAGCGCGGTCACAGGGTCGGGCAGGAAGTAATCGCGTCCATCTACGGTCAACCGGTGCACAATGCTCACTCCACCAGGCTACCCCGCGTAGGATCGACGTGATGGGTACCCTGCACTACGGCTCGCCGCCGACCTCGTTCGCACTGCCTGACCGGACGCTCGCGCACGTCGAGTTCGTGGTGCTCGCCAAGCTCCGCCGAGGCGAGGGCTTCGCGCTCTCGATCGATGAGGCGTCGGGCGGGCGGCAGCAGATCTGGATCAACACCGCCGCGACCCTTCGCTTCGAGTTCGAGGGGCCGGTGAGCGACATCAACCGGATGTGGCTCGAAGAGCTCATCGATTCGGCGAACGCCGCGTCGGGCCTGCGCATCACGCCCGAGCCTGAGCGCCCGGCCTGACCTGAGCCTCGCTAGGCCGAGACCCGGTTGCGTCCGGCGCGCTTGGCGCGATACATCGCCGCGTCGGCGGCCTCCAGCAGCCCGGCGCGCGGCGACCCCGGCTCGGCGATGACGAATCCGCACGACGCGGTGACCGTCAGCACGACGCGGCCGACGACGATCGGGGCGGCGACCGCCTCGACCATGCGTTGGGCGATCGCGTTCACGTCTTCGCCGACGACCCCGTCGATCAGCACGACGAACTCATCGCCACCGAGCCGCACGACGTCGTCTTGGTGCCGCGAATGGGCGGTCAATCGCTTGGCGACCTCGAGGATGACCATGTCGCCGACGTCGTGCCCGTGCTCGTCGTTGATGCGTTTGAACTCATCGAGGTCGACGAAGAGCAGCGCCTTGCCCTCCTCGCCGACGGGTCCGCGGGTGGCGAGTCGTTCGACGAGATAGCGCCGGTTGTGCAGGCCCGTGAGGGCGTCCCGCATCGCGAGCTCGGCGAGCTGGGCCTCAGCGCGGCGCTGCAGCGCGATCTCGAGCTCGTGCCCGAGCTCTGCCGCCTCCTCGGGCACGGTGCCCCACGCCTCGGAGCGCCCCCGCACAGTGCGCTCCCACGCCGAGAACGAGGTGCGCGGCGAGAGATCGCTCGGGCGGTGCGTCATGCCCGGGTCCCCGAGCCACGAGATCTCACGCGACACCTCGCCACGCACGAAGACGATCGCGTCGCCCGTTCCTGAGAGCTGCACGACGAGGAGCCCGGCGACGCCGGGGAGGAGTTCCGCGAACTCGGGCCGGTCGGTGTCAAGGCACTCGGACACGAACGGCTCGCCGTGGAGCCGTTCGAGCACCTTCAGCAGGCCACCGACGGCAGGCACGTCGCCACCGACGCGGGAGGTGCCGCCGATGCGCACCAGCACACCGTCGGCGGGGACGAGGTCGAGCACCGTCTGCGACCCGCCCAGGAGCGCGGCTTGAATGTCGTCGGACGCGTAGAGCGGCGCGAGCAGCGCGGCCCGACGCTCGCGGACCTCGACCATGTGCTGCAGCCTCGCGATCTCACGCATCGAGGCGAGCTGCATGGACACCTGACCCGCGAGCACCTCGAGCGAGCGCCGGAGCAGCACCGGCAACCGCCGCTCGGTGCGGTGCGCGCAGGTGATCATGCCGACGAGGCGCCCGTTCTCCACGAGGCTGAGTGAGAACGTCGACGCCTGGCCCATGTTCTGCATGTACTGCAGGTGATACGGCGAGACCGCCCGCAGCTCGGCGTTCGAGAGGTCGATCGTCCGCGGGTCGCCGGAGACGGCGAGCAGCGGGATCGCCGGCTCGGTCGTGCTCGCGATCGCGCGGCCGAGCTTCGAGATGTACAACGCACGGGCCTGGGGCGGGATGTCCGACGACGGGAAGTGCAGCCCGAGGTACGGTTCGAGGTCGGGGTGGCGGTCGTCGGCGACGACCTCCCCGTGGCCGTCGTCGTGGAAGTGGTAGATCATCACGCGGTCGAATCCGGTGATCTCCCGGATCAGTGCCGCTGCACGTTCGCGAAGCTCCGCGACGGAGGTCACCGACAACAGCGTCGTGATCGCGGAGACGACGGCGGTCCGCGCATACTCGTTGCCGGCGGGCACCGGCTCGATCTCCACGAGCGTGAGGTCGTCGACGCGGTGCACGATCGCATCGCTGGGCACGCCGCCCCAGCTCACCCGGACGGGATCGATCGCGGCACCCGTGCGCGCCGCGTACTCGAGCGCCGGGTCGGCGATCTCGGCGAACGGCCGGCCGAGCCAGTCGCGGGCGTTCTCACTCGCGACGACCACGACCTGAGTGGCCGAATCGATGCCGAGCACCGCGCCGTGCGCCTGAATCATGCCCGGGGTGCGGATGGGCTCTCTCGCGCACTCTTCGAGCCGCCGCAGCTCATCGGGATCGATGGCGAGTTCGGCCGGGTCCAAAGGCGTCTCCGTCTGCCGATCGAGGTGGAAGATCGGTCGATTCAGACTACTGCACGTTCGAACGCCCGTTCGGGTGAGTGGGGGTTCGATGGATCACTCGGCTACAATCGGCGGCATGGCCCGTTCGAAGAACCCGAAGCCCGCGCGCGAGGAGGTGGCCTCCGGCGAGGAGGCCCCGAACCCGGTCTGGTACAAGCCGGTGATGTTCGGCTTCATGCTCCTCGGTCTCGCGTGGATCATCGTGTTCTACGTGAGCCAGGGCACGCTGCCGATCCAGGCGCTCGAGTCCTGGAACATCCTGATCGGCTTCGGCATCGCCTTCATCGGCTTCCTGATGACGACCAGGTGGCGCTGACCACGCGCGAGACGACTTCGACGAGGGGCGGATGCTGAGGCATCCGCCCCTCATGCGTTCACCGGATCGCACATTCCCCAGTTCTACACACATGTGGAAAGCATGGAGGCCCGGAATTCCGGGCCTCCATGCAATGACAGGGATGTGATTCTCCCCAACATGTGGAGAATGCTGTGGATAACTCGTCAGAAGGCGGGGAAGACGAAGTAGCGCAGGCTGAGCACGACGAGCACCGCGACGACGCCGACGAGCAGGCCGACCTGCAGGCCCTGCTGGTTCCGCTTGCGGGTCTCGACGTAGATCAGTCCGATCAGCGCGCCGACGACGAGCCCGCCGAGGTGCGCCTGCCAGGCGATGTTCCACCCCGGCACGAAGCCGATGACCAGGTTGATGCCGAGCAGCACGAAGAGCTGCTTGGTCTGGCCGCCGAGGCGGCGCTGGATCACCAGGAACGCGCCCATCAGCCCGAAGATGGCACCGGATGCCCCGACCACGCCCATGCGCGGGTCGCCGAGCCAGAGCACGCCGACCGATCCGCCGAGCCCCGCGATCAGGTAGAGCGCGAGGAAGCGCCACCGGCCGAGCATGCCCTCGAGCAGCTGACCGAAGATCCACAGCGTGTACATGTTGAGCAGCACGTGGAAGATCAGCCCGGTCGAGTGCACGAACACCGAGGTGAGCATGCGCCAGGGCTCGAGGTTGCCGGGGATCGAGTACACCCCGGCGTAGGCCAGCCGTTCGGTGACCGCGAGACCCGGGATCAGCTGCAGCACGAACACCGCGAGCGTGACGGCGATCAGCGTGTACGTGACCACCGGCGCACCGCGACGCCCGGCCGAACTCATGCGCGTGAGCACGGCCGGCTTCGTGCGGGGTGCGGAGGCGCGCTGCTCCTTCATGCACTCGGGGCAGATCACGCCGACGGCGCCCGGGGTCTGGCATTCGCCGCAGATGGTCCGGCCGCACCGCTGGCAGAGCACGAAGCTCTGCCGGTCGGGGTGCCGGTAACAGAATCCGTTCGAATTGCCGGCGGCGTCGCTCACGGGCCGGTCAGCGGGATTCGACGGTCACGCGCTCGATAACGATGTCTTCGAGCGGCTTGTCGCGACCGTCGGTCGGCGCGGTGGCGAGCTTCTCGACGACGGCCTGACTCGCCGGGTCGTTCACCTTGCCGAAGATGCTGTGCTTGCCCTGCAGCCACGTCGTGGGCCCGACGGTGATGAAGAACTGCGAACCGTTGGTGCCACCGCCCGTGATGCGGTCGGGGCCGGCGTTCGCCATCGCGAGCACGTAGGGCTCGGTGAAGTCGAGCTCGGGGTTGATCTCGTCGTCGAACTGGTAGCCCGGGCCGCCGACGCCCTGACCGAGCGGGTCGCCGCCCTGGATCATGAAGCCGGGGATGATGCGGTGGAAGATGATGCCGTCGTAGAACGGCGCGGTCGACTTCTCACCCGTGGCCGGGTGGGTCCACTCGATGTCGCCGGTCGCGAGGCCGACGAAGTTCTTGACGGTCTTCGGCGCGTGGTTGCCATAGAGCTCGACCTCGATGGGGCCGTAGTTGGTGTGCAGCGTAGCGACAGCGGTGGGAATCGGCATTCCCATATTGTGTCACGCGCTGCTTCGTCAACCGCCCCCCGCCATTCACGACTCTCACCCCGCTTCCAGACGGTTCGGTGGCAAGATGGAGGGACTCGCAAACGATGGAGGTCGGGATGAGCCTGTCACGCAAGCGCAAGAAGGAACTCAAGCGACTGCGCGCGAGTGCCGAAGAGCTCTGGGGGAACCAGCAAGTGGTCATCGACCACGCGAACCACATCGCCCGCGAGGCGAGCCGCCAGCTCGGGCACCTCACTCGCGAAGAGGTCGTCCCGCGCGTGCGAACGGGGTACGAGTCGTACGTTCGGCCGTCGGTCGAGCAGGCGAAGGGCTACGCCAGGGCCGCGGGTGACACGGCCGAGCGGTCGCTCGGCAACGTCCTCGGCTCGCTGCTCTCGATCGGCGACCTCGCGAACGATGTGCGCGTGCGCCGTGCCGTCGCCCGGGTCTCGCCGACCGCGGTCGCCAAGGTCGAGAAGAAGAAGGGCATCGGCATCGGCTCGGTGCTCGCGATCGGCGCGGGCGTCGTCGCGGCCGCGGGCGTCGCCTACGCGGTGTGGCAGACCTTCCGCGCCGACGACGAGCTCTGGGTCGCCGACGACGAGCCCACGCCGTCGGGCGAGGCGAGCACGGCGCTGTAAGAGCGCCCAGCGCCAGACTCCGCCGAACGCCGAGGTCCCCGCCCGTGAGGGCAAGGACCTCGGCGTTCGGGCGATTCCCACCTACGTCGAAACGGTGCTCTCGCTCACCGAGCCCAGACCCGCAATCCGCGCACGACGGCTGGTTCGTCACGCGGGTCGACGGCGAGCGCGAGCTCGTGGATGCTGCCACCCACACCGGCGAGCGAGAGCCGTTGCATGCCCGGCGACAACGCACCGACCGACCCCCACTCGTGATGGGAGCGAATCTCGAGCGCCGCGATCCCGCTCTCGAACTCGACCTCCACGGCCTCGATCCGCTCGGCGGCGAAGCCGGGGAACCGGATGAGGGTGATGCGGCCGGGCCGACCGCCCGCCGGGACGACGAGCCGGCTGCGCCGCACTTCTCCTACGGGCCCGTCGGAGGAGAAACCGAGCGCCTCGAGCGGCCACGCTTCGCCGTCGGCTCCCCCGGAGACCGAGCGCACGCCCGCTCTGGGTCGGTAGAGGTCCACGTGGATGAGCGGGGCGCCTTCGGGCGTCCACTCGGCGGCGATGTCCAGCATCTGCCGCGCGTCCAGCGCCGCCGGCACGACGCGCACGCGCGCGATGTCGCCCGCGAAGTGGTTCCCCATCCCCGAGCTCAGAAGCACCGCCCCGATGGTGAAGTCCGATACGTTCAGGCGGTTGAGCCCCAGCGGATACGCGTAGGGGTTCTTGGCGTATTCGCGGGCCTGACCCATCGGCGGACCGATCTCGCGGAAGTGCGGACGGGGATCTGCGATGCCGTCGAGGTACGCGGTGATCTCAGCGCCGTCGTACGTGAAGCCCACCACCCGCCATCCGCCCGGCACCATCATCCGCGCGCTGGCGGCGTACTCGCGGCTGTAGGGCAGCGATTCGCTCGGACGCCCGTCGGCCGATACATGACCGATCGCCTGATGCGCTCCCCCGTACGTCGGGAGACTCACGAACAGCCCGTATTGCCGACGCGGGTCCGCATCATCCTCCTGCCACATCCCGGCGATGAAACCCGTCGCGAGGTTCGCGCGCCGAACCAGGGCGATCACGCTCACCCGGTCGCCTTTCTCGGCGACGTTGAGCGGGCCGGTGGCCGCCGCATCGATCACGAGGAAGTCGCGTTCGCCGTCGAAGCGGAGCGCACCCCCGACGATCGGGTCAGCAGTCCACCGGGGGCCGGCTCCGCGCAGCTGGAGGCTGCCGCCGGTCACGTCGCGCAGCGGCGCCGCCGGGTCGCGGAAGTCCCACTCGATCGCGTCCATTCCGCCCCTCCGACGTGCCGGGTCGTGCTGCCGGCCCACTGACAGTGCGGCGGGGACGCACCTTCCGATGCGCCCCCGCCTTCGAACCTCGGACCTACTGCTTCTCGAGGATCGGGTCGACCACGTCGCAGACCGCCGCGAGCTGCGACTCGATGTCGGCGCCGGCGACCCATACGCCGTCGAGCACCGGCTTGGTCGCGGTCGACAGCTCGGGGAACGCCACCGGGTACGGGATCTGATTCGCGAACTCGAGGGTGTCGAGCAGCGACTCCTTCGCGTGTTCGGCCGGCACCTGCGGGTAGAGGTTGCCGATGAACTCCTCGGTCTGGAGCGAGTAGCGCGGCGCGACGTACGGCAGGGTCTCGGAACCGTGCTCGCTCGTGAGGAACGCGAAGAGCCGGGTCGCGAGGTCGGGCGCGGCTCCGTCGGCGAAGACCACCATGGAGGCCTGGCCGATGAACGGGTCGTACTCGACGTCGCCCTTGGGCTGGGGCGCCATGTCGTACTCGAACGTGGAGTCGGCCAGCTGCGCGAGCGTGCTCGGCGCCCCGAGGTACATACCCGTGTCGCCCGTCGGGAAGCTCGAGGTGTTCCCGGGCGCAGGGTACGAGCCGTCCTCGAAGATCATGCCGTGGACGAACTCGAACGTCTCGACGGTGGCCGGGTCGGTGTACCCGCATTGCGTGCCGCCGGGATACGCCTCGGCGCCGAAGCCCTTGAGGAACGGCGTGAACAACGCGTAACTGGTGTACCCCCACTGCGGGATGTCGAAGCCGTACGTCACGACGCCGGCGTCTACGAGCGCCTTCGCGGATCCGCGCAGTGCCTCCCAGGTCCACGCGCCCTGGTCGAACAGCTCGTTCGGAGTGGGCAGGCCGGCCTGCTCGAACGCGGTCGCGTTGTAGATGATCGGATGTGTCGTGCCGGCGAACGGGTACCCGTACAGTTCGCCGTCGTCGCCCTCGAGCTCGGAGTAGAGGTTCGGGATGATGTCCTCGAAGTTCCAGCTCTCGTCCTCCTTGAGCGAGCTGATGTCGAGGAGCGCTCCCGAGTCGACCCACGCCGGCGTGGCCGACTCCACGATCCACCCGAGATCGGGCGAGTCGCCGCCGCTCAGGCGGATGGAGAGCTGGGCGTCGTAGTCCGCGAACGGGATGGTCTCGATCGTGAGTTCGCCCAGTTCCGGGTTGTCGGCGCGGAACTCGTCGGCGAGTTCCTGGAAGGTGGCGATGATCGTTTCGTCCGCGGTCCAGAGCGTCATGGTGAGATCGACCGGTTCTTCGCTGCCGGGGGTCTCCGCCGAGGTGCATCCCGCGAGTGCGAGGCCGGCGATGGCCATCGCCGCGATCGCGGCGCGCTGTGTCTTTCGCATGTGCTGCTTTCCTTCCTGGTCGTGACCGACGGCGGCGCCGCCGGGGTGCTGCTTACTTGATCCCCGTTCCCGCGATGCCCTGGACGAACTGGCGCTGCGCGACGAAGAAGACGAGGAGGACGGGGATGACGCTGAGGGTCGTCGCCGCCATCTGGACGTTCCAGATCGGGATGCCCGTGATCGGGTCGGTGAAGGACTGGAGCGCGATCGGAATCGTCCACAGTTCACGAGTGCGGAGGAACACGAGGGGCTCGAGGAAGTCGTTCCAGCTGTTGAGGAACGTCAGGATCGCGAGCGCGGCCATCGGCGCCTTCGCGAGGGGCAGGGCGATGCGGGCGAAGATGCCGAAGCGTCCGAGCCCGTCGACGCGTCCGGCCTGCTCGAGCTCGACCGGCATGCTGATGAAGAACTGCCGCATGAGGAACACGCCCAGGACCGCCGGCACCCCGAAGATCGACGGCACGATCAATGAGAGGTGGTTGTCCACCCAGCCGAACGCCGAGATCAGTCGGAAGAGCGGGATGATCGTGACCTCCGGCGGCACCAGAAGCGCACTCAGCAGCATGATGAACAGGGCGTTGCGGCCGCGGAACTGGATGCGTGCGAACGCGTACCCAGCGAGTGACGCCACCGCGAGCACACCGATCGTCGTGATCGTCGCGATGTACACGGAGTTCAGGAACTGCTGCAGGAACGGGCTGGTGAGGAACGGTGCCGCGAAGTTGTGCCACTGCGGGTCGGCGGGGAAGAGCACCGGCGGGTTCTCGAACACGTCGCCGTAGGTCTTCAGCGCCGTGGAGATCATCCAGTACACGGGGAAGACGAACGGCAGTGCGATGAGGGTCATCAGGACGTAGATGAGCGCCTTCGCGATCCACGGGCGACGCTTCGCCGGCGGCTCGTCGTGGACCTTCTCCACGCCTTCGACGGCGGTGTCGTAGCTCAGGTCAAGACTCATTGAAGACCCACCTCCGTCGTGACCACCACTGGAGGAGGGTCAGCAGCAGCACGATCGCGAACAGGACGACCGCGGCGGTCGACGCATAGCCGACCTGGAACGCTTTGAAGGCCTGCTCGTAGATGTAGTAGCCGAGGATGGCGGTGGAGAGCTCCGGGCCGCCCTCCGTCAGCAGGTACACCTGGGCGAAGGCCTTGAGCGAGTTGATGGTCGCGAGGATCGCGACCATCAGGATCGTCGGGGTGATGAGCGGCACCACGACGTGGAGGAAGGTCTGCCAGCGGCCGGCGCCGTCGATCCTCGACGCCTCCACCAGCTCGACGGGCACCTCCTGGAGCGCGGCGAGGAAGAGGATCATGCTCACGCCGACGCCCTTGAGCACCTGCACGACGATGATCGTGCCCATCGCGACGTTCTTGTCGGCGAGCCAGTTGGGCCCGTCGATGCCGATCATCGCGAGCCATCCGTTGATGCCGCCCGAGTCCTGCAGCAGCACTTCCCACACCAGCGACCAGGCGACCAGTGAGATCACGACGGGCACGAAGTAGGCCGTGCGGAAGATCGCAATGGCCGGGATCCGCTGGTTCACGAGGGTCGCGAGCACGAGTCCGAGCAAGATGCTGGCGGGGATCACGAACGCGGAGAAGAGCGCGGTGTTGCCGAGCACGCGGGCGAAGGTACCGCTCTCCGCGAGCGCGACGTAGTTGTCGACGCCAGCGAAGCTGCTGCGCCCCGACATCGTGTTGTAGTCCTGGAAGCTGAACGCGAAGACGCCGACGATGGGGATCGCGACGAAGACGATGAAGCCGATCACGACGGGGGCGACGAACGCGTACCCGTATAGGCTGTCGATCCGCTCGAGCTTGCTGCGGCGGGGACGAACGACGACGGGGGACGACGGACCCCGCGCGGTACGTTCGATGGTCGATGTCATCTGTTCCTCATCGTTGAGCCTGTTGCACTTTGTACAACATCGTTGTGTAGAGTGAGATCCCAGGATGCGGCCTTCCCCGACCGATGTCAAGTCGAATTCGGCAGTATCGTCGAGAACAGCCAGAGGAGTCACCATGCCCGCACCAACGGAGGTCGGCACGTCTGCCGCACGCACGCTCGTCCGCGGCCTCACGATCCTGGAGATCGTCGCCCAAGCCCCGGAGGGAATCGGCGTGACCGAGGTCGCCGCCCGCGCGGAGATCGACAAGGGGACGGTGTCGCGGCTGCTGGCGACCCTCCGCCAGATGAGTTACGTCCAGCAGCGCAGCGTCGACCGCCGCTTCGTCCTGGGCAGCCGATGCCTCTGGCTCGCCCGCGAGTACAAGTCGCGGCGAGAGGAGCTCAGCAGTGTTGCGCAGCCGTTCCTCGCCGAGCTGCGCGACCTCTCGCAGGAGACCGTGCACCTCGCGATCCTCGAGGACACGTCGGTCGTCTTCATCGCACAGGAGCAGCCCGACCGTTCGATCCGCGTGCGCAGCGCCGTCGGCTCGCGCCTGCCGATGCACCGCACCGCGATGGGTCGCGCCGTGCTCGCCGAGCTCGATCCTGAGAGCCGCGACCAGCTCATTGCGAGCCTCGAGGCCGACGCGACCGCCCGCCAGGAGCCGATCGACGTCCCGCAGCTGCGTGCAGACGTCGATGAGGCCGTGGAGCGCGGCTGGGCCGCGGTCGACCGGCACGACGACGTCACCCGGTTGGCGTCCGCGATCGTCGACGCCGACGGCGAGCCCATCGCAGCGATCACCCTCTCCGGCCCCGACTACCGGATGGAGCCGCAGATCGAGCACTTCGGCACCGAGCTGATCCGGATCGCGCGCGCGGTCAGCGAGGCGCTCGGCCGCTGACCGCGCCCACGCCTCGCCGAACGCGCTCACTCAGTCCGGGAGCATCTCCCTCAGATACCGCAACTGGCGCGCGTGCTGGTGCGCCCCGCCGCCCTCGTGCCCGGCGAACGGATAGACGTCGATGTGTTTCGGCCCGGCGTACCGGTTGAACGAGGCGTACACCGTCGAGGGCGGGCAGACGTCGTCCATGAGCCCGACGGAGTAGCTCGCGGGAATCCGTGCGCGGGCGGCGAAGGCCAGGCCGTCGAGGTAGCCGAGGGTACGGGCGACCTCCGCCTCAGCGTCGATGTGGGCGCGCAAGTAGGCTGCGATCTCGCGCGTCGGACCCGTCGACACGATGCGGATCGCGCGCCCGATGTCCTGGAGGAACGGCACGTCGATGAAGGCCGCGACGGGCGGATTGGGCAGGTCGGCCGAGAGCACCGAGGCGGCCAGTGACATGGCCCCACCCTGGCTCGCGCCCGACGTGACGATCCGCGACGGGTCGATGCCGGGGAGGGCCGCCGCCGCCTCAACAGCCCGGGCTGCGTCGGTCAGGACCCGCCGGTGATACACCTGCTCGCGCGATCGGATGCCGCTGGTCAGGAACCCGGCGACGTGGGGACCGGAGCCGATCGGGTCGGCCGTGGCGCCCACACGATGCCCGGACCCCTGCCCGCGGGTGTCGACCACGAGATGCGCATAGCCCGCGCACGGCAGCATCGTCCACTCGTGCGAGAGCCCGCGCCCGCCGCCGTAGCCCTGGAAGCCCACGACCACCGGCAGACCGGTCGCGCCGCGCGGCCGGAGGAACCACGCGCGGATGCGGTGCCCGCCGAAGCCCGAGAACGTGACGTCGTCGATGTCGAGCAACGGGAGCGCGGCGTCGACTGGCTGGGTCGCGAGGTCCAGCGGATGCGACCGCGCCTCCGCCATGGTCCGCGCCCAGAACTCGTCGAAGTCGTCCGGCTCGCGGAAGTCGGAGCGATAGGCCTCGAGCTCCGCGGGCGGCATGTCCCACTGCGGCATCAGCGGCTCAGCACCTCAGCCCATCGGCGCTCACCGTCACGCGCGCACCGCTGGAGCGACTCGCGGGCAGCATTCACAGGGTCATCCCGCCGTCGATGGTGATGTCCTGGCCGGTGATGTAGCCGGCCTCGCGCGAGCACAACAGGAGCGCAGCGGCCACGCAGTCGGCGGGATCGCCGATTCTGCCGGCGGGTATGCCGCCGAGCACCGTCTTCAGGTACGCCTCGTCGGCGAGCGCCTCGGTGTTCCGAGGCGTGCGGACCACGCCGGGCGAAAGCGCGTTCACGGTGATGCCCGCCGGCGCGAGCTGGCGCGCGAGGTTCTGCGTCACGTTCGCAAGCGCGGCCTTGGACGCCGCGTACGCGATCATGTCGGGGTGGGGGCGCACCTGCTGCACGCTGCCGATCGCGACGATGCGACCGAAGCCTCGCTCCTGCATCCCCGGCACGAGGCCCTTGAGGAGCTCGACGCCCGACGTCAGGTTGACGCGCAGCTGCCGGTCGAAGTCGTCCGCCGACAGCTCCCTCCATGGCGACCGGATCTGTAGCGACGCCGACAGCACGACGACGTCCACCGGACCACCCGCGAGCGCCCGCTCCGCGAGCCGCCGCGCAGCATCCGGAACTCCGAGGTCGAGGTCGAGCCCGGGATCCGCGCCTTCAAGTCCGTGCCGGAGCACGACGGCGCCGCGCTCCTCGAGCGCAGACGCGATGGCCGCGCCGATGCCGCTGGTCGCGCCGGTCACGAGCGCGCGTAATCCCGTGAAGTCGAACACCCCACGCCTCCTTCCCCTCGCCCGCGACGCTACCGCAGGCCGGTCACAGGCGGCCGTGGCGCCGGTACACGTCGACGGGGTCCTGGCCCTCGTCGAACTCCGCCCGTACCTGGTCTTCGTGGCGGATGAGCTCCTCGGTCTTCTCGAGCACCTCGACCACGAGGTCGCGCGGGACCACCACGACGCCGTCGAGGTCGCCCATGATGAAGTCCCCAGGCGACACCTGCACGGTGCTCGTCAGCGCGCCTCGCAAGGAGACGGTCAGCTGCCAGTCGTAGTAGCTCCAGCGCCTCACGGCCTCGACGGGCGTGAGGTAGCGGGCGAATACGGGGAAGTCGCGCTCGAGCAGGAACTTGGTGTCGCGGGAGCCACCGTCCACAAGCGCCGCGATGACTCCACACGACGCGCCGACCGTGGCGTTCATCTCGCCGTAGTGCGCGGCTTGCGTGTCGAAACTGCAGTCGCGGACGTCGATGATCGGCACGCCGGTCTGCTTCATCGCCTCGAACATATGGATCCGGCGGGAGCGGAGCTTTTCGTCGCCGGTCGGCTCGGGAATGCCCTTCATCGTGAAGGCCGGGCCCGCGATGACCCACCTGTTGTCGACCGGCTTGATGTCGGTGGCGAGCGCCTGGTGCGGGTAGCCGAGCCCGTCGAGCACGTCGTAGACGGCGCCGGAGTACGTCGCGCGGTAGCGATCGATGAGCTCCTGGACTGGGACGGCGTATTCGTACGGATTGGTCATGAGCATCCTCGATCATCAAGCGCGGAGTCGAACTCACAGCGCGGCTCGGCGGTACTGAACTGTTGCATCAGACAATACGCCCGTTGCACTGAATAAACCAAGTCGGACTTTTTCGGCTAGGCTCCGGGACATGCACATCATCGATCTGCGGGCCCGCACCGTCGCCATCCCGACCAACGCCAAGCTCCGCCATTCGACGGGGGTTCACCCCGGCTACTTCGTCCGCACGATCATCGAGATCGTCACGGACGAGGGCGTTGTGGGCCTCGGCGAAGTGGGCGGCGGAGACCAGCGCGGTGCCATCCTGAAGCTCAAGCCGCGCCTGATCGGCCTCGACCCGTTCCAGCTCGAGGTCATCAAGCTCAAGGTGCTGCGCTCGATCTACTACATGTCGAATGCGCGGCTGTACGCGGCGATCGAGATGGCGTGCCTCGACATCCAGGGCAAGATCCTCGGCCGGCCGATGAGCGACCTGCTCGGTGGCGCCCTGCACGACGAGATTCCGTTCATCGCCTATCTCTTCTGGCGCTACGACCGCCCGGGCGGCGGCGACGACACCCGAGCGGAGGACATGGCCGACCTCTGCGAGGAACTCACCGAGACGCTCGGCGTGAGCGCGATGAAGCTCAAGGCCGGTGTGATGGCGCCCGAGGAGGAGGTGCGTGCGCTCGAGCTGTGCCGCGATCGCCTCGGCTCCGATTACCGCCTGCGCATCGATCCGAACGGCGTGTGGTCGGTGCCGACCGCGATCCGAATGGGCCACCGTCTCGAAGCGATCGCGCCCGAGTACTACGAGGACCCGTCGTGGGGTCTCACCGGCAATGCGGCCGTGCGCGAGCAGGTGCGCATCCCGATCGCCACCAACATGTATCCGGCACGATTCGACGACCTCGCCCCGGGCATCCGCCTGGGCGCCGTGGACATCGTGCTCACCGACCTCCATTACTGGGAGGGCCCGCGCGGCGTGAAGGAGCTTGCCGCCGTCTGCCGAACGTTCGGCCTCGGTGTCGCCATGCACTCCGGATCAGAGTTCGGCATCGAGCTGGCCGCGATGCTGCACACGGCCAGCACCATCCCGGAGATGTCGACCGCGGGCGACGCGCATTACCACTACCTCGAGGACGACATCATCGTCGGCGGTCTCATGCCGTATGTCGACGGGTCGATCGCCGTGCCGAAGGGTCCGGGCCTCGGGGTCGAGCTCGACCCCGAGAAAGTCGAGAAGTACGAGCGGTACTTCGAGGAGCACGGCGACTATTACGCGCGCTTCCACGTCGACGAGCGCCGCCCCGACTGGTACCCCAGCGTCGGCGGTCTCTGACCGCGCGCTTCGTCACCGCTCAGCGAGCGGCATCCGGACTCGGTGGGGAGCGTGCCGGTCCGGCCCTGAGGCTGTCTCCTCGCGCCGGCGTTGACGGCGGGGCGAGGAGCAGGCTAGCGTCGTTGTACTCAGTGCATTCCTGTTTCATTATATGCAACGATTGCTCGATGGAGAGCTCATGCCGAACGCACGCACGCCCCTTGTCCTCGCGACCGTCACGGCCCTGCTGGGCTCCCTGCTGATCGTCTCGGCGCCCGCGGCCGCCGACGACTTCGCGGGCCCGCCGTCCGACCCGCTGTTCGCAGGATGCTCCGGACCGGGCTCTGACGAGTTCGACGGATCGAGCGTCGACCCGGGGACGTGGACCTCCAGCCACGGCACCGTGAGCGCATCCGTCGTCGACGGCGCACTCGTGTTGCCGACCGTCGCGCACAACGCCGGCACCGCCCCGCACCTCCAGCAGCCCCTTCCTGCCGGCGGCTGGGAGGCGACGACCCAGGTCACGGTCTCACTCGCCGGCGCGTTCCAACAGGCCGGCATCATGCTCCGCGAGAACGCGACCGAGTGGATCGCGCTCAGCGTCTATTACTCCGCAGGGCAGAAGCGCGTGCAGTTCAACCGCGGTGGGGTCACCGACTTCGTCGCACTGCCGAGTGGGGCGGGATCGACCTACTGGCTTCGGATGACGAGCGACGGCACCCGTGTCTCCGGCAGCTACTCGACCGACGGCACGACGTTCACGGCCATCGGCACCCAGGCACCCCTCGGCGCGTTCGCCCCGACAGGCATCGGACCGGTCGCCTTCCGCGGCGCCAGCAGCACGGCACCTCAGATCGACGCGTCGTTCGACTGGTTCCGATGGAGTCCGGATGCTGCGCGGATCGCCGCCTGCGACGGCCCGCTCCATGAGTACTGCGCCGGCCCGGGCTCCGACGAGTTCGGCGGCACCGCGGTGGACGGCGCCGTGTGGCCGCACGTCGTGAACGGACCGGTGCACGCGACGGTCGCCGACGGGGAACTCGTCCTCCCCACCGTCGCCGTCAACTCCCCGGCGGCGCCCTTCATCGCGCAAGACGTGCCGACCGGCCAGTGGGAGGCCACGGTCTCCGTGGAGATCGCACCCACCGCCGCCTATCAGCAGGCCGGGCTCATGCTGTGGGAGAGCGCGAGCGAGTGGGTCGCGCTCGACGTGTACTACTCCGGGCAGCGGCGAGTGCAGTTCAACCGCGCGGGCGTCTCGGCCTCCATCGCCCTCCCGACCACGAGCGGACCCCGCTTCTGGCTGCGGATGACGAGCGACGGATCGCACGTGCGCGGGTCGTACTCCACCGACGGCTCGACCTTCCAGAGTGTCGGGTCGGCGGCATCCCTCGGCGCGTTCGCACCGAACCGCATCGGTCCGACCGCGTTCCGCGGCGCGACGAGCTCCGCGCCCGAGATCGATGCGAACTTCGACTGGTTCCGGTGGAGTCCCGTGGGCGACGACTGCGCAGGCGGCGGCGAGGTCGCTCCGGAGTTCGTCGATGCACGCGAACGCTGGCGCGAGCTCCTCATCGGCTCACCCACGATCGACCCCGGGGTCGAGCCGTTCGCATCCGTCATCGCCTCCGAGGCCGCCCTCGCGACCGGCTACCTCGACTCGATCACCGTTGCAGGCGAACCCTGGGCCGACCTCGCCACGTCCGATCAGGCGCAGTCGCTCACCGCGTTCCGGCGTCTGAAAGCCATCGCGACGTCGTGGGCCACCCCCGGCAGCCCGCTCCACGGGGACGCCCGTGCGCTTGCCGAGACCCTCCGGGTCTTCGACTGGATGATCGCCAACCGCTACAACGCGACCACGCCCGACACCGGCAACTGGTGGTACCTCGAGATCGGCTTTCCGCTCGAGGTGAACGAGCTCGCCGTCATCCTCTATGACGAGCTCGACGCCGACGTGCGCGACGATGCGATGGATGCGATCGACGTGTTCAGCCCGACCGTCGGGCTCACCGGGGCGAACCGCGTCTGGAAGGCGATGGTCGTCGGCCTCCGCGGGATCATCGTCGGCGACGCGGGCAAGGTCGCGCAGGCGCGCGACCAGGTCGGAGCCGAGTTCGAGGTCACACCGACCGGCGACGGCTTCCACTGGGACGGCGGATTCCTGCAGCACACCGACTACCCCTACACGGGCGGTTACGGCATCTCCTTCCTCGTGAATCTCGCCGATCTCCTGCTGCTGCTCGACGGCAGCCCGTGGGAGGTGGTCGACCCGGATGTCGCGAACGTCTACGGCTGGGTGAGCGACGCGTTCGACCCCGTCATGTTCGAGGGGACGATGATGGACTCCGTGCGGGGGCGCGAGATCTCGCGCGAGTACAACCCCGACCACGCCGCGGGCGCGACGACGCTGCGTGCGATGCTGGGCATCGCCGCCGGGGCACCATCGGCGGACGGCGACGTCATCCGGGGGATCGTCGCCCGCCACCTCACCGCCACGGAGCGCGATGACTTCTGGCAGGGCGGCTCGCTCACCGAGCTCGAGTGGGGCGTCGAGGCGCTCGCCGGGTCGGCGGCTCCTCCCCTGCACGGCACGTGGGTCTACAACAGCATGGGGCGCGTCATCCACCACGGGGATGCCAGCGCGGTCGGAATCGCGATGTCGAGCACGCGCATCAAGACGTACGAGGCGATCAACTCCGAGAACTCCCGCTCCTGGTACACCGCCGACGGCATGACGTACCTGTACGACGCGGAGCCGGCGTACGGCGGAGACTTCTGGGCGACCGTGAACCGGTACCGTCTGGCCGGCACCACGGTCGACACGCACGTCCGTTCGGCCACCAGTGGCGCGCACACCGCGCCGACGAACACCTTCGCGGGCGGCGTCACGGGCGCGGGTGGCACCGCCGCGGCCACCGGCATGGTGCTCGACGCCTTCGGGTCCGATCTCTCCGCCCGCAAGTCGTGGTTCTTCTTCGGCGACGAGGTGGTCGCGCTCGGCTCCGGAATCACCCGGGCCGCGGTGAGCGGCAACGGCTGGGACGGTGCGCCACGGCGGATCGAGACCGTGCTGGAGAACAGGGCCGTCGCTTCGGCGTCGGAGCTGCTCGTCGACGGCGCTGCTGCGGGCACCACGCCCGGCACCGCAGAAACCCACGCGGATGCCTCGTGGGCGCACCTCACGACCGGGGAGAGTGAGACCGGTTACGTCCTGCTCGGCGACACGACGCTCAAGGCCTTGACCGAGGACCGGACGGGGACGTGGGCGGCGATCAACGCAGCGAGCGGCTCGTCCGACACGCGCACCGACCGATACACGACCCTCTGGGTGGACCACGGCGCAGCGCCGACGAACGCCGGCTACGGCTACGTGCTGCTGCCGGGCGCCGACGCCGCGGCGACCGAGGGCTACGCCCAGACGCCGGGTGTCCGGGTGCTCGCCGACACGTCGGCCGTGACGGCCGTCGAGCACGTCGCGGACGGATCGGTCGCCGCGAACTTCTGGTCGACGGGCACCGCCACCGTGGCCCGCGACGGCGCGGCCCTGCTCTCGGTCACCGGCGCGGCATCCGTGACGCTGGAGCGCGACGGCGACGAGTACGTGCTGTCGGTCGTCGACCCCACACAGGCGCGCACGACCCCACTGGTCGTCGAGCTGCATGTCGTCGGTGCATCGGTGGTGTCGACGTCCCCGGGCGTCACCGCCATCCAGACGTCGCCGACGGTGCAGCTCTCCGTCCCGGTCTCGGGTGCGAAGGGCGCGACCTTCACGGCGCGGATCGCCGTCCCCGCACCATAGGGTTCCGGCCGAACGGTCGAAACCGAGGTCCCTCGCCCGTCGGGCGAGGGACCTCGGCGTTCGTGCGCTCAGTTGAGGGTGAAGGTGTACGTCTCGCTGTTGCCGGCGACGTCGAACACCACGAGGGTGTTCGAGCCCGAGACCGCACCGAACGCGCCGGGCGCGATGAAGTTCACGTCGGACCACGGATCGTTCACGAGGTCTTTGACCGTGCCGTTGAGCTCGACCCGGTCGATGCGCTGCGCGTCGTGCAGCTTGAACGAGATCACGTCGTACGTGTCACCGGTTCGCACCGTGTACGGCGCGCCCTCCTTGACCGTCGCGGTCGGCTTGGTCGAGTCGAGCGTGAAGGCGAAGCTCCCGGTCTGCGACACATTGCCGTTCAGGTCGTGCGCGTTGAACCTCAGCGTGTACGAGCCGTCGGGCAGTGTCACCGAAGCGGTGTGCGTGGCGGAGGTGGCCCCGTTCGCCGCGGTCTGCGTCGATCTCACCAGGACGCCGTTCGCGTCGTAGATGTTCGCGACGATCTTCGCCAACCCGACGTCGTCGGTCGCGTCGAGGTCGATCTCGAGTGCTCGGAACGGACCCGGCGCTCCCGGCGACGCGAGCGTCACCTGCGGCTTGACCGCATCGTCCGCGATGCTCGGGATCTCGATCACCCCGTCTTCCGACTTCAGACCATACGAGTCCCGAGCACTGAAGCGAATCGTCGCCGCGTCCGTCCCCGCGACCTCGAACGGGCCCGTGTACGTCACGAAGCGGCCCCCGTCGATCGTGTAGCCGAAGTTCGCGATGGTCGCGGTTCCGAAGGGCTGGGCCTCGAGGGTCACCGTCCGGCCGTCGAGCGAGCCGCTCACCGTGGGTGCCTGGTGCGGCGCCGGCGGGTCGCAGGACAGCGGCTCTTGGACGTTCGGCGTCCCGCGGAACCAGTGGAACGCGGCCGGGATCTCGGCGATCTCGGCCGTGCTGCGCGCCGCACCGACCCCGACGGTCGTCGGGGCGAGTTCGGCGGTCGGGATCGGCTGACCGAGCTTCATGAAGGTCTGCCCGTCGGTCGACAGCGACGCGGTGATGTGCAGCCCGCTGTTCGTCACCCGGAGCCAGACGCGGTCCCCGGTCGTGTCACCCGGGAAGTACGCGTCCTCCCAGACCCACGTGTTGAACCGGTCGACGTTGTTGCGCTTCCACGTGAAGTCGAACCGGAGCTTGTAGTCCTCGCCACCTTGACGCGCGAAGCCGAACACCGCGCGTGCGTTGTTGCGGTCGTCCCGGTGCAGGAAGAGCCCAGCCTGCTGGTGGATCTGCGTCGGGTCGAACTCGAGCTCCGTCGTGTACTCCCACGTCTGCCCGACCGGGAGTTGCTGCCGGACCGTCGGCGCGCGACCGAAGTTCGCGGTGGTGGCCACCGCGGTGTCGAGCACGAGCGCACCGTCCTCGAGCCGCGGGCTCGTGGCGGTCCCGCCGACGACCGACCACTGTTCGCCGAGCTCGCCATCCTCGAACTCGTCCGACCCCGGCGCCTGGCACTGCTCGTACATCGGGTCGTCGGGCCGCTGGTTCAGCGGGTCGCGGACCCCGTCAGGGTCGAGCACGGCGCGGAAGATGGTGGTGTGGCCGCGCACGCCGGCCTCGTAGAACATCTGCAGCTGTCCGTCGTGCTCGATGATGCGTGGCGACGACGACCGGCCGGCCTCCGGTGGCAGCACGCTCGGCACGTAGAGCACCTGCGTCTCGCCGTAGGAACGCAGGTGCTCGTCGACGCGCTTGGCGAAGATCTTCCCGACGCTGCCGTGGAAGAGCACGTAGTTGTCCCCGTTGTACTGCCAGAAGCCCGACGGAGCGATGTTCGGCCCGGTCACGACGTTCGGCTCGGCGACCCAGCCCGGCCGCGGCTCCCAGGTCAGGCCGTCGTGGGAGACGGCGAGACCGACCCGGCGGGTGTTCTGCCGATCGTTGACCATGAAGTACTGGGCCCACTCGTAGCCCTGGACGTCGGATGCCGGGTTGTCGACCTCGGGATTCTTGAAGACCCGGCCGTAGGATGCCTCGATGGCGTCCTGCCCGAACATCGCGGTCGTCATGTAGACGTCGCCGTACTCGAAGTTCACGCCGTCGTCGCTGGTCGCGTACCGGCTCGTGTCGTTCTCGCCGTGGAAGTACATGACGATCTTGTCGAGCTCTTCGTTGTACACGACCTCAGCCGCGGCGACGTGGGACACGTCGTAGTGCGGCGCCCAGGTGCGACTGACGATGGGATTGCCGTCGTAGAAGGTCCACGGACCCTCAAGCGAGTCGCCGTACATCATGTTGATGCCGCCCGGCGCGTCGTGTGGGCCGAAGTAGAAGTACCACTCCCCCAGCGGGTCCTCGAGGTGCTCGCCGGCATGGAACAGCGTGGGGAAGATGAACTCCTGCGTGGGGTTCCACGTCTCGGTGGTGTACGGATCGATGACGGGGCCGGTCGAGGTGAAGATCGGCAGCTCGTCGGCCTCGGGCGGTGGCGGGGCGGCCTGCGCGGGCGCGACCGCGGCGCCCGTGAACAGCACCGCGGCCGCGACCGCGAGTGCGGCACAGCGAGAACGAAGTGACATTGCAGCTCCTTTGCTCGGGGCGGCACGACGACGTGCGCGCCCAGGGTGACGCCAGGCTAGCCAAGCGTTTCCGCGAATGTCCAGTTAATTTCGAGAATTAGTTCATCTTTTCTCGGTATATGATCGGTCGAATCTCAGCCCTTCAGGCCCGTCTGCGCCAACCCCTGGACGAACTGCTTCTGCGCGATCAGGAACACGATGAGGATGGGGACCACGGTCAGCGAGGCGGCGCCGAGCTGGGTGTTCCACATCTGCTCGCCGTAGAAGTCCTGGTAGCGCGTGATGGCGAGTCCGAGCGTGAAGTTCTCGGGCGTTCGCAGGAAGATGAGCGCCTCGAAGTACATGTTGAACGAACGCAGGAACGCCATGATGCCGACGGCGGCGATGGCCGGTTTCGCCAGCGGCAACGCGATCCGGAAGAACACGCCCGCTCGGCTCACGCCGTCAAGCCGGGCCGCCTCCTCGTACTCCTTCGGGAAGGAGAGGAAGTGCTGCCGGAAGATGAAGACCGACACGACCGCCGTCGGCCCGAAGATCGGCAGCAGGATCAGTGGCCAATGGGTGTCGTTCAGTCCCATGGCGTTGACCGCCGTGAAGATCGGGATGATCGTGACCTCGGTCGGCACCATCATGGCGGCGAGCATGAGCGTGAACGCGGCGTTGCGCAGCGGGAAGCGGATGCGCGCGAACGCATACCCGGCCATCGCCGAGAGCAGGATGGACGCCACCGTGACGACCACCGCGATGTAGATCGAGTTCCAGTACTGCTGGAGGAACGGCTGTGCGGTGAACACCTGCTCGAGCCCCTCGAGCGTCCATTCCTGCGGCAGCAGGGTGGGCGGTTGCATGAAGATCTCGTTCGCCGGCTTGAACGACGAGAAGAACATCCACAGCGTGGGGTACAGGAACGGGAGCGAGACCACCACGAGGAGCGCATAGAGCGTGACGGTGGTGATGGTCGAGCGGCTCCGGGCCTTCCTGGATGCGTCAGACCTCATCGTGCACCCACCTCTTGCGGGTCGACCACTGGAGCATCGTCAGCGCCAGGATGATGACGAACAGCACCACGCCGATCGCACTCGCGTATCCGAACTGCTGACTGACGAAGGCGGTCCGATACAGGAAGAACGGCAGCACGTTCGTCGAGTCGCCGGGCCCTCCGCCGGTGAGCAGCTGCACGGGTGCGAACACCTCGAGCGAGCCGATGGTGGTAAGGATGCCGGTGAGCAGGATGGTCGGAGCGATCATCGGGACCGTGATCGACCAGAACGACCGCCACGGTGACGCGCCGTCGAGCTGCGCGGCTTCCCGGATCTCCTCCGGCACGCTCTGCAGCGCGGCGAGGAAGAGCACCATGTTCATGCCGACGCCCTTGAACACCTGCACCACGACGAGCGAGATCAGCGCGGTGGACGGATCGGCGAGCCAGTTCGGCCCGTCGATGCCGAGCAGCTTCAGCGCACCGTTGATCCCTCCGGCCGGGGCGAGCAGAAATCCCCAGGTCACGGACCAGGCGACGATCGACACGACGACCGGCGAGAAGAAGATCGTGCGGAATGCCGTGATCCCCTTCATCCGGCGGTTGAGGAGCACCGCGAGGCTGATCGCGATCACGAGGTTGAGGACCAAAACCCCTGCACTGAAGAACAGGCTGGCGACGACCGATGCCGAGAAGGTGGGGTCGGCGATGAGGCGGGAATAGTTGTCGCCCCCGATGAACTCCATCTGCCCCGTGAGCGGGCGCCACTCGTTGAAGCTGTACCAGATGACGAAGATGAACGGCACGACACCGAGGACGATGACGCCCAGAACCTGCGGGGCGACGAACGCCGCGCCGAGCCAGCGGTCCGCATCGGGACGGGACCGCCGGCTCGGCGCGGCACTTCTGCCGGTCGCCGCGGAAGTGCTCGCGGACACCCGGGTCAGCCCGCGAGCGTCGGCGAGATCTGCTCGCAGATGCCGGTGACGGCGGTCTCGACGTCGCCGCCGGACCACACGGGGTCGAGCCCGGCGCGGACCTTGTCGGAGAACTGCGAGAGCACGGCGTGCTGCGGCTTCACCTCGGCCTCGGGCACCACGTCGATGATCGCGGTCTGGATCTCCTCGGGCGACAGCTTCGGCGCGGCCTGCGACAGCGTCTCCACGTTGAGCAGCGACTCACGGGGCGGCGGGAAGAACTGCGCGAGGAGCTCGGCGTTCGTCGGGTTGGTGAGGTAGGCGAGGAACCCGGCGGCCTGGTCCTTGTGCTCGCTCCGCTCGAGCACGCTCACGCCGGCCTGGCCGACGATGGGGTGGTAGCCCTCAGGGCCGGCAGGCAGCGGGAGGAACGACCACTCGAAGCTGTCGTCGAGGCTGCCCGACTGGCTGAGCTGTGCGACGCTGAAGGCGACGTTGCCGCTCGCGAACGCGTCGGGGGCCGCGTTCCCGGAGACCGCGGGGATGGCGCCGCGAGCGATCTGCTCCTGGTACCAGGTGAGGTACTCGACCATCTCGGGCGAGGCGAACTCGCAGGAGGTGCCGTCCTCGGACCAGGGCATCGCGCCCCACGCGTTGCCGAGCATGGTGACCGCGCTCCAGTTCGTGGGGTTGAACGTCGGCACGTTCAGACCAGTGGCCCCCGTCGCGGCATTCGTCGCAGCCGCGATGTCGGTGATGGTCTCCCAGGTGTACTCCGGCGTGCCGACCAGGGCCTTCACGTCCGGCTGACCGGCAGCGGCGAGCAGGGTCTCGTTCACGTACAGGGCGAACGGCGAGTTCGAGAACGGATAGGCGTAGACGCCGCCCTCCTCGTCCTGCCACGGTGCGATGGCCGCGGGGAGGATGTCGTCGAGATCGTAGCCGTCGGTCGACTCCAAGACGTCGCGGACGTCGTGCACGATGCCCGCGTCGACGAACTCCGGGCCGCTGGCCTCGGGGATCCACGCGAGGTCGGGCACGTCGCCGCCCGCGATCTGGGTGGTGAGACCCGCGATGTAGTCAGGGTTGGTGACGGGCTCGAACGTGATGGACGCGACCTCGTCGCCGTGTTCGGCCACGTAGGCGTCGCCGATCTCCTGCAGAAGCGCCAGGTGGTCCTCGTTCGAGGACCACAGCGCCATCTTCAGATCGACGGGGCCGGATGCTCCGGAGTCGCCGGTGCCCGTGCATGCAGCGAGGGACACGGCGAGGACACCGGTGAGCGCGATGGCGGTTCCGCGGGAACGGCTTACTCGCATGAAGTACTCCTTCGGACTCGGGACGCGCTCCACGGCGCATCGAGGAAAAAGTACCAGAGTTACCGAAAATATCAAGCAGAAGTTTCGAGACTTGCCGGGGGTGCTGTCGACCCTCGTGTGACGAGCTCCGTCGCGAGGTCGGTGTGGAACGCAGCAGGCGACCCACCGAGCAGCAGCTTGTGGGCGACCTCGACGGCGTACGCACCCATCGCCTCGGACGGCTGGCGAATGGTCGTCAATTGCGGCGCCGTCATTCGCGCGACGAGCTGGTCGTCGAAACCGATGACGCTGAGATCTTGCGGCACCGAGAGTCCGGCGAGCCGCGCCGCCTCCAGCACGCCCGCGGCCTGCGCGTCGCTCGCGGCGAAGATCGCCGTCACGCGGTCCGGTCGCCCGAGGAGTTCCTGCGCCGCATGCAATCCCGACTCGTACGTGAACTCGCCCTCCTCGACGAGGTCGGTGCCCGCCGGGATCCCGGCGGATGCGAGCGCGGCGAGGTGCCCATGCTTCCGGCCGAGTGACGCCTGCGTGACGGCGTCGCCGCCGAGGAACCCGATACGGGTGTGCCCGAGCTCGAGCAGGTACTGCGTCGCCGCCATCCCGCCCGCGAAGTTCGTCGCTCCGACCGAGTATGAGTCGCTGGCCGGCAGCTGATAGGTGTCGACCTCAACGAGCGGGACGCCGTTCTTGGCGAGGATGCCGCGTTCCTCGGCGCTGAGTCGCGACTTCACGGCGATGACCGCGGTCGGGCCGTTCCGCTTGGTCCGCTCGAGCCAGCGGACTGCGGGGGTTCCGTCGGGCAGGTCGAGGAGGACGAGTTCGAGGTCGGCCTCGTGCGCCGCCCGCATCGTGCCTCGCAGGAGCTCCACCGTCAGCGGCGACGACATGCTGGAGCTCGCCAGGACGACCACCACGGTCGCCACGTCGCTGCGTGCACGCTGCTTGGGCGAGAGGTACTGCTTGTCGCGAAGCACCGACTCGACCCGCACGCGTGTGTCGGCCGCCACGTCAGGGGCCCCGTTGACGACCTTCGACACGGTGGAGATCGAGACCCCCGCCGCGCCTGCCACCTCGGCAAGCGACGGCCGCCGCTCCTTCGCGCGCATGTGATCCCTTCGATCGATCGGTGCTGGAATTCTAGGGCGAGTCGTCGCCCAGTGAGATTTTACTTGTCAAGCGTCGCGAAAAGTGCGTTATATTTTCGAGAAAGAAAGAGGTTCTCTCGTGGCGCACCAGCAAGCTGATCTTCTCATCGTCGGCGGCGGCGTCGGCGGCGTCTCCGCCGCCCTCGCCGCCCTGCGCCGAGGAAGGTCAGTGATCATGACCGAGCAGACCCCGTGGCTCGGTGGGCAGTTGACCGCACAGTTGGTGCCGAGCGACGAGCACCGCCGCATCGAGACGACCGGTCGCAACCGCAGCTACTCGCAGTTCCGCGACCTGGTCCGGGAGCACTACCGCACCTACTATCCCCTGACCGCCGCGGCCAGAGCCGATCGGCATCTGAACCCCGGCGCGGCGTGGGTGAGCCCGTTGAGCGTCGAGCCCAAGGTCATCCTCTCCGTCATCGACGGGCTGCTCCGCCCATACGAGGCATCCGGAAAGCTCACGATCCTGCGGGAGGCGACACCGATCGCCGTCCACGCCGATGGCGACCTGATCAGTGCGGTGGAGGTGCGCGACCGGGAAGGCACGGTGCGTGAACTCTCCGCCCCGTACGTGCTCGACGCGACCGAGCTCGGTGATCTCCTGGAACTCGGCGGGGTGGAGTTCGTCACCGGGCGCGAGAGCCGGCACGAGACCGGCGAACCCGGCGCGCCCGAGACGGCCGACCCGTCCGACATGCAGAGCGTCACGTGGTGCTTCGCGGTCGAGCACCTCGAGGGCGAGGATCACACCATCGACCGCCCGGCCGACTACGACTTCTTCCGGGACTGGCGTCCGCCGCAGCTCGACGGCGAGCCGATGCTCGGATTCCGTCGCGCGGCCCACGACGGGTCGATCGCGCGCGAGTACACGCTGCACGTGAACCCCGACGACGACCCATTCGCCATCGACGTGGATCACCGCAACATGGGCGAGGCACCGGAGCTGTGGAACTATCGCCGCGTCGCCGCCCGACGTCAGTTCGAGGACGGCACGTACGAGAGCGACATCGTGATCGTGAACTGGCCGATGAACGACTACGTCGGCGGACCGCTCTTCGGTACCGAGGACGCATCCCTGCACTGGGACCGGTCCAAGTCGCTCAGCAGATCCCTGCTGTACTGGCTGCAGACCGAGGCCCCGCGGCCGGACGGCGGCGTCGGCTGGCCCGGCCTCCGACTCGCGCCGCAGGTCACCGGCACGGACGACGGGTTCGCGATGATGCCGTACTTCCGGGAGTCACGCCGCATCCGGGCGCAGCGGACGATCCTCGAGCACGACTTCGACCGCGCGTTCCGCGACGGCCACGGCGCGGAACGCTACCCGGACACCGTGGGTGTCGGCCACTACTACTGGCTCGATCGCCACGCGACGACCGGCGGCAGCGCCGGCGGCGGCGGGCTGCCCGAGCCGTTCGAGATCCCGCTCGGCGCACTGCTCCCGCAACGCGTGAGGAACCTGCTGCCCGCAGCCAAGAACATCGGTACCACGCACATCTCGAACGGCAGCTACCGACTCCAACCCGTCGAGTGGTCGATCGGCGAAGCCGTCGGCGCGTTGGCGGCCTACTGCCTCGACCGTGGGATCGAACCGACCGCGGTGCGTGCGGACGCGCGCCGACTGCGCGACTTCCAGGACGAGCTCGAGCGAGGCGGTGTCCAGCTGCGCTGGGACCCTGAACTCCGGTGGTAGTCCGCGGGCGGGAGCCTCAGGTGCTCGCCGGCGCCGGCCCGGTGGAGGCTCTGATCCGCAGGGTCGGCGTCGCGTCCTGATGGGCACCCGCCGCCGCGCCGTCGACGGCGTCCAGCAGACGGCGCGCGGCGTGCGCGCCGAGCGCGGCGACATCGTGGCTGAGCGCCGTGAGCGCCGGCGTCACCAGCCGGCAGAGCATCGAGTCGTCCCAGGCGATCATCGAGACGTCCCCGGGCACGGAGCGTCCGAGGTCGTGGGCGGCGGTCAAGGCGGCGACCGCCATGACGTCGTTGTCGAAGAGCAGGCCGGTGGGTGGCCGCGCCGACGCGAGCACGGTCCGCGCGGCGGTGGCTCCCGACTCCGGCGAGAGGTCGGTCCGCACGATCGCATGGTCCAGGCCGGCGGACCGGGCGGCGCCCTCGAACGCCGAGTCTCGGATCGCGGTGTAGGCATACCGGCCGGGAGCCGCGAACCTGGTCACCCGGCGGTGACCGAGCGCGGCGAGGTGGTCGACCGCCTGCCGCATCGCCGTCGCGTCATCGGTCCAGACCGAGGTCAGCCCGCCCGCGACGCACGGGTCGCCCACGACGAGTGCGGGCAGCGCACCGGGCGCGGTGAGCATCGCGATGCGCGGATCGTCGGCGACCACGTCCGTGAGCAGCACGCCATCCACGCGGCGCGCCCTCTGCCACCGCCGGATGGCGGCGACGTCGGCGGCGGCATTCGGGGCGACCTCGAGGAGCAGTCCCATCGACCGCGGAGCGAGCGTCGACTCCACGCCCGCGATGAACTGCATGTAGAAGGGCTCGACGGCGAGGTCCCGAGGATCGCGGGCGAGCACGAGCCCGATGGTTCCCGACCGCGCACCCGCCAGGGAACGTGCCGCGCTCGTCGGCGACCAGCCGAGCCGTTCCGCCACGGCGAGCACCCGCTCGCGGGTGTCCGCGGACACCCCGGGACGCCCGTTGAGGGCGTAGGAGACGCTCGCGGTCGAGGTCTGCGCCTCGCGCGCGACATCCGCGATCGTGACCCGGCGTGACCCGGCCACCTGGTGCGATGCCGTGACGCGACGCGGTTCAGGGGCAACTGTCATCGAAGCCCCCCTCACTCCGGACCGATGATATCCCTGAGGGAGGTGACGACGAACGCGGCGCGTGCCGCTGCCGGGTCGAGGGGCTCGGGCGCCCGGACCCGGAACACGGCGGTCTCGCCGGGCAGCACCGTCGTGAAGCCGCGATCGACCGTCGCCGCCGGATGGATTCGATCCGGTTGCACGAGCACGTCGCGCAACAGGTCGGTCGACGAGACCGCGAGGTCCAGACCGCCGTCGACGACGGTGACCGTCAGGTCGGGCGGGAGTGTGCCCGTCCGGGCTCGCGACGGCGCCGCGAAGTGCCAGATCGTACGCCGGTCGTCAGCGGAGGCGACGATGAACTCCGCCTCGGGATCGTCGGCCTCCGAGATCGCCCGCGCGAGCGCGACCCGGCCGACCGCTCGCGGCGGCACCGAGAGCGGCACCGACTCAGCGGCGATGAACCGGCCGTCCACGCGGCGGCGCGTGATCTGCACGGTCGTCCGCCACGTCGCGTCGTCATCGTTGACGGCGCAGAACTCCAGCCCCTCCCCGTTCGGCTCGATCGTCACGACCCTGGGCGCGTACATCTCGCGCAGCGCGAAGTACAACGGTTTGCAGCGACCGGCACCGTCGATCGCCGACCACGAGACCACGGGCCAGAGGTCGTTCAGCTGCCACACGATGGTGCCGGCGGTACGCGGCCAGCCGGCGCGCCAGTGCAGCACGCCGGTGCGAACCGCTTCGACCTGCATCCACTGCGTCTGCAGATGCCACCGGTCGAAGTCCTCCGTGACCGGCAGATGCCGTGCCAGGTTGCGCGCCAGTTTGACGTGGCCGTCGATGGCTTTCTGGTGGTGCCGCAGGTTCTCGGAGTCGACACGCAGTTCCGGATCCGTGACCGCGTCGCGGAGGGTCCGCCACGTGGCGGCACCCTGCCACCCGAACTCCGACACGAACCGCGGCGAGCTGTCCCGGTAGACCGCGAAGTCGTCCTCGTTCCACGCGTCCCACGAGTGGAAGGTCTGGTGGTCGACGTCGTTGGGGTCGTGCTCCCACCCACCCGACCACGGGCTGCCCTCCGTATAGGGCCGGCTCGGATCCAGGTCGCGGAGGAGGTCGGGGAGCCACTCGAGGTAGTAGCGCTCACCCCAGGTGAGCTCACCGCCCGGTTGCTCGGCCCAGTTCTTGTCCAGGCGCATCCAGAGGTTCTCGTTGTTGCCGTTCCAGACGGCCAGGCTCGGGTGTGCACTCAGCCGCACGATGTTGTCGCGGGCCTCGGCGAGCACCTCGGACCTGATCGGTTCCTCCTCCGGGTACGCGGCGCAGGCGAAGAGGAAGTCCTGCCACACGAGCAGTCCGAGTTCGTCGCACGCGGCATAGAACTCCTCGCTCTCGTACACGCCCCCGCCCCAGACGCGGATCAGGTTGACGTTCGCTTCGGCCGCCTGGGTGAGACGCTCGCGAACGCGCTCGGCCGGGACCGTGCCGGGGAACACGCTCTCGGGAATCCAGTTGACCCCCTTCACGAACAGCGGCAGTCCGTTCACCGTGACGACGAACGGCGTGCCGTCCGCATCGGGTGATCGCTCGATCGAGACGGTGCGGAAGCCGACGCGGGTGCTTCGGGTGTCCAGATGTTCCCCCGCGCTCCAGAGCGAGATGCCCACCGCGTACAGGTGGGCCTCGCCGAGACCGCGGGGGGACCAACGCTGCACGTCAGGGACGGCGACGACGACCGTCGCCTCGGTCTCGCCGGGCTGTACCTCGGCATGGACGGCCTGTCCGGCGATCTCGACCTCGAGGTGCAGTGCGCGCGTCATCCCCGACGCCGCGCGTTCGACCTCGATGTGCGCCGTGAGGATCCCGGTGTCCTCGAAGACGTCGACGAGCGGGCGCACCGCGGCGATCCGTGCGGTGCTCCAGGTCTCGACGCGGACGCCCCGCCACAGCCCACACGATGGCAGCGTCGGCCCCCAGTCCCAGCCGAAGCTGCTGGCCATCTTGCGGATGAATGCGAACGGCTGCGGGTATGCGCTCGGACGCGCACCCAGCTCTCGCTCCCAGTGCTCGGCCTCGGTGTACGGGGAGGTGAAATGCACGTCGACCTCGTTCGTCGCCGCGACATCCGGCGAGACATCGAAGCGGTACGTGCGATGCATGTTCCTGGTGGACCCGACCGGGCGTCCATTCACCGAGATCGACGCGACGGTGTCGACGCCGTCGACCACGAGGTCGACGCGCTCGGCGTCGGCGACCGGTCCGAAACTCCGGCTCAGCCGCCAGTCGGTTCGTGACACCCACGCGACCTCATCTTCATTGCGGTCGGCGAGGGGCTCCGCAATCAGGCCCGCCGCGTGCAGGTCCGCATGGACCGCTCCGGGGACGGCCGCCTCGACCGCCCGTCCGACGAGGAGCTCGGCCTGCGCCGGCATCGGCGTGGGACCGTCCGCGTCGACGCTCCAGGTCCAGCGTCCTGACAGATCCAGCGTGGTGAGCACAGCAACTCCTCATGGGCGACGGACGGAAGACCGAGGTCGGGACGAAAGCCAGCGTACATTAAGCGCTTAAGCTCTCAGTGGTCGCGAGGGGGTGCTCAGCGGTCCTCCGGACACACCGGGTAGTTCCCGTCACTGTCGCCGAACCGGAGATGATCACCCACTACGCTGACGATGCTCGCGCAGCACAGCGCGGAGCAGCGCGTCGGCGAAGGGAGCGTGGGCATGCCGCGACGCCGACGGACGCGCACGATCTGGATCCTCGCGATCTCGGTCGCGGTCGTCGGCGCGATCGCGGCGGCCACCGCGATCGTCGTGCCCTGGGTGATCGCCGAGACCGAGCCGCGCATCGCCGACGGCATCGAGCGAGTGGTGCTGCACCGGGACGGCGACGACGTCGCCTTCACACCGGGTGACGGATGGGTCGTGCACCCACGTTTCGGCTCGGACTCCACCGTCGACCTCGTGGCCCCCGACCAGGCGCTGACGATCGAGCTCGAGCTCGTCCCCGACGCGGCGGAGGCCGCGGTCGCCCAGCTGATCGGCGGAGCCGCCGACACCCCGGTGAGCGGGATGCCCGGCCCCGGCGGCTCCGGCGGCTCCGGCGATCAGACCGTCGACGGCGACACGGCCGGCACCGGCGGCGAGGCGTCCGGCGCCGACCACGGCCCGGCCGCCGCGATCCGAATCGAGACGCTCGCCTCGGGTCTCGAGCTCCGCCACATCGAGGCCGAACACGGCCTGCTCGCAGTCGTCGGCACGCCGTCGGGCAGCGTCGCGCTCACGGTGCGCGCGGGCAGCGCCGTCGACCTCGCCGAGTACCGCACCGCGCTCGCGGCCCTCCTCGAGACGATCCGTCCCGGATGAGCGCCGAACCGGAACGCCGACCCGGTGGGCGCGTCACCGCGGCCCTGCTCGTCGTCGCGCTCTCGAGCACGCTCGCCGCCTGCGCGATCCGACCGAGCGACACGGCGGTCGGGTCCTGGCGGCCGCCGGCCGCCGCGGCGTCACCTGAGCTCTCGCTCTCGCCCGAGGCATCCGCTGCTCCTGAATGGCCCTACCCGGGCCAGCGCCTGCGCAATGACGAGGTCCGCGTCCAGGCGCGCTTCGCGCTCCTCCCCGGCATGCACGCGTTCAACACACGCGTGGACGCACTCGTGCGTGGCGCCATCGCGCAGGCGGAGATGCAGGCCGGCGTCGAGTACCGGCCAGAGGTCTTCGCATCCGGCGCCGGCCTCGGCGAGCGCGGCTGTGTCACCGGCTCGTCCCGCTGGCCGGCCGCCGACGTCCTCGCGGACCTGAGGACCGGGCCGGCGGGCGGCACGGGCGTCGCGATCGCCTGCGATGCGATCGCGGCGTTCGGCTCGATCGCGGGCCAGACCATCCGGACCGTCGCGGGGACGGCGACCGACGGCGCGACGTCGGACACCCTGGTCACGCTCTATGCGGATACCGGGACCGGCAGCGTCACCGAGGGTCGTGAGCTCTGGCTCGACGGTGCGGCCGAGCGCATCTGGCTGGAGGTGGCCGAGCGGATGCGCCGGGACGCCGGCGCCTTGAGCACCGCACCGCTCGCCCAGCCCGACGCCGGGCAGCTCGGGCTCATTGATGCCGCGCTCGATCATCCCGTCGTCACGGTCGACGGGGGGCTCGGGATCGTGGTCCCGCCCGGCGTGACCTCGCCGGAGCTCCTCGCGCTCGGCCTCGAGGCGACCGCAGAGCCGACGTCCGTCGTCGTGCGCGGCGACCTGCTCGCCGAGACGGCGTCCGAGACGGGCCTCGCGTTCACCGGTTCGGCGTCCGAGCCATTCTCGGGGCCGTCGGCGCCCCCCGCGGACGGGGTCGACTGCACGCTCGTGCCGTGTGTCGCGCTCACGTACGACGACGGTCCGACCGGCCTCACCGAGCGCCTCCTCGACGACCTGCGAGAACGAGGCGCGCCCGCCACGTTCTTCGTCATGGCCGGTGCGGCGCGTGCGCGCGCCGATCTCGTGCACCGCGCCCTCGACGAGGGCCACGAGATCGCCACGCACACGTGGAGCCACCCCCAGCTGCCGAAGCTCACGCCCGAGCAGGTGACGGAGGAGGTCCGGGGATCGGCGAAGGCGATCAGCGAGCTCACGGGCCGACCCGTGACCATGTTCCGCCCGCCGTATGGCGAGTGGAACCAGGCCGTGCTCGACGCGGCCGGCCTGCCGGCCATCCTCTGGGACGTCGACACGAACGACTGGCGAGGCCGCACGGTCGAGGAACTCATCGCGACCGCGGTCGACGGCTCCCGGCCGGGCAGCATCGTCCTGTTCCACGACACGCACGAGGCATCCGTCGACGCCGCCCCCGCCATCGTGGACGGCTTGCGCGATCGCGGCTTCACGCTCGTCACCGTCACGCACCTGTTCGGCGGGCACGTGCCGCCGGGCGCGCACCGCACCGGGTGACGACCGGGCGCGGTGCGTCGGCGATCGGCGTCGTCAGCCCTTCACCGCGCCCTGCGTGATGCCATCGACGAAGCTGCGCTGGAAGATCAGGTACACGATCACAACCGGCGCGATCACGATGATCGACGCGGCCGAGAGCAGCGGGACGTTCGTCGAGAACTCACCCACGAAGTACCCGAGTCCGGCGGTGGCCGTGCGCTTCGCGGGACTCTGCATGAGGACCAGCACGATGAGGAACTGGTTCCACGCCCACACGAAGAACAGCACCGCGAGCGTCGTGAGGGCCGGCACCGAGATCGGCATCAGCAGCCGGAGCAGCACGCGCAGATCGCTGGCGCCGTCGATCCTCCCGGACTCGACGATCTCCCTCGGGATGCCACTGAAGTGCGTGTGCATCCAGAAGATGCCGAACGGCAGGAACAGGGCGATCTCGGCGAGCGCGATGCCGAGGTAGTTGTTCGTCAGCCCCGCCGAGTCCAGGTTGTAGTACAGCGCGATGATCACGAGCTCGGTCGGCAGGGTCAGGCCGAGCACGAACGCACCCGTGATCCAGCGGTTGCCCGGCGGGGTGAGCACCGCCAGGCCGTACCCCGCGAACACCGAGAGCACGACCGTCGTCGGCACGACGAGCGCGACGATCACCAGGCTCGAGAAGAGGAGGTCGTTGAACCGCCCCTCGACCCACGCCTGGGCGAAGTTCTCGAGCGTGACGCCCTCTTCGGTCGGATTGCTGTTCGCGAACGCGGCCGCGACGATGCCCACGAACGGCACCAGGAACGCGACCGCGAAGACGATCAGGACGATGTGGCGGACGGCGAGGATGGATCGCGACGGTCTCATGCCTTCTCCCTCGTGGCGCGTCGGATGATCGTCACGAAGACGAGGATGAGGACGGTGAGCACGATCGCGAGCGCGGCCGCCTGGCCGACCTGGTTGTAGCTGAACGCGAGTCGGTACACGAGCAGGCCCGGCACCGTCGTCGCATCCTGCGGCCCGCCGCCGGTGGTGACGTAGATGAGGTCGAAGCTCGCGAGCGCGGCGATCGTCGTGATGACCGCGGCGATCGAGATCTCGCCCCTGAGCCCGGGCAGCACCACCGCGAGGAACCTGCGGAACGCGCCCGCGCCGTCCATCGAGGCGGCTTCGAGCAGGGAGCTGTCGATCTTCTGTGCGCCGCTGATGAAGAGCATCATGCACAGGCCCGTCATGCACCACGTGCCGACGATGCCGATCGCGATGAGCGCGGTCTCGTTCTGCGCGAGCCAGGGCTGTGCGAAGGCGCCCAGGCCGATGGCTCGCAGGACGACGTTGACGATGCCGTCGTCGGCGAAGATCCAGCGCCAGGTCACGCCGACGGCGACGAGCGGAACCACCTGCGGGAGGAAGTAGATCACCCGGAAGGCCGTCATGCCACGCGTGCCGCGGCCCATGAGCAGGCCCGTGAGCAGCAGGCCGATGATGATCGGCAGGACCGCGAAGAAGAACACGAGCACAATGCTGTGCAGCACCGATCCGGCGAGCTTGGGGTCGGCGAAGACGTTGACGTAATTGTCGAGGCCGACCCAGGTCCCGGCGTTCAGCCCGTCCCACTTCAGCACCGAGTAGTACACCGTGTTGAGCGCCGGCCAGATGCTGAACCCGACGTACACGGCCGCGGCCGGCAGGATGTAGAGGAAGGCGCGGAGCTTCCTGCGTGATCTCCGCTTGGGGAGCGAGCGCGCGCTCGCGCGCTCGCTCCCGATCAGCGCCTGGGTCACGGCCGGTTCGACTCCCAGTCGGCCTGCAGCGATTCGACGAAGGCCTCGGGTGTGGTCGTCCCGTTGATGAGGCCCTGGGCACCGGAGGTGAGTGTGTCGATCATCGAGCTGGTCGCCCAGTTGGCGAACGGCGCGGTCCCGCCGCCGTCGATCACACTGAGGTACGCGTCCTGGATCGTCGCCGGCACTCCGGTTGCGCCGTCCGACGCGTTCGGGGTCACGGGCACGAACCCGCTCTCGACGACCCCCGCGGCCGCGTCCTGCCCGACGATGAAGTTCAGGAACGCCGCCGCGACGTTCTTGTGCTCCGATCGCGAGGAGATCGAGTACGGGAAGCCGGACGCGGTCGCCACCGCGGGCGTCGACGCCGACGCGCCGGGCAGGAGGAAGAAGCCGAGGTCGTCGCCGAGCGCCTCGTCGAACACCTTGGTGTTCCAGTTGCCCGTCACGTAGTACGCGTTCTGGCCGGTCTGGAACGCGGAGATCGCGTCGGCGTCGGCGACGGCCGCCGCGCCGGACGTGAAGTAGCCCGCGGCGGCCCACTCCTGGACGAGGGCGGCAGCCTCCGTGAAGCCCGGGTTCTCGGTGAGGGTCGCGCCGTCCTTGCCGTAGACCCACGCGTTGAACTCGTCGACGTCACCGAGGACGCTCGCCAGCGCGCCCCACAACTGGAAGCCTCCGATCCCGAAGGCCGGCATCGCGACGGGCGCGCTCACGCCGCTCGCCTGCACGGCCGCCAGATCCGCCTCGAAGTCCGCGAGCGTCTCCGGGATCCCCTCGATCCCGGCGGCGTCCACGAGTCCCTTGTTGTAGAAGACGCCGATGAGCTGAATCGCGCCGGGGACGGCGTACAGGTCGCCGGTGCCGTACTCGGTCGCGGTCTCGTTCGAGGTCAGCATGCCGAGCAACGACGGGTCGACCTGGTCTCGCCAGCCGTAGGCATCGGCGTAGCCGTCGAGCTTCTCGACGAGTCCCGCCGGCACGATGGAGCGCATCGGGCCGGGGCTGTACTGCACGATGTCGGGTGCGTCGTCCGAGCCGAGTGCGAGCTTGAGGCTCGTCTGGTAGTCGGCGAACGGGGTCTGCACGAGTTCGATGGTCACGTTGGGGTACAGCTCGGTGAACCCTTCGACCAACGGCGTGATCGGTGGGTCGCTCGCGTAGGAGATCGTGAGCGTGACCGGTTCGTCGGTCATCTCCGTGCTGATGTCGTCTGCCGTGGTCTGCGACTGCGGGCCGGTGCCGCCGGTGCCGCAGCCGGCCAGCACGACGAGCGCTGCCGCCGCCGCGCCGATGCCGATGAGAGGACGCCTCATTGCGATTTCCTTCCTTCAGGGTGTGCGACCGCGGGTGCGGTCTCGGGTCACGGACGCTGCGAAGCGCCGTCACGTCGACGGACTCGGCTGTAGTGCCAGTTCGTCGTGGCTGAGACAGGGGGGTGTGCCGCCGCTCCACGCTCGTCGAGCTCGACGCCGAGCCCGGCGCCCTCGGTCGGGGCGAGCGCGCCGTCCACGGTCACCGGGGTCCCCGGGAACAGTTCGCGCGCGGCGTCGGAGAACTCGAAGTGCTCGTGGATGCCGAATGCCGGCGACGCGATGTCGAGGGCGAGGTTGGCCGCGTGGCCGATCGGCGACACGTCGCGGGGGCCGTGCCAGGCGGTGCGGACGCCGTACGCCTCCGCGAGCGACGCGAGCCGGATCGCCGGGGTCAGGCCGCCGATCGCCGAGATGTGGCAGCGCACGAAGTCGATCAGCCGCTCCGACATGAGCGGGAGGTACCGCGCCGGGTCCGTGATCAGCTCGCCGAAGGCGAGGGGCACGGTCGTCGACTCGCGGATCCGCCGCAGCCATTCGACGTCCTCCGGCGCCACCGGGTCCTCCACGAACAGCAGGTCGTACGGCTCGAGCGCGCGGACGAGCCCGACGGCATCGGCCGGCGCGAGTCGCTCGTGGATGTCGTGGATCAGGCGCACGCGGCCGCCGAATCGCTCGGCGAGCCCCTCGAAGACCCGGGGCAGAAGACGGACGTACGCGTCGGGATCCCAGAACACGTCGCGACTCGACTGCTGTGCCGCGCCATACGTCGCGGTGCCCGGGACCGTGATCTGACAGCGCACGTGACGGTACCCGGCCTCGATGCACTGCTCGACCTGATCGGCGAGCTCCGCGACGTCACGGCCGGACGCATGGGTGTAGGCCTCCGCCACGGTCCGCACGCGACCGCCGAGCAGCTGCCAGACGGGAACGCCGGCGAGCTTCCCCTTGATGTCCCAGAGCGCCTGGTCGATCCCCGAGAGCGCGCTGTTGAGCACGGGGCCGCCGCGCCAGTAGGAGTCGACCGTCGTCGTCAGCCAGACGTCGGTGATGTCGTGCACGGACCGTCCCGTCACGAGCGGAGCGAGATACGTCTCGATGACGGATGCCACGGCGAAGGCGCGCTGCGTGAACGTGGCGCACCCCCAGCCCACGAGCCCGTCGGTCGTCGTGCGGACCCGCACGACGACGAGGTTCACGCCGTCCGGCGCGACGACGAAGACGTCGAGCCCGCTGATGCGGACGCCCTCGCCGTCGTCCCAGGGAACGGGTGGAAGCGAGTCCTGCTGGGTGTAGCCGGGCGCGATGCGCTCACGGGCGGCTGCACGCTCGTCGTGGTGCTGACGACCATCGATCACCGGTTCCTCCTCTGGGTCCGCGGCACACGCTAGACAACCGCGCTCGCCCCTGGCAAACCTGATGTCAATACGGCATCTCAACCGGAGTTGGTGCCGATACGGCAACTCATTTGCTGTAGCTGCACCTCATCCCTAGCATCCTCCGCATGGCTCTCACTTCACGGCCCGCCACGGCGGCGGGCGGTCTCACCTTCCTCTACGACGAGGAAACCGGCCGCGCCGAGCTGCGCGACGACGCGGTGCTCACCGCCGAGCGCGGCCGGTTCTGGACGCTGAGCGCGGTGCACGGTCGCGACCGGGACGTGCCCGTGCACTCGGAGGACCAGCGCGGCACCGTGACCCGGCTCGACGACGGGCTCCGGATCGCCTATGAGACGGTGCGCACGGCCGACGGGGACGTCCTCGACGTGTCCGTGACGGTCGAGATCCGCGCGGGCGAGGACGGCGGTCTCGAGTTCTCGGCGACGGCGGACGCCGGCCCCGGCGTCACCGTCCGCGAGCTCGCGGTGCCGATCGTCGAGCTCGCCGAGCGGACCGCCTCCGCCGACGAGGTGCTCTATCGCGCAGAGGGCCTCGGCCGGAAGACGGAGCGGCCGAGAGCGCGGCTCGCCGAGGTGCACACCGAGTACATGGTCGACGACGGAGCCGGCACCTGGGAACCGATCGCCTACCCGGGCGAGTTGAGCATGCCGTGGCAGGGCGTCGAACGCGACGGCACCTTCCTCTACCTCGGCCGGCACGACCCGGAGTTCAGCTCGGTGGTGCTGAGCGCCGGCGTCCCGCCTCGCGGCGGGCCGAACGAGCTCTGGCTCGCCGCGGTCACGCCCTCAGGCCGCGCCCACGCACAGGCCGGGCCGGTCGTGCTGCGCCGCTTCGACGGGACCTGGCGCGACGGCGCCGCCTTCTACCGCAGCTGGGCGGAGCGCTGGTACACGGGGCCGCACCCGGACACGACGAAACTCGAAGGGTGGCAGCGGATCATCCTGCGCCACCAGTTCGGTCAGATCAACTACCGCTACACCGACCTGGTGGACCTCTTCGAGGAGGGACGCCGGTACGGTCTCGACGGCATCCTGCTCTTCGGCTGGTGGAAGGCGGGCTTCGATCGCGGCTACCCCGACTACGAACCCGATGACGAGCTCGGCGGCGCCGAGGAGTTCGCGCGGGCGATCCGCGAGATCCGGTCGCGCGGCGGGTTCATCTCGCTCTACGCCAACGGCAACCTGATCGATCGCACCACGCCCTACGCCGCCGAGCACGGCCCCCGGGTCACGAAGAAGGACGCAGACGGCCTCGACTACGTCGCGGGCTACGACTTCGCGCGCGAGTCCCAGACACTGCGACTGTTCTCGCCGGGGCACTTCACCATGGCGTGCCACGGCGCTCCCGAATGGCGCGAGAAGATGGCCGAGGTGGCCCGGCTCCAGGCGAGCCTCGGCACCGAGGCAGTCTTCTTCGATCAGACCGCCTATCACCTGGCCGCGTGGCCCTGCTACGACGCCTCGCACGAGCACGGCGAGCGCACCGGCATCGAGGGCCGGTACCGCGCCGAGACCCTGCGCGCGATCCGCGACGCGGCCGGCGCGCGCAGTCTGGGGTCCGAGGGGATGGCCGACTGCATGATCGGGCACCTGAACTACCACCACGGCTGGGGCTTCGGATTCCAGGACGGCCCCGAGGCGTTCGCTGCGCTCTTCCGCACGGTCTTCCCCGAGCCGGTGGTGTCGAACCGCCTGATCCAGGACGAGCGCGTCGGCTGGGAGGATCAGCTCAACCACGCGTTCGTGCACAATCTCACGTTCGATGTCGCGATCCACCGGTCCCGGCGCAGCATCGAGGCCTATCCCGGCTACGCCGCCCGGGTCGGCAAGCTCATCGCCATCCGGACGGCTCACGCGCGGCCGTTCGCCGAGGGGGCGTTCCGGCTCGTCGACGACGGCCCGCTGCACCACGTGCGGTACGAGACCGACACCGACGCCCTCGACGTGTTCTGGAACCGGACCGACGAGCCCGCCGAACGGGACGGTGTGCGGATCGACCCGCACGACGTCGCCGTGCGGGTGCTCGAAGGGGGCGACCGATGACCGCTCCGCGCTCGGTGCTCATCACGGGCGGGGCCGGCAACATCGCGACGCGCTTCGCCGAACGGGTCTCGGGCGTCTACGACCTCACGCTGCTCGACCTCCCCGGACGGTTCACCGAGGCGCATGCGGCATGGGGCCGGCTCGTCGAAGCCGACCTCACCGATCTCGAGGCGGTCGGCGAGGCCATGCGCGGCATCGACACCGTGATCCACCTCGGGGGCGAACGCCGGCCGGCGTCGCTCTGGTCGACCCTGCTGCCCGTCAACATCGTGGGCACGTACAACGTCGTCGCGGCCGCCGTCGCCGCCGGGTGCCGGCACGTGATCTACGGCTCGTCGGTCCACGTCGTCACGGGATACGAACCCCAGCTGCAGGTCCGCGAGACCGATCCCGTGCGGCCCGGAGACCTGTACGGCGTCACCAAGTGCTTCGGCGAGGCGCTCGGCGCGTATGTCGCGGCCACGGAGGGCGTGTCCTTCACGGCGCTGCGCATCGGCGCGTTCCAGGATCCCGAACGGCTCGCCGACGACCGGGCCGGCTGGATGCTTCGCGACTACTGCGCGCCCGAGGATCTGTTCCAGCTGCTCGCCGCCGTGATCGACGCGGACCGCTCCGGGTTCCAGATCTACAACGCCGTCAGCGGCAACCGGTTCTCGCGGCTGCCGATCGACAAGGCCCGGGCGAAGTTGGACTACGCTCCGGCGTACGACGCGTTCGAGGTCGCCGCGCCGTTCCGGAACGCGATCGAGGCGGTCGGGGGCGTCGACGACGGCCCCGTGGCCTCCGGCATGCGGGAGGACGTCGAGCGCATCATGTCGTCGACCGGGAAGTAGCGATGGAAGACAGCAGGCACAGAGCGCTCGCGCGAGGCGTCCGGATCCTCGAGGCGGTCGCGGAGGCACGCGGCGGCCTGACCGTCACGGAGCTGAGCGAACTCACCGGCATCGACAAGAGCTCGGTCTCGCGCCTGATCGCGACGCTCGCGGACCTCGGGCTCGTGGCGCGCGTGGAGAGCCGGCGCGTGGTGCTGACCGGCCGGGTGCTCGGGCTCGCCAAGGGTTTCCGCCAGCAGTACAACCTGAGCGAGATCGCCCGGCCGCACCTCGTGGACCTGCGGGACCGCGTCGACGAGACGGTCATCCTCACGATCCGCCAGCGGTCGCATACCGTGAGCATCGACCAGTTCGATCCGGAACATCCGTTCAGGATGGTCCCCCATGTGGGCAACACCGCGCCGCTCTACGCGACCGCGGCAGGCCGCGCCATCATGTTCGCCCTGCCCGTCGCCGAGCAGCATCGCCTCATCGACGAGCTCGCCGACGCCGAGGTCGAGCATCCCGAGGTTCGGCTGGGTCACGACGAATGGGCGCGCGAGATCGACCTCGCGCAGTCGCGCGGCTACGTCTGGATCCGGCGCACCGACGACGTCGAACGACTCGCGGCGGTCGTCAGAGACCGCAACGGAAGTCCCCTCGCCGCCGTCTCGATCTATGGACCCAAGTACCGGATGAAGGGTCGGCTCGCCGATCTCGGCAGAGAGGCGCGGGTCACCGCCGGGCGCGTCGCCCGTGCCGCGTACGGCGTGCGCCCCGAGGAATCGTCGCCGTGAGCGACCCGAGGCTCCTCGAGATCGGCGACGAGGAGCTCAGCTGCCTCGTCTCGCCGACCGGCGCCACGCTGCACCGTGTGCGTCACGGCGCGGTCGAGGTGCTCTCCGCACCCTACGCGGTCGAACCCTCGCGGGGCCATCACGGCGCGGTCCTCGCGCCGTGGCCGAACCGCGTCGCGGACGCCGCCTACCGGTTCGACGGCGTGCAGCACCGGCTCCCGGTCAACGATCACGCGTTCGGACACGCGATCCACGGGTTCGTCTTCGACCGGGAGTGGCACGTCGAAGCGCACGGCGAGCACGCGGTGCGCCTGTCGACCGACCTCGCCGACGAACCCGGCTATCCGTTCGAGATCCACCTCGAGGTCGCCTACCGCGTCGAACACGGCACACTGCGGTGCAGCGCGACGTGGGAGAACGTCGGCGACACGATCGCCCCGTTCGGCATCGGCTTCCACCCGTATCTGCGCCTCGACGGAGCGCTCGAGACCTGGACCGTCCATCTTCCCGCCGGCTCCGTGATGGACACCGACGGCTCGACCAAGCTCCCGCTCGATGCCAGGCCGACCGCGCCCGAGGTCGACTTCGTCGACCCGGCACGGATCGGCGCGCGTTCGTTCAGCCGGGCGTACGGCGAGCTCGAACGCGACGAACGCGGAGTCGCGACCGTGCAGGTCGCGTCACGTACCCGTCGGATCACGATCACCTGCTCGAGTGCGTTCCGCTGGGTGCAGCTGTTCACGGCGGACCTGCCGGAGCCCGGCCTTCGCCGTGCGGGGCTCGCGGTCGAGCCGCAGACCTGCCCACCCAACGCGTTCGCGACGGGTGCCGACCTCGTGCGCCTCGCACCTCGCGAGCGCGGGGCGGGCTGGTGGTCGCTCCGCCCCGAGCTCGCTCCCTGACCTCGCCCCGTGGTCGGTTTCGGATGCATACGCATTGGGTGTTGCGTTCCCTGGGAGAACACCGATAGTGTCATCGACGGTCCGCTGAGTATCTGAGAGGAGTGATGACCGATGATTCGTTCGACGAACCCACACCACGGCTTCACCCTCCTCGGCGATCACACCGCCGCGGCCGTCTGCTAGCGGAGCTCCGCAGCGCGCGGCCGGCAGGCTGAAGCGCCCCCGTTCGCACGGGACCGGTGACGACACCGCACTCCCCTGCCCCGCGTCATCCGACGCCGTCGCCTCGCGACCGTTTCTGGATGCCGCGTCCCGATGATCCTGCGCGCCCGGATCGACCGTCCGTCGACCCCGCCGCCGAGGCATCCGACCGATCATGTCGCCCCACCGGGGCGCGCGACCCGCGCGCCCGACGCTCGAAGAAGAAGGAACCACCGTGAACACCTCCATGACCGCGCTCCCCGCGACCGCGGGCAGCAGCGACCGTGTACGACGACGAGCGCGCGCCGCGCGCGAGCGTCTCGCGATCCGACTCGGCCTGGCGCTCGTCGCCTGGGGCCGGCGCGCCGACGAGCGCCTCACGCACGAGGCCGTCGCCACCGCCCGCCGCAACGCCGCCGTCGCCGCGGAACTGCGCGACACCACCTACACCGGTGTCGCCACGCTCACCAGGTCCAGCTGACGCATGAACGCCGTCATCGGGACCCCGACGAACGGCCCCGTCCGATTCCGGACGGGGCCGTTCCCATGCGGAGCGGGCGTCCGACCGCTACGCGGCGGGCGGGACGCCGTCGGCGGGCTCGGCGGCGTTGAGCCGCAAGGCGATGTCGACGAGGCCGACGCGCTTGAGGTCGGGCACCACTGCGAGGTCGAACCAACGGGCCTCGTCGCTCGAGCCGCCGACCTCATTGCGCAGCTCGCCGCCCGTGACGCGCGCGCGGTAGATGACCCGCAGCGCGTACAGGGGCGCGGCGCCGGTGTGCCGGCGCTCCGCGGGAATCACCATGGTGTCGATGCCGAGCAGGCGGTCGACGGATGCCTCGTACCCGGTCTCCTCGAAGATCTCGCGTCTCGCCCCGGCGATCGGGTGCTCGTCACCCTCGATGCCGCCGCCCGGAAGGGTCCAGCCAGACCGGCCGTGCTCGTTCCAGTGCGCGAGCAGGATGCGCTCGCCCTCGATGATGACCCCGTACGCCGCGATGCGGATGTCCATCAGGACACTGTACTCACCGGGCCGCTCACGGTGCGCCGCTCAGAGCGCGGTGCTCGCCGGCTCGAGCGCCCGGATGCCGACGAGGCTCACCATCGGCCGGTCGCCATGCTCCACGAGCACCATCAGGACCTCGCCGCAGGTCGGACACCGGCCGACCGAACCCATCGCCGTGCGATAGACCATGAGCTCGGCGAGGGCTCCCCGCGCGTGGCAGAACGCGCACGAGCCGAGCATCGCCGTGAGGTCGCCGCCGAACACCGAGGCGAGGTCGCCCGCGAGCGAGTTGCCGTCGAGATGCTGCATGCTCGGCCTCCCAATCATCATGCGCCTCCGAATCGTTCGGTGCGGATCGCGCCGGGTGCGTGCCCGCCGGCCACGAGCCAGCCCGCGACGGTCTCGACGAAGGGCGTCGGACCGCAGATGAAGACGCGCGGTGCCCGGTCAGGCGGCCAGGTCAGCTCGGCGAGGAGCTCGGGCGAGAGACGTCCGGGCGGGCGGGGCGAGCCGGGCGGCGCCTCCCGCGTGAAGACCACGTCGAGATCGAGGCCGCCGGGCACGGCCGGTGGGGTCGCCGCCATCGAGAAGCGGGCCAGCTCGGCGGAGAAGAACACGTCGGCCGGGGTGCGCACCGAATAGAGCAGGCGGAACGGCGTGGCATCCGCCGCCCGCGCATGCGCCTCGGCCATCGCGAACAGCGGGACGACCCCGGAGCCGCCGGCGATGAGCTGCACTGGTGCGAGCGCGCCGGGGTCGGCGCCCGAGGCATGCGCGCCCTCCGAGGCATCCGGACCCTCCATGCCGGCCGCATCACCCGTGCCGCCCGCCTCGGGCGGCGCCCACACGAAGTACGCGCCGAGCGGACCGTGCACCTCGAGCTGATCGCCCGGCCGCAGATCGCGCACCAGGAACGGCGACACCTCGCCCGTCGCCACCTCGGCGACCGCGAGCACCACGCGCATGCCGGGCCCCGACGACGCGATCGAGTACGAGCGGCTCGCCTGGTAGCCGTCGTCGGCGGTGAGCCGCACGTCGAGATGCGCGCCGGCCGCATTGCCCGGCCACGTCGGGATGTCCAGCACGATCCGGCGAGCGGTCGGCGTCTCGTCGGCGACCGTCGCGACCGTCGCCGCATGCCAGGCCGCCGGGGTTCGGCCGATCACCACGCGCCGACCTCGGGCCGCGAGACCAGCGTCACCAGTAGCGCTCCTCTCGCCACGGATCGCCGTGCAGGTGGTACCCGTTCTGCTCCCAGAACCCCGGCTCATCCGCCGGCATCATGGTGAGGCCGCGCACCCACTTGGCGCTCTTCCAGAAGTAGAGATGGGGCACGAGCAGGCGAGCCGGCCCGCCGTGCTCGGGGTCGAGCGGCTCGCCGTCGGCCTCGAACGCGATCCACGCCTGCCCGTCCAGCAGTTCGTCGAGCGGCACGTTCGTGGTGTAGCCGCCGTAACTGTGCGCCATGACGAAGTCGTACGACGTCTCGACGTGCTCGAAGATCGTGTCGAGCGGTACGCCGCGCCACCCCATCGCGAGCTTCGACCAGTGCGTGACGCAGTGGATGTCGACGGTCACATCCTCGACACCGAGCGCCTGCATCTCATCCCACGACCACTCGTGGTTCCCGGTCTCGGTGCGCACCGTGAAACGCCACTCGTCGGTCGAGACGTCGGGCGTCGGCCCGGCCGACAGCACCGGCCAGTCGCCGACCAGCGTCTGGCCCGGTGGCAGCCGGTCATCCCGGTCGCGGCCTCGGCCCGAGAACCCTCGCGTGAAGATCGACATGGCGCACCACCTTTCGATGGTGCACACCATACGGGTGCATGGGGTGCGCTGTCACGGTCTCGGCGCGAGATGCGGCTTGAGCCGGAACTCCTCGGCGAACCCGGCGAGCGCGATCGCGGCCTCACCGAGGCCGCGCCGGGCGAGCAGCAGCGCCCCGTCCGCCGACTGCCCGACGGGCGGATCCACACGCGCCCCTGGGGCGCGACGATGCAGCTCTTTCCGGAAGGGGTCGAGTAGGAGCTCACCGGCGTCGAAGAGCTTGCCGCCCCACGAGTACCGCGGGGGAAGCCCGCTCGAGACGGCGAACGCGGTCTCGGCGAGCAGGGTGCCCGCGCGGTCCCAGATTCCCGCGGCGACCTGATCGCCGCTCCTCGCGGCCTCGGCGACGACGGGCGCGAATCCGGCCAGCTCGTGTGCGGGCGCCTCACCGCCGTACACGCGTGCGATGAGGTCGTCGGTGCTGCCGAAGCGACGCCTGGCCTCTGCGAGCAGCGTCGGCGACGAACCCTCCCGCCCGTCGGCGGCGCGCAGCGCCGCACGTAATCCGGCCGCTCCGATCCACGCACCCCCTCCTTCGTCGCCGATGAGATGGCCCCAGCCATCCCCGCGACGCCAGATGCTCGCGAGGTCGGTCGCCGATGCGACCACGCCCGTGCCTGCTGCGATGACGGTGCCGGCCTCACCCCCCAGCGCCCCGAGATGCGTGGTGAGCCCGTCGTTGGCGACGATGATCGATGTGGTGTCGCACCTGGCCGCGAGCGCCGAGGCGAACGCGGCGGCGTCGAGCAGTTCGGGCATGCCCGTGAGGCCCACGGCGAGGCGGGTCGCGCGCATCGGCTCCCCCGGCGGCGAGACCGCGGCGAGCAGTTCCCCGATCCGAGTGGCCAGCCTGATCTCGTCGATGCGCCCGCGTGCGCGCGGAACGGGTGCGCGATCCCGCTCGTCGAACGGCCGGCCGCCGACGTCTGCCCTGATCCGGATGCCACCGCCGCCGACGTCCACCCCGACGTGCGTCTCCCCGTTCATGCCCCGGCTCCCAGCCGGGCCAGGGCGGCGCGCACCCCGCCGCCGCCGGAGATCGCCCGCCGGCACACGTCGAGGTTGCGCCCGCTGCGGGCATGCACGATCGCGAGCGGGACGGCTCCGTCGGCGCGCTCGAGCAACGCCTCGGCCTCGGCGCGGTCGACCTCGGCGGCAGCCGCGACGATGCCGATCGCACGTTCGCGGAGTTTGACGTTCGTCGCCACGAGATCGACCATCAGGTTGGAGTAGGTGCGGCCAGCGCGGACCATGAGGGTGGTCGAGAACGCGTTGAGCAGCACCTTCGTCGCGGTACCGGCCTTCAACCGCGTGGAGCCGGTGATCGCCTCGGCTCCCGTGTCGGCGACCACGACGTGATCGACGAGCAGGGCGAGCGGTGTGCCGGGGTCGCAGCAGATGAGGATCGTGAGCGCCCCCGCCGCACGGGCGGCCGCGAGTGCGCCCGCGACGTACGCCGTGGACCCGGACGCGGTGATGCCGATGGCGATGTCCGCGGGTGCGAGGGCGCGGGCCGCGGTCTCCCGGCCCAGCTGCTCGGCGTCCTCCAGATCGATCGACGAGTCGGCGAACGCCGCCGCTCCACCTGGGAAATGCGCACTGAACAGGCCGGCGGGGGCGCCGAACGTCGGGGTGGCTTCGGTCGCGTCGAGGACCGCGAGTCGACCGGATGCCCCCGCCCCGAATGCATGCACGCGACCGCCGCGCGTCAGTCGCAGCAGCGCCGCCTCGACGGCGGCGGCGAGCGCATCGGCGGCGGCCTCCGCGGCGGCGACGCCGCGGGCGTCCTCGGCGAGGATCGCGCGGATCACGTGCTCGGACGGCCACCGGTCGAGGTCGGTCGTGCGCGGGTTGCGCGCCTCGGTCGGCGGGATTCGGGACTGCATCGGATTCCTCCCTGGAGGCGTCGCACGGCGACGCGAGGGTACGGTCAGCGGGCGGCGAGCCGCGCCCGTTCGGCTGCGAAAGCCATGCGGTGGCTGTCCAGCGCGGTCTCGAGGGAGAGCTCCTCGCTCCAGGCACCCGACTCGACCCCGGCGACGAACGCCGCCATCAGTCCGTCGTCACCGCCGGCGTGGCCGCGGTGGTCGCCCGCCGAGGCGCGCTCCGGACGAGCCGAGAGCACATACGAGCGGTGACCCATCGGTGGCCGGGTGCGTGCTTCGACGACGGAGACGCCGGCGAGCTCCGGCAACTGCGCTGCGGGCGAGAACAGGTCGAGCTCGATGCGGCCGTCGTCCATGTGCCCGATGAGCTGCCCGCGGGTGCCGGTCATGGAGATGTGGCGCGTGTTCTCGCCCGTGAACGCCGACGCCGTCAGGGTGGCGGTGAGGCCCGAACTGAATCGCATGACCGTCTGCTGGTGGTCGGCGACGTCGTTGTCCGACCGGTAGACGCACCTGCCGTAGTCGCTGTGGGCGAGTGCGCGCAGACGCCCCGCTCGCGACGTGTCCGAGGTGAGCAACGTCACCGGTACCCCGTGCACGTGCTCGAGCGCATCGACGTAGTACCGAGGTGCGAAGAACGGACACGACGCGGCGACCGGGCAGCCGTCCACGCAGAATTCGGGCGCGCCCTCCGGCGCGTGCTCCGGGCGGAAGTGCGAGAGCTCTCCCACGCTCGAGAGGGTCGTCGGGGACTCCCCTGCGAACCAGCGGATGAGGTCGAGATCGTGGCAGGTCTTCGCGAGCACCATCGGGCTCGCGTCGGCGGCGCGTTTCCAGTTGCCCCGCACGTACGAGTGCGCGAAGTGCCAGAACCCGATGTTCTCGCGGAGGTCGATGGTCATCAGGTCGCCCATCGCACCCGAGTCGAGGATCCCGCGCACGGCGCGCCAGAACGGGGTGAAGCGCAACACGTGGCCGACGACGATCCGCGCGTCGGCGGACCGTGCCGCGTCGGCGAGACGTTCGAGCTCATCCGACGTGCTCGCGGCGGGCTTCTCCAGGAGGATGGGGAGTCCGTGGGCCATGAGCGCGATGGCGGGGTCGACGTGTTCGGCGTCGGGCAGCGCGACGATGGCCGCGTCGGCACCGAGCGTGGGCAGGTCGGCGAGCAGCTCGCGCCAGTCCTCGTAGCGCGCCGCACCGCCGGCCTCCTCGGCGAAGCCCTCGCGCCTCGAGGGTTCGCGGTCGGCGACGGCGACCACCTTCGCGCGCTCGGGGTGACGTAGGATCCAGCTGCCGTAGGCCTCCCGGCCGCGACCGCCGGCCCCCAGCACGACGAATCGCTTCGGCTCGCTCACTTCTCGGCTCCCGACGTGAGGCCCGCGACCAGGAAGCGCTGCGAGAAGAAGAACGCGAGGATGACGGGGATGGTCACCGCGATCGAGCCCGCAAGCAGCACCGTGACGGGCACGTTGAAGTCCGTCAGCTGAGAGATGCCGAGCGGTGCGGTCCAGAGTGACCGGCTCTGCACGAGGAAGAGCAGCGCGAAGAGGTACTCGTTCCACGCGATCATGAACACATAGATCGCGGTCGCGACCACGCCGGGCATCGCGATCGGCAGCACCACCGTCCAGAGCATCCGCGGCAGCGAGCAGCCGTCGATGAGGGCCGCCTCCTCGACGCTCTCGGGCAGGGCGAGGAAGTAGTTGCGCACCATGTAGAGGGCGACCGGCACGGTGAGCGCCACGTAGACGATGAGCAGGCCGATGAGGTTGCCGGTGAGGCCGACACGGCTCAGCATCACGAAGAGCGGCACCGCGAGCACGATCCCCGGGAAGAGGTACACGGCGAGGATGATGGCGTTCGTGGTCGAACGTCCCCGATAGCGTAGGCGGGCGGCCGCATAGGCGCCGAAGACGCTCGCGAGCAGCGAGAGCACGACCGTGCCGATCGCGAGCAGGGCCGAGTTCAGCACGAACTGGCCGAGCCCGAAACCGCCCTCGCTCGCCGGCAGCAGCGCGTCCCAGTACGCGGAGAAATCGAGCTCTGACGGCGCGGGCAGCAGGTCCAGCGGCTCGTTGGTGACGGCGCTGAACGGCCGCACCGAGAGGATGATGCCGTACAGCACCGGGCCGACGCTGAGCACAAGGGCGATCACGATGACGCTCCATCGCAGGACGCGATCGACCGGGGAGCTGCTCAGGCTGTTCCTACGGCGGGTACTCACATCCGCTCCTTCCGCCGGGAGACGAGGACGTAGACGACGAGCAGGGCGGCGAGGATCACGGACATGAGCAGTCCGTACGCGGCCGCGCTGCCGATGTTGGCGCGCGTGATGAGCTCGGTGTACACCTTCACCGCCATGACCTGCGTACCGCCGGCACCGCCGGTCAGCAGGTAGATGTCGTTGAAGCTCTGGAACGACCAGATGAAGCGCAGCAGGAGCAGCAAGAGAATCACGTTGCGCAGCTGCGGCATGATCATCTTCGTCAGGATCTGGCGCGAGTTCGCGCCGTCGAGCGCCGCGGCCTCTTCGATGTCGCTGGGGATGCTCTGCAGCCGGGCCGTGATGAAGAGGAAGGCCAGTGGCGCGGTCTTCCAGATCTCGAACACGATCACGGTGGTCAATGCGACCGGAACGGGGATGCCGGCGATCTCGCCCGTGGTCGTCGACAGGAAGCTGATCGGCCGCTCCCAGCCGAGGAACTCCATGCCGAACGCGTTCACGACGCCGTACTGCGGATTCAGCATCGTGCGCCAGATCGTCGCCGCGGCGATCACCGGGAGGACGTAGGGCACCAGGAGCAGCGCACGAACAAGGCCGCGCCCGCGGAACGGCCGGCGCATCGCGAGCGCGACCGAGAGGCCGACCACGATGGCGCCGAGGGTCGTGAAGGTCGCGTAGACGATGGTGGTCCACAGCGCACCCCAGAACGCGCCCGAGCTCATCGCAGCCGTGAAGTTGTCCAGCGTCCACTCGATGTCCCAGAGCGAGAGGGTCGGGATGTCGATGAGGCGGATGTCGGCGAACGCGAACACGATCACCGCGAGGAACGGCACGATGACGACGAGCATGACGACGAGCAGCGACGGCCCGGAGAGGAGGTAGCCGTTCAGGTTCTCCCTCTGGCCGCGGCTGAGCCGCGACCAGAGGGAGGTCCGTGGAGAGACGGAGGTCACTGCAGCCCGAGCTCCGCCTGCAGTGCGCTCACCTGCTCGGCCATCGTGGCGGTCACGTCGGCCGCCGGCGTACCCGCGTAGAGCTGGTCGAGGTTCTGACTCAGCACGTTCTGTGAGAACACCGCGCCTTCCAACGGTGCGTCGGGCGTGCCGAACGCCCAGCGGCTGATCGCGTCCATGCCGCCACTCAACGCTTCGACGATGTCCGCGCCGTACACGTCGGCGATCGACTGGCCGGACGCGCGGTCGACACCGAAGGGCAGGGTGCCCCACTCGTCGATGAACGTCGTGGGCTCGTCGGGGGTGCCGAGCCGCAGCGGCAGCCGGCCCTCGGTGGCCATGGCGAGCGTGTCGATGTAGCCGTCGTTCAGCAGGTACTCGATGAACATCTGCGCCTCCTCCGCGTGCGCGCCCACGGGAACGCCGTAGTTCAGCGTGGAACCGTACTGCGCCGGGTTGCTCTCATCGAGGATCGTGATGAACTGCGTGTTCGCGGCGAGGAAGGTCGGGTCCGCCGCGCACTCGGCGCACGTGACCGGGTTGTCGGGGTCGAGCCCGGCGACCTCGTCGAGGATGTGGGTCGAGAAGAGCAGCATCGCGGCGTTGCCCGCGAGGTAGGCGGCGCGCGCGCTCGGCACGTCGAACTCCCCCGCGAGGCTCGACTGCGCCAGCACGTTGAACGACTCGGCCGCGTTCGTGCACTCGTCGGAGTCGATGGTCACGGTGCCGTCCTCGACCAGCTGGCAGCCCGTCGTCAGGAAGGTGGACTCGACCGCCTCCGTCGAAGAGGGCGTTCCGGGCTGGGTTCCGAGCGCGATGCCCGTGACCCCGGAACCCGCGAGCGTGGTCGCCGCCTCGGCGAGCTCCTCGAGACTGCCCGGCACCTCGACGCCGGCCGCCTCGAACAGGTCGGCGCGGTACGCGATCAGGTGCACCCATCCGTCGCTCGGGACCGCGCCCACCTCACCGTCGAGCGTGACGAGATCGAGCGCGCGCTCGTTGAACGTGCTCGGGTCGAGCTCGTCGACGATGCGCTGGGCGACCTCGGTGTCGAGCAGCCCCTGCTCGTTCCACGCCGCGGTCTGATCGGGCGCGTGCAAGATGACGTCGGGCACGTCGCCGGACGCCGCGCCCGTGACGAGCGCCTGGTTCTGGTCGGCGCCGCCGAGTGGCACGACCTCGACACCGATGCCGGTCTCGGCTTCGAACGCCGCGGCGATCTCCTCCTGCGCGGCGATCCGCTCCGGGGTCACCTGCGGCGTCCAGAAGACGATGTCGCTCTGCTCGCCGGTGTCCGGCTCGGAGGCATCGGGGCTGCAAGCGGTCAGGGCGAGGACTGCCGACGCGCCGACGGCGATGACGGCGAGCCTGGATCTGCGTGTGCTCATGGTGCGCTGTGCTCCTTACGATCTGATCTCGGTGTGGTGCTCTTGGACTCCCGGATCCCCGGGCGGCGTGGAACGCAGGCGCTCCAGATCTGCGCGGCGTGCCAGGATGGCGGCGACCGCCGCCGCCACCGGATCGCCGGAGGTCGTCGACGGGTACGGCTCGCGGCCGGTCGCCCAGGTCTCCTCGATGCGGACGATCGCCGCGCGCAGCACGTCGACGTCGGGCGGCGCCGCATCGCGCGCTGCGGCCGCCAGCCAGCTGGACCAGGCGCGCCAACGCGGCCGGTACAGGTCGCGGATGAGTCCGGACCAGTGCCGGCCCGAGTAGTCGTGCAAGCCGCTGGTCTGGCGCCCCCACACGCTGATGAGCCGGCGGGCGTCGAGTTCGAGTGCCGCCGCCTCCTCCGCGGTACTCCCCCAGGCGCGCGCGTCGGCGAGCCAGCGACCGACGAGCGATTCCTCGTGCGTCGCCGCGAGCGCGTCGAGCTCGAGCAGCGCCGCGTCGAGCGCTTCGGCCGAACGCTCGATGGCCGAGGCATCCGACGACGACGCACCCGCGAGGATTCCGCGGATCGCGAGCCGCGTGTGCTGGGCGACGACATGGCCGGCGAGCTCGACGAGGTCGCGTTCCAGCGGCCGGCGGTCCACGCCGTCGAGGCCGGCCACCGTGGCGAGCAGCTCCACCGCGTCGGCGATCGTCGCGAGGTCGCCGAGCACCGCGGGGTCGTTCTCGGCATCGATGTTCGCGGACTGTCGTTCCGGTGCGGCGGTGTCGATGAACTCCCCCGCGAGTCGCTGGCCCGCGAACGGGGCGGACGCCGACCACGGACGCGCGATGACCGGGGAGGGGATCGACCTCGTACGACCAGGCGCGTAGAGCGTGGCGGTGAGGATCTGCCACGCCTCGAGCGCCGCCGGGGCATCCACACCGTACCTCGCGCGCACGAAGCGCGCGAGCCAGTCGTCAGCGCCGGGCGTCGGCTGCCACACGAGATCGGTCGCGAGTTCGTAGAACACCGCGTTGTTCTCGATCGCCTCCATCGTCAGTCCGAACCCGACGAGTTCACCTCGTGCCGCGTCGGACTGCACCTCGGTCAGGTCGCGCCGAAGTCCGGCGACGTCACCGAAGAGCGCCGGCCGCCCGCCGAAGTTGTGCACTGCGCACCAGAGCCACCGTCGGCCCCAGAGCGCCTCGGAGCGCCGCCACATCGGCGCGTGCTCGGCCCAAAGGTCGAGCAGCAGCATCGCGTCGTTCGGCACGGGGTCGAGGAAGGCGCGCACGCGCTCCTCGGTCCAGAAGCCCGAGTGGTAGTGGAACGGCCACCCCTGCAGGACCCAGACGGCATTCGGGTCGGCGACCCGCATCGCACCGAAGATGCCCGCCGACGTCTCGGCGAGGTCCGCGACCTCACCGCTCGGAGGAACCGACTCGATGTAGGGATCGACCGCGTAGTGGTGGTCGGTCCCGAGCAGCTCGTGCTGGTGACGGTAGAAGACCTCGGCGATCCGCGCGAACTCCGGCTCGCGCGCATCGAGCACCGGCGTCGTCCAGCCCTGCCATTCGATGGTTCGCGCGGCGTCGGCGGCGAGCTCGGGCGGCACATGACCCGCGAAGCCCGGGAGCACCGGAGTCATGCCGAGGGCGCGTTGACGCTCGAGGACGCGGCGGGCCAGCTGCAGGTGCCGGGTGGTCCAGTCGGCCGGCAGCGGGCCGCCCCACTCGTTCGTGCCACCCATCCACGTCCAGGGGAAATGCGCGGCGCCGCCGATCCATTCGGCGATACGGGCATCGGACAGACCGAGCTCTCGGAGCGTCTCCGTCAGCACCGCTTCGTGGGCGATCGCCATGAGCGGCATGGTGATGCCGTGCAGTGCCATCCAGTCGATCTCGCGTTCCCAACGGTCCCAGTCCCAGTAGGCCGCCGTATAGCCGTACGTGACGAAGTTGAGGTAGTAGCGCGTGCGCAGTCGGGTCGCTCGCGCGATCGGCGGACGGTCGTCGAGTCGAGCGGGCAGGTCGAGCCAACGCGGTGAGTCCCAGCTGGAGCCCGAGCCGAGCTCGGCCGCGGCATCGCGCGCCGCCACGGCGAGCGTGATGGCGTCGGTGCCGCGGAGGATGAGGCGGCCGCCGGCGATCTCGTGTTCGTAGCGGTCGACACCGTCCAGCCGAGGCAAGGGCTCGAGGACGACTTCGTCGGCGCGTGCGCCGAGATGGCGGGTCAGCAGCTCACGTACGGCGGATGCCTCGTGGGCCGGCGCAGTACGGACTGCGCCATCGCTCATGCCGGTCGTGCTCGCCATCGTCGCTCCAGACGTTCATGTCGTGGGATTCCTCGAACGATAGCAGCGATATATGTAACAAGTAATTCGATTCTAGAGATACTTTGTTCGATTTCAGGTATGTTGGACGCATGACGATGCCCGCACGCGCGGAGACCGCGAAGCCCGGTTCGTACGGCGATGTCCTTCGGCTGGTGCGCACCGGCGAGGCTCGCTCACGATCGCAGCTCGCCAAGTACACCGGTCTCGCGCCCTCGACTGTCTCGCTGCGCGTCGACACACTCGTGCGTCTCGGTTTCATCGTCGAGGAGGGCAGCGAGCACTCACGCGGCGGGCGGCCCGCGAAACGGCTCTCACTCGTGGGTTCGGCCGGCAGCGTGGCGGCCGTCGACCTCGGTGCGCATCACGCGACCGTGGCCATCGCCGACCTGGACGGTCGGATGCTCGCCGAGGAGACGGCCGTGAGTGAAGATCCCGACCCCACGACCACCGTCGCCCAGCTCTGGGAACGGGTCGCCCGCCTCCACGCCGAAAGCGGTGCCGGCCCGCTCTTCGGCCTCGGCGTCGGCGCCCCCGCACCCGTCGAGGTCCCGTCCGGTCGCATCGTGCACCCCTCGTTCCGACCGAGTTGGGACCGAGTCGACCTACCGGCGCTGTTCACGGCGCACACGGATCTTCCGGTCGTCGTCGACAACGACGCCAATCTGAACGCGCTGGCCGAGATCGCCGGCGCCGACGATCCCACCGCCCAGCATGTCCTCGCCGTCAAGCTCGGTAGCCGGATCGGCTGCGGCGTCGTCACCGAGGGCCGTCTGCACCGCGGCCACGGCGGCGCGGCGGGTGAGATCAGTCATACCCCGGTCGACGGCACCTCCTACATCGCCTGCACATGCGGCATGGCGAATTGCCTGGAGTCCGTCGCGAGCGGTGGCGCGCTCGTCGCACGACTCGCCGCCGCAGGCTATGACGTGCACACGGCGGGCGACGTCGTCGCGCTCGGCCGAACCGGCGACCCCGTCGTCATCGAGGCGCTGCGGGAGGCCGGCGAGCGCATCGGCGCGGTGCTCGCCTCATGCGTCAACTTCTTCAACCCGGGCGACGTCGTGCTCGGCGGCACGATGTCGGCATCCACGCCGCTGGTCGCCGCGATCCGCGCCGAGCTCTTCAAGCGCTGTCTGCCGATCGCGGCCGACCATCTCGACGTGCGCGCCGCCCATGAGCCCGACAAAGCCGCGATCCGGGGGGCGACCCAGCTCATCCTGGAGGCGGCGCTGTCACCCGCACGCATGGACCGCCTGGTCAAGCGAGCGCTCGTCGACGCCGCCGGGTAGCACGACGGCCGCACACCTCCGCGTGGACCACACGGTCGCGTGCGTTCGCGGGGCAGCACTTGTCAGCCGGGTCAGTAGAACGCCGAATCTCTCGGCACGAGAAGCGCGGCGCGGCGCAGCCGCTCGCTCAGGAACCCACTCTCGGACCCCACCAGTCCAAGCGACAGGTGCACGTGCGGCGCGGCCTTCGTGCCGAGTCCGAACGCCGAGCCGCGCGCCACCGAGATGCTGTCCGCCGCGAGTTGCACCATCGCCTCCTGCTCGGACGCGACGGGCACCCACAGACTCAGGCCGGCGTTCGACTCGATCGTGAGACCGACCGCCTCGAACGCGGCACGGAACGTCTCCCGGCGCGCGGCGTACTCCGCACGCGCCGCCGGGACCAGGGTGCTCGACACGACGTCGTCGGTGAGGCACGCCTCGAGCACCGCGCGGTTGATCGCGCTCACCCACTCGCCGCCCGCGCGCCAGACGGAGACCCGGTCGAGGACCGATCGGGGACCGGTGATCGCGCTCACGCGCACATCCGGGTGGATCTCCTTCGCGAACGAGGACAGCAGGATCACCCTCTCGGGTGCCAATGACGCCAGACGGACCGGGCGTTCGGGCACGAGGTGACCGTGATGGTCGATCTCGATCGCCGTGGCGCCGAACCGCCGGAGCAGGCCCGCGATGTCGGCGACGTTCTCCGCGGAGACCATCAGCCCGGTCGGGTTGTGCACGCGCGTCTGCAGCATCAGCACGCGTGTCCCCGCCGCGAGTACGCTCTCCATCACGTCGAGGTCGTACGCGCCGTCGGCGAACGGGATGGGCGTGGCCGTCATGCCCAACTGCCGCAGGATGACCGTGAACAGCGGGAACTCGGGATCGCTCACGCCGACCGGCGCGCCGCGGTGACTCACCGCCTGCAGAATCCTCGGGAGCGCACCGATCACCTCGGTGTCGAGCATGATCGACTCCGGCTGGTAGCCGACCCTGGCGAGCAACGCATCGTGCAGCGCGGCCGGGATCTCGTCCTTGCCCGGGTACCCGCGGAAGGCGGGACCGTCAGCGACCCGACGCAGGACGTCGCGGAGATCGACCTGCAGGTCCGGGTCTGGATACCCGGCCGCCAGCCGATACCGGAACCGCGCCATCTCACCCTCGGGGGCACGATACGCGGTCGCCTCGACGGGCCGGGCGACCCGGCTGCCGCCGCGGCGCCTCGTCTCGATCACGCCCATCTGCACGAGGCTCGCCCACGCACGACTGACGGTCGACATCGACAGATGCAGCTCGTCGGCGAGCGTCGCGATGGTCGGCAACCGGGCGCCCACCCGAAGCTCCCCGGTCCGCGCGGCCCGCAGCACCGCATCGACGAGGGCATCGGCGTCGGGCCGGACCATTCCCGCTCTGATCACCCCGAGAACCGGGTCAATATCATTCACGCATTAACGATATTCCCTCGCAACAAACGTCCGCCTACGGTGAGACAACACTCATTCCGGACCAGGAGGACGATTCGATGCGTACCCTCAGCACCAAGATCGCCGTCGGCTTCGCCGCTGCAGCCGCGGTCTCCCTCACCCTCTCCGCGTGCAGCGGAACGACCGAACCCGCCGCCGACGGCGCCGGCAGCGACCTCGACCTGGTGAACGCCGGCACGCTCACCGTGTGTATCTCGAAGAACGCCTACGAGCCGATGTACTGGAACGACGGAGGCACGCTCACCGGGTTCGACGTCGACGCGATCACCGCGATCGCCGGCGAGCTCGACCTCGACGTGACGTTCAGCGAGATGGCGTTCGACGGGCTCCTCCCCGCACTGACCTCGGGTCGCTGCGACGTGCTGCGCTCCGGGCTCTACATCAACGACGACCGCAAGGCCGCCGCCGACGCGATCGGCTACCTGCAGACCGGGCCGGCGCTCGTGGTGCCCGTCGACGGCGAGCTGACGTTCGAGGAGGCCGACGACCTGTCGGGTGCGCGCGTCGCGGTGCAGGCGGCGTCAGCCAACGAGAAGATCCTCCAGGAGCTCAGCGCGGACTTCGAGTCGCGCGGCATGGCCGCGATCGAGATCTCCAGCTACCCCGAGCTGCCCGAGACCATGGCCGCGCTCACCAACGGTCGCGTCGACGCGACCATGGAGACCGACGTCGCCGCGGCACAGGCCGCCAAGACGCTCGGCGACGACTACGAGCTGGCCGCCGACCTGTTCGCCGCCGAGACCGAGTTCGGCATGTTCCTGCAGAAGGACAGCCCGCTGACGGCGACGATCCACGGGATCGCCGTCGAGCTGACCGAGGACGGTACGTTCGCCACGCTCGCCGAGCAGTACGGACTGCTTCCGACCCGCCTCGTCACCCCCTGAGGTCGCGGTCGTGACGTTCGATCCCGAGATCTTCTTCGGAGCGCTGTTCTCCGCCGCGTACCTCCGCGGTGCGCTGACCGCGATCACGCTCGCCGTGCTCGTGCAAGCCGTCGCCATCGTGCTGGGCTTCTTCGTGGCACTCGGCCGGGAGAGCACCCGGCCCTGGCTGCGCGTGGCGAGCGCGGGATACGTCTGGCTCTTCCGGGCCATCCCGGCGCTGCTGATCCTGATCCTGATCTGGAACGCCCTCCCGCAGGTCGTCCCGTTCATGAAGGAAGCCTGGTTCACGCCGTACCTGGCCGCATTCTTCGGCCTCACCCTGCTGGAGACGGCGCTGATGGCCGAGATCCTCCGATCGGCTCGCAGCTCGATCTCGCCGGGCCAGGCACAGGCGGCGAAGGCGCTCGGACTCAAGCCGTGGAGTGCGATCTGGCACGTCCAGATCCCGCAGATCATCCGCGTCGCGATCCCGCCCACCGGAAACCAGTTCATCAACATGGTCAAGATGACCAGCCTGGCATCCGTGATCTCGCTGCAGGAGCTGCTCTACACCGCCGCGCAGGATGTCTCCCGGACGTTCAGCTACGCCGAGTACTACTCGGCCGCTGCCGTCTACTACCTCGTGCTCGTGTCCCTGTTCATGCTGCTGCAGGGGTGGCTGGAGCGGAAGTTCTCCTGGACGAGCAAGATCGCCCGCAAACGCGTGAAGTCGGGCGCCAAAGTGAAGGAGGCCGCACATGTCTGATCAGACTCCGCTGCTCCGGGCGACGGGCGTGACGAAGATCTATCACGATCACCCCGCGGTGAACGACGTGTCGTTCGAGACCATGAAGGGCCAGGTCACCGCGATCCTGGGGCCGTCGGGCTCCGGCAAGTCGACCTTCCTGCGAAGCGTCGCGTTGCTGGAACCGATCGACCGCGGCGAGATCCGGTTCGAGGGCCGGCTCGTCGGCCAGCGCGAGCGACGCGGACGCCTCGTCCCCGCGTCGGAACGACAGCTCGCGGGTGACCGTGCCGCCGTGGGCATGGTGTTCCAGAACTTCAACTTGTTCCCGCACATGACGGTCGAGCGCAACATCACGCTGTCGCTCGGGGTGCACCGCCGGGGTACGAAGGCGCAGAACGCGGACGTCGCGCGGGAGATGCTGCATCGCGTCGGGCTCGACGGGTTCGCGAAGAAGTTCCCGACCGAGCTCTCCGGCGGGCAGCAGCAACGCGTGGCGATCGCGCGGGCCCTGGTGCTCAATCCGAAGATCATGCTGTTCGACGAACCGACGTCGGCACTGGACCCCGAGCTCGTGCGCGAGGTCCTCCGCGTCATGGAGTCGCTCGCCGAGCAGGGGATGACCATGATCGTCGTCACCCACGAGGTGGGATTCGCGCGGAACGTCGCCTCCCGCGTGATGCTCTTCGAGGACGGGCGGATCGTCGAGGACTGCGCGCCCGAGCGGTTCTTCTCGGAGCACGCGTCCGAGCGCACGCACGCCTTCCTCGACCACGTGCTGTGAGGCTTCACCGTGCTGTGAGCCGGCACCGTGCGGTGAGGCTTCACCGTGCGGTGAGCCGGCACCGTCCGAGCCGGCACCGTCGCTGACCGGGCGAGGGCGTCGCTCCCTCCGCACCCGCACTCCACTCCTGTGCACCGCGCGTCCATGCGCGTTCACCATCGCGCGCCCGCACGCGCGCCCAACGAAAGGCAGAACCATGACCACCGACGACTTCTACGGCCCCGCCGAGAACTACTTCCATAAGCTCCTCGGGCCCGAGCCGGAGCCGGGGTTCTCCGACCCCGTCGAACTCGAGCGCAACTGGGGTCGGCGATGGGGCCGCGGCGACGAGACCAGCACGCTGCGCATGGTCCTCGTGCGCCGACCGAACCCCGGCATGGCCGACATCCGCGCGGATGCCTGGAGCGAGGAGGCGCAAGCGCTGGTCGACCCCGACCGGAATTGGTACTACAAGCGGGCGACCCCGCCGGACATGGACAAGGTCCGCGACCAGCACCAGCAGCTCGTCGACGCGCTCGAGGCGGAGGGGATCGAGGTCGTGATCGCCCCCGAACTCCCCCGGACGTTCACCAAGTCCGTGTACGCCCGCGACCCGCTGCTGACCGTGCCGGGTGGTGCCGTCATCGCCCGCCTCGCCCCGCGGATGCGGCGCGGCGAGGAAGCGAGCGTGACGCAGACGATCGCGGCGCTCGGCATGCCGATCCTCGGCACGATCACCGGCACCGGCATGCTCGAAGGCGGCTCGTTCCACATGCTGCGCAAGGACCTGGCGGTCTACGGCACGTCGATCCGCTGCAACGAGGAGGGTGCGCGACAGCTCGAGCGCATCCTGGAGCCGCTCGGCATCACACTCATCACCGTTCCGCTGCCCGGCTACACGATCCACACCGACGGCCAGTTCATGGTGCTCGACGACCACACCGTGATGGCCAACCCGCACCGCCTGCCGTACCAGTACCTCGCGCAGCTCGCGGAGCTCGGCTACGACATCATCCACCCCCACCCGGACGAGCAGAACTCCTGCAACTCGCTCATGGTGCGGCCGGGCCGCATCATCATGGCGTCGATCTACCCCAACACGATCGAGATGCTCCGCAAGCGGGGCTTCGAGGTGGTCGTGATCGACTACGACGAGATCATCCACAACGGCGGGAACATCCACTGCTCCACGACGGAACTCATCCGTGACTGGTCCTGAACCGACCGAGAGCCTCGGTGAGTTCGCCGTCGCCTGCCTCGTGGCGAACGGCGTGGACACGGTATTCGGGATTCCGGGGACCCACAACATCGAGCTGTACCGAGGCGTGCGCCGACACGGGGTGCGACACGTGCTCACCCGCCATGAGCAGGGCGCGACGTATGGGGCGGACGGGTACGCGCGAGCGACCGGCCGCCCCGGCGTCGTCATCGCGACGAGCGGCCCGGGCGCGACCAATTGCATCACCGGGATCGCGAACGCGTACGCCGACAGCGTGCCGCTGCTCGTCATCTCGCCCGGCGCACCGCAGGGCCAGGAGCGTCGGGATCTGGGCTTTCTGCACGAGGCCAAGGATCAGCGCGCCGGGATCGACCGGTTCGCGGCTGCGAGCATCCGGGTCGAGTCCAAGCCCGCGCTCGCCGAGGCGATCCACCAGGCGTTCCTCTCCTGGCGCACCGGGCGAGCCCGACCGGTGCACATCGAGATCCCGACGGATCTCATCGGCGAGCGCAGTCCGGTCACGCCGACCACGCGCTGGGAGGGCACGCCGGCCGTTGCGCCCGAGGCATCCGTCGACGCGGCCGTCGATGCGCTCGCCCGCGCGCGCAGACCGATGGTCGTCGCGGGCGGGGGCGCCGTCGACGCCGGCGCCGAACTGACCGTGTTCGCCGAGCTCACGGGCGTACCGGTGGTCACGACACTGCAGGGCAAGGGCGTCGTGGACGAGACGCACCCGCTCTCCCTGGGTGCTCGCGCCGGCGACTCATTCGGGTTCGCCGTGCTCGCGGAAGCCGACCTGGTGCTCGCACTCGGGACCGAACTGAAGCACGCGAACATCGCCCCCACCGCCACGCTCGTGCGCATCGACATCGACGCCGCGCAATTGCACAAGCACCGTCGCGCCGAGCTTCCCGTGCTCGGCGACGTCGCGCATGCGCTCCGCGCCATGACGGCTCATCCGCGCCTGCCTCGGGACACGGTGTCGCCTGGCTGGGTGGCCACGGTTCGGGATGCCTCGGACGCCGGCGCCGCACCGGCGATGGCGACCTGGTCCGTGCTGCACGCCGCCGTGATCGAGGGCGCGCGAGGTGCGGGCGACGGGCCGGTCGTCCTCACGGGTGACAGTTCGCAGATCTCCTGGCTCGGAACCGTGCAGACCGCCGTGCTGGAGGGGCCGCGACGATTCCTGACGACCGATGGGTACGCCACCCTGGGCTACAGCCTGCCCGCGGCGATCGGGGCGACGCTCGCGGTCCCAGAGGCGCGCGTCGTCGCACTGCTCGGGGACGGCGCGTTCATGTTCAGCGTCCAAGAGCTCGCGACGGCGTCCGAGCTCGGCATCGGCCTTCCGGTCGTCGTCTTCGACAACGGCGGATATGCCGAGATCGAGACCAACATGCGCGACGCCGACCTCGAACCGTTCGCCGTCGCGCTGACCCCGCCCGACTACGACGCGCTCGCCCGGGCGTTTCACTGCGGGTACATCGAAGCGAATCGGCCCGACGACCTGGCGAGCGCCGTTCGCGAGGCGTTCGGTGCGGGCCGTCCGACCATCATCCGGATCACCGCGAACGACTTCGCCGCCGAATCGTGGCGGCCGGCGAACCTGCGCACCGAACACCTGAAGGAGTCATCATGAGCGTCGACGTCGAGGCATTCCTCTCCGATTGGCAGGAGCTCAGCCGATTCGGCGCCGTCGAGGGCACCGACGGCGTGGACCGGCAGGCAGCCACGGCCGCAGACGCGGAACAGCGCCGGTGGTTCGCCGATCTGCTCCAGCGTCACGGCTTCGCCGTCGTCCGAGACGAGATCGGCAATCAGTTCGGCCTGCTCGAGCTGGTCCCAGGCGCACCCTACGTCCTGACCGGCTCGCACCTGGACTCGCAGCCGACCGCCGGTCGATTCGACGGTGCCTACGGGGTGCTCGCGTCCGCGCACGCCTGCATCCGGGCGGCCGAGGAGCTGCGCCGCGCACCGGAGCACGCTCGGAGGAACCTCGCGATCGTCAACTGGTTCAACGAGGAAGGTTCGCGGTTCAAGCCGTCGATGATGGGCAGCGGGGTCTTCACCGGCAAGCTCCCGATCGAGGCGGCGCTCGAGACCACCGACACCGCGGGCATCACGGTGCGAGGGGCACTGGACGCGATCGGCGAGCGCGGCGACGCCCTGACCGCGCCGATCGGGTCGTACCTCGAGATCCACGTGCAGCAGGGTCGCAGCATGGAGGAGGACGGCCTCAAGATCGGTCTGGTCCACGCGACGTGGGGTGCGCACAAGTACGAGTTCCGGGTCCGTGGAGCCCAGGCGCACAGCGGCTCGACCCTGATGGAAGATCGGCGCGACGCCCTCTTGGCGGCCTCGCGGCTGGTCGTCGCGGCCCGTGAGCTCGTCGACGAGTTCGAGCCCGGCATCCTGCACACGGCGGTCGGCGAGCTGCACGTGTATCCGAACTCGCCGGTGGTGGTCGCGAGCGAAGCGCGCCTGTTGATGGACCTGCGTTCCCCCGACGCCGACGTCCTCGAGGCGGCGTCTGCCCGTCTGCGCGAGGTCATCGAGCGCACCGAGCGCTCGGATCGCGTCGAGATCGAGGTCATCGCCGAGCACGCCTGGGGGCAGAACCCCTACGCCGAGGACGGCGTCGCCTTCGCCGCCGAGGTGGCCGCCGCGCTCGGGCTCCCCCACGGCCGCGTCATGACGATCGCCGGCCACGACTCGACGAACATGAAGGACGACGTGCCGACCATCATGCTCTTCGTACCGAGCGTCGCTGGCATCTCGCACAGCGTCGAGGAGTTCACCAGCGACGAGGACCTCATCGACGGTCTGCGGGTGATGACGGCACTCGTGGGGCGCATGGCGCGCGGCGAGTTCGCCTGACCGCCTCCCGAACGCCACGATCCGTCACCCGTCGATCGGATCGGACCGGGATGATCGGGTGTACGCCGATCGCGTAGCCCAGGCTTGGACGCGAAGGGAGTCACCGTGATCGCCGAACTCAACCGACTCGTCGACGAGATCGAAGCGCACCTGTCGGACGACCTCGATCTCGGCGCGCTCGCGCGTCGGCTCGGCAGCACCGAGTACCACCTACGGCGGATGTTCTCCTCGCTCGCGGACATGCCGCTCTCGGAGTATGTGCGTCGGCGGCGGATGACCGTCGCCGCCGCGGACGTGATCGGGGGCGACCGGTTGCTCGACGTCGCGGTCCGCGCCGGATACGGCTCGACCGAGGCGTTCGGCCGGGCATTCCGAGCCGTTCACGGCGCCACGCCCGCCGAGGTGCGACGAGACGGCGGACCCCTTCGCACGCAACCGCAGCTCAGGTTTCGCCTGACCGTCGAAGGGAACACCAGCATGGACACCCGCATCACCGACCGCCCAGTCTTCCGGCTCGTCGGCCATGCCGCTCGCGTACCGCTCATCCACGAGGGCCCGAATCCGCACATCCAGGCGCACATCGCCTCGCTTCCGTCAGAGGAGCACGCCCGGCTCACGGCACTCAGCGGCACCGAGCCCGCCGGGCTGCTCCAGGTCAGCGCCGACGTCGACCCCGACTACACCGAGGGCAGCGAGCTGACCTACCTGCACGGCGTGGCCGTCGACGGGGCGACGGCCACGCCCGACGGACTCGACGCGATCGACGTGCCCGCCGGCGCATGGGCCGTCTTCCGCACGTCGGGGCCGTACCCGGCCGCGCTCCAGTCCACGTGGGCGGCCACCGCGACCGAGTGGTTCCCGTCGAACCCCTGGCGTCTGCGCCCCGGCCCGTCGATCGTCGCCGTGCTCGATCGCGCCGACGACTTCAGCACCGCGACCACCGAGCTCTGGCTCCCCGTCGAACGCGCCTGACCCGCCAGCGCTCGCACCGGGGTGACCGAGCGGGCCCGCGGGTTGACGGGTTGACCTCAAGTGCACTTGACCTCATACGGTGAGGCGATGCACGCACACCGAGCCGTCATCTTCGAAGCGCCCGGCGCCGACCCCGCGAAGGACCGGGTCGTGAGACCTCGGGCCGGTGGGTCGACGACGATCGTCGCCGTCTCCGATGCCGCGGAGATCCCCGCCATCGCGAACGAGCTCGCCGACCGTGACATCCGTCTCATCGAGCTCTGCGGTGGCGTCTCCCCCGTCTGGCGCGGCCGCGCCGCGCGAGCCGCCGGCGGACGGGCGCGCGTGAGCTCGGTGACCTTCGGCATCGAATCGCTGGGCGCCGCAGCGCGGTACAACGCTGCGTTCACCGAGGGCGCCGAGACGACGCAGGCGTTCATCCTGCTCGAGCCCGGCGCGGATCCGGCCGACCGCATCGTGCTGACGCCCGACGCGGTGCCCATCCACCTCGTTCCCGTCCCCGACGCGACGACCGCCGCGGCCGTAGCGGCCGGCCTCGCGGCCGACGGCGTGCTCCTCATCGAGCTCTACGGCGGCTTCGGGTCCGAAGACATCGAGCGGGTGCTCGAGGCCGTCGACGGCCGGTCTGCGGTCGGCGTCGGCAGCTTCGCGATCGACGCGATCGACGCCGCCGCCTGAGCGGCCAGCGGGACGCCTGAATGTTCTACACTGGAGCACATGACCACGGTCGGAATCCGAGCCCTGAAGCAGAACGCGTCTGCGGTGGTCGCTGAAGCCGCGGCGGGCGAGACGGTGACGATCACAGACCGCGGCCGGCCGGTAGCCCAGATCACCCCGATACCCGCTTCGCCGTTGGAACGACTCCGTGCCGCGGGCGCAGCGCGTCCGCCGCTGCGTGACATTCGGGCGCTGCCGTCACCCGAGCCTGGACCGAGCATCTCGGCGGAACTCGCGGCGATGCGAGACGCCGAGCGGTTCTGACGGATGCCCGCCTACTACGTCGATTCGTCGGCACTCGTCAAGCTCGTCGTCCTCGAGGATGAGACGCCCGCCCTGCGGACGTGGATCGAGGACACGGACGCAGATCTGATCTCATGCGATCTCGCGCGGACAGAAGTGCTTCGGGCGACTCGACGGGTGGGCGGCGACGTCGTGCTCGCACGAGACGTCCTCGACTCGATCGAGCTCGTCGCGCTCGACCGTGAAGTGTTCGACGCTGCGGGTCGCCTCGACCCAGGCGTCCTGAGGTCGCTGGACGCCCTGCACCTCATCGCCGCGCTCAAGCTCGGAGACGACCTGGCGGGGATCGTGACCTACGACGACCGCATGGCGTACGCCGCCATCTCCCACGGCATCCCGGCGATCGCACCGGAGTGACCGTCGGCCGCACGCCGGCGCTCCGCCGATGAGTCCTCGTGATCCTTGCTCAGGAAGAACGCGGCGGCCGGCGGCGTGTCGCCGCGCGACACGCCGCGGCGCGGCCGCTCCTTCCTGAGCAAGGAGTTCGGCCGGGTGCGGGAGGGTGCGGTACGGCCGCGAGCGGGGCCGTCAGATGAGCAGGCGGCGGCGGTAGCCCTCGGCGACCGCTGAGGCCCGGTCGCGAACGCCGAACTTGTCGTAGATGTGCTGCAGGTGGGTCTTGATGCTCGCTTCACCGATGAACAGCGCGGTCGCGACCTCTCGATTCGAACTGCCGTTCGCCACCAGTTGCAGGACCTCCTTCTCTCGATCGGTCAACGTGCCCGCCCCGGGCCTGCGAACCTGCCCCATGAGATGCTGCGTCACCGACGGCGCGAGCACCGACTCGCCGCGGGCGGCTGCACGGACGGCTCGCATCAGGTCGTCGGGCAGCGCATCCTTCAGGAGATATCCGATCGCACCCGCCTCGATCGCAGGCAGGACGTCGCTCTCGCTGTCGAAGGTGGTCAGGATCAGCACCCGGGTATTCGGTGCCTGCTCGCGCAGGGCCGCCGTCGCGACGACGCCGTCCATGCCGGGCATCCGAAGGTCCATGAGGACGACGTCCGCTGCCAGCGCCTCGGCGCGTTCGATGCCCTCGGCGCCGTCGGCGGCCTCGCCGACCACGACGATGTCGTCGGCGTCCGCGAAGGTGTCGCGAAGACCGCCCCTCACGATCGGGTGGTCGTCGACGATCACGAGTCGAATCATCGGTCGGTCTCCCCCTCTGCCCTCGTGCCGCCCGGGGCGATCGCCGGAACGCGCGCACTGACGGATGTCCCTTCACCCGGTGCGCTCTGCACCTCGACGTGACCGCCGACTCCTCTGATGCGTTGACGCATGCTGGTCAGGCCGAAGCCGGTGTCGCCCCCATCGGCGAACCCGCATCCATCATCCCGCACGTCCAGCAGCACCTCGGGGCCCGTGTACGACAGCGTGACACCGACGCGCGAGGCCTGCGCGTGCTTCGCCACGTTGGTCAGCGATTCCTGCGCGACCCGGAACAGCGACACCTCGATCGCCGGACTCAGTGGCTCCCGGGTGCCGGTGACCTCCACCCGCGCACTGATTCCAGCGTCCTCCGACCATCGCTCGGTCAACGTGCGCAGTGCGTCCGGGAGGTGTGCTCGCCCGAGCTCCTGGGGTGCGAGCGCCTGCACGGACCGTCTGGCCTCGGTCAGACTGCTGCGCGCGAGCCGAAGTGCACGCGTGACATGCGCTTCCGTCTCGCCCTGCACGCTCGCGGACAGCTCCGCTGCCTGGAGTTGGGTGATGATGCCGGCCAGACCCTGAGCCAGCGTGTCGTGGATTTCGCTGGCCAGTCGCTGCCGCTCATCCTGCGCCCCGGACTCGCGGGCCTGGGCGACCAGTTGTGCGTGCAGACCGGCGTTCTCGTGCAGTGCGGCCTCGAGCCGCTCGACGAGCTGCTCGCGTTTGCGTTCCTCGGGCTCGGTGCGCGACGTCAGCAGGATGCCCACCCCGATCGCCGCCGTCTGCACGCCGACGATCAGCGTGAACTCCGCAAGCGTGTCCGGGCTCGGGTCTGCCCACACGCGCATCGCCGATCCGTTGACCGCCACGGAGGTGGCCAGAACTCCGAGCACTCCCACTGGCCACGGCCTGAGCAGGTACGCGTGAAAGAAGCCGGCGACGGTGAAGACGAGGAAGATCTCGGAGTACGACATGAGCGTGACGCACAGCGCCAGCAAGCCGACGAAGAAGATGCCCGCCGATACGGGCCGGAGCGTCCTGCGCTTGATGGGCAGCGTGTGACCGAACAGCACCCACAGCACCGAGACCGCGACCAGCCCGAGGACCGATGCGCCCTCGGGCCAGAAGCGTTCGCCGGACGCCGGAAGCACCCACGCGAAATAGATCGTCGTCGAGATCGTCAGCAGCAGCCACGGCGTGACCAGCTGCAGCAGGTCCCAGACCCGGAGTTGCTCCGCTTTCCAGGCCAACCGCGAACGATTCGCGAGCTCTGCCTCTTGGGCGATAGCCGATTCGTGCGTGTTCGGACGCGGGCGCTCGTCGGCCGCAGCATCTCGCGTCATCGTCACCTATTCCCAGCGGAAGAGCTTCGCGGCGATCGCACTCGCGATCACGGCGATACCCGCCATTATGGCAATCTGCAGCCAGAAGGACTGTCCGCCGGCGGCGGCCGTGACCTCGCCCGCCTCGGCGGACCACGCCGAAGTGAGCGCCTGCAGCCCCGGCGGAATGAACTCGCCGACCTCACGCAGCACGTCGGGCATGACCGCGCGGGGCAGGAAGGCCCCGCCGAAGAACATCAGTGCGACGAACAGCAGGGTGCCGATCTGGTTCGCTGCGCTGCTCGTGCGGACCACCGCCGCCGAGAGCATGCCGAGCCCGAGCAGTGCCGCATAGCCGACGATGAAGGCGACGACGAACTCCAACGGCCGCTCAGGCGGCGCGATACCCAGCACCGCCCACGCGACGGAGATCATGAGCGCTGCGGAGACGACGACCGAGGCGAACGCGACGAGCATCTGCGCAAGCAGGACCGTCCGCGGATGCGCGGGAGTGGTCGACAGCCTGCGCAGGATGCCGCGCTCACGGTACGTCGCGATCACCGCCGGAATGTGCTGGACGGCGATCATCACCATCCCGAACACGAGCGCGGTCGGCGCCCAGATGTCGATCGCCCGGAGACCCCCGGTTTCCGGCGACGACTCATTGAGCGCCGGAATGACACTCAGCACGAGCAGGAGTCCTGTCGGGAACAGCACCCCGAAGCCGACGGTTGCGGCGTCACGGAGGAAGAGCTTCGTCTCGACGTTGATCATGTTCGTCAGCGCAGTCATGGATCAGCCTTCCTTCTGGAGGGATTCTGAGGATTCCGGGGCGCGGCCAGTGATGGCCACGAACGCGTCGTCGAGACTGCGCTGGTCGGCGCGGAGGTCCTCCGCCACGACCTGCGCCCGGGCGAGCGCGCCGGCGACGCTGCTCAGCAACGGTCCGTTGCCGGTGACCAGCCAGCGTCCGTCGGTCACCTCGACCTCGGTCACGTCACGAAGCTCGGTCAGGACGCTCCGGTCCAGTGGTTGGCTCACGCGGAACCGGACCTGCTGCACCGCACTCGCCCGTGCGATCAGGCCTGCCGGCGTATCCATCGCGGCGACCCGCCCACCGTCGATGACCGCGATACGGTCGCTCAGGCGCTCCGCCTCATCCATGAAGTGGGTGACGAGCAGGATCGTGACGCCCGTGTCCCGAACCCGTTCGATGAGGCTCCAGGTGTCGCGCCTGGCCTGCGGATCCAGTCCCGTCGTGAGCTCGTCCAGGATCGCGATCTTGGGCGCGCCGACCAGAGCGAGCGCGATCGACAGCCGCTGCTTCTGCCCGCCGGAGAGCGCCTTGTATCGCGTCTTGCGCTTGTCGGTGAGGCTCAGGAGCTCCATGAGCTCACGCCAGTCGGCCGGGTTCCGGTAGAACGAGCTGTAGAGCTCGAGGGCTTCGGCGACCGTGATCGCGTCCGGGAAGCTGCTCTCCTGCAGCTGCACGCCGAGCCGCTCACGGACCTCCGCGCGGTTCTTGATCGGGTCGAGTCCCAGCACCGAGATCGAGCCCGAGTCGGGCGTGCGGAGGCCTGCGATGCTCTCGACGGTGGTGGTCTTCCCGGCGCCGTTCGGCCCGATGATCCCGAAGATCTCCCCCTCTTCAACGGTGAACGAGACGTCGTCGACGGCAACATGCCGTCCATATCGCTTGTGCAGATGTCGTACTTCGAGCGCGGTCATACTCAGCAGCATCGAGCGCCGCGCACACCGCCGCATCGACCGTCACGTCTGACACGGGTTGATTCGCGCGTCCACCGTTCGGTGGATCGACAGCGCCCGGGTCTACTCCTTCGAGTCCACCCGCAGGCGGCGCGGCCCGATCAGGATGCCACTGAGCGCCACGAGTGCAGCGACGGCGAAGACCACCCGCGGATCGCCGGTCGCCACGGCGGCGCCGACGATGGGGGCGCCCGCCGCCTGACCGATCGCGAGGAGGAGGAACGCGAGGCCGACACCGGCGGCGGGCGTGCGCGGGTAGGCCTCGGTTCCCCAGATCAGCAGCAGCCCGGTCAGTGCGATGTACGCGGCGCCGAACGCGCCGGCGGCGATCGCCGCGATCGGGAGGCTGCCGGGGAACCCGGCGAGCAATGCCGTCCCCGCCGCGAGCACCACGACGCCGATCCGCCATGCGCCCGCCATGCCGAGCCGGCCGGCGAGCGAACCGGCTGCGGCGCCGAGCACGCCGCATGCTCCCAGGAGGATCCAGACGAGCGTGGAGTCGGCGGCGGACATGCCGCCCGCGGTCACGAGCAGGTCGCGTCCGTACGTCCAGGTCGCGCTGCTGGCGAGCCCGATCAGCACCGCCGCCGTCATCAGACGGCCGCTCCCCGCGGGGAACAGCGGTGATGGGAACAGAACGGGAGTCCGCCCAGGAGCGACGCGCGCTCGACCGGCACGCTCGGCCGGTACCGCGGCCGTCACCCACAGGGTGACGAGCGCGCTGAGCACCGCGAACGTGAGCCACGCCAGTCGCCACTGCGCGGTGGTGAGCAGGGCGATGGGGCCGGCGATCGCGACGCCGACACCGGTTCCCGCGTTGATGATCGTCTGGGTCCGGTTCCTGACGGGTTCGGCCACCGCGCGCGCGACCGCGTGCGCGAGCGGCGGCGACGCGACGCCCGTGCTGGAGCCCGCGAGCACGACGCCGGCGGCGAGCATCGCCGTGTTCGGCGCGAGCGCGATGAGCAGTGTGCCGGCCGTGGCGATCGCCCCCGCGGCGACGGCCACGGCACGTCCCCCGAACCGTGGAGTGAGAATCGTGGCGACCAGGATCACGACGCAGTACGCGGCGTACGACCCCGACGCGATCAGCCCGGCAGCGGCCGGGTCGAGGGCGAACACGTCACGGAAGACCGGAATGAACAGGCCGTACGCGAACCGGCCGAGTCCGTAGCAGGCCGCGATCAACGCAAGGCCGGCGCCCGTGAGGGCCAATGTGCTCGCGCGCGAAAGGGCGGGCACCGGACCGGTCCTCGTCTCGCTGTCCGACACGTTCCCCACCTCCCGCTGACTTTACCGATCTGTGAACTCCACAGTACACAGGTCTGTATAGTGAAGGCGTGGAGATCACGCGAGCCATCGCCGACGACGCAGGTCGGCTGCGGGTGCCCGAGCTGACGCCCGGCGCGGCGCGCATTCTGACGGTCGCCTCCGAGCTGTTCTACCGGCGGGGCATCCACGCGATCGGCGTCGACACGATCGCCGTCGAGTCCGGCGTCACCAAACGCACGCTCTACGACCGATTCGGCTCCAAGGACGGGCTGGTGACGGTCTATCTGCAGGCCCGCCACCGCGAGTGGTGGGATCGACTCGAGGAACGCATCGCCCAGGCACCCTCACCTCGGGTGCTCGCGGTGTTCGACGCGTACGCCGGCGACCCGCTGCCGAACGACCGCGGATGCGCATTCCTGAACGCCGCCGGCGAGCTGCCGGCCGACCATCCGGCGTACGGCGTCGTCCGCGCGCACAAGCTCGCGGTGCGGCGTCGCATCGACGAGCTCCTGGCCGAGGACCACCGCGAACCCGCCGCTCGCGAGCAACTCGGCGAACACCTGTTCCTGCTCCTCGAGGGCGCCATCGCGCACACCGGCATCGACGGCGACGACGCGCTCCTCCGCCGGGTGCGCACCCTCGCCGAACATCTCCTCAACGACTGATCGAGCGCCGCCGCGTTCGTGTGCGCTGGGCGACCCATACCACCGGATCAGCCGTCGGCCTTTGGTATGCGTCGACCGCATACGAGTTCGTACTGGCCGCGTCGTCGGAGCTGAATGCGGGACGCATCCCGAGCCACCGAACGGCGGTTGATCGCGAAGCCATGATCCCCGGCATCGGTCGTCACGGCAGCACTGGGCCGGACGGCAGCTCCGCCCGCGCACTATGCGCGATCACGTAGACGATGAAAGGCACCAGCCTGAACGCGATTGCGACTGCGAGCGTTACGAGATACGCAACAGCCCCGGGTACCCAGCTGCGTGCCGATCCACGCGTCAGGCGGAACCCGAGAAGTCCAGTGACCCACAGCAGTATCGGGCCGAGAGCCTCGATGAGGGTCGGCACGACCGGCTGGAACGGTTGGAGGTCGTGAGCATTCGCGTAGACGGTCTGCGCGACGATGTGGAGCATCAGCAAGGTGACGAACGCCAACGGAATCGTCACCAGGCCGTACGTGATCTTCACGAACAGCTCAGCACGCGCCAGCCGAACGGCCCGAACATTCGGGAGCCGCGCGAACACCGGTTTGCTCTGCACACGCCGACCATACCGGTGCCAAAGTGTGGAGCCTGGGAGAATCGAACTCCCGACATCCTGCTTGCAAAGCAGGCGCTCTACCAACTGAGCTAAGGCCCCGTCGGGCCGATGACCCTGGGTGCTGGCGAACCAGCGTGTGGAGTTGTATCGAGTGGGGATACGAGGACTTGAACCTCGGACCTCTTCGTTATCAGCGAAGCGCTCTAACCGCCTGAGCTATATCCCCGAATTTCGGCCGAAGGACAGACTACCCGACCGGCCAAGATTCACCGAATCGAGCCCGGCCGGGCAGCTGCTGCACGACTAGTTGTTGGTGAAGCCCACGAGCAGGCCGCCGGTGATCTTCACGCTGAGGTTGTACAGCACCGCGATCACCGCGCCGAGCACCGTGGTCACGACGAGGTTGATCAGCGATCCGACGACCGCGAAGCCCATCACGTTGCCGAGCGAGAGGAACATCGACAGGTCGGTGCCGCCGCCGGCGACGTCTTGCACCAGGTCGTTCACGAGGTCGAAGATCCCGGTGGAGTTCAGCACGGTCCAGATCAGGAACATCGCGACGATGTTCACGATCGCGAGGCACACGGCCACCAGGAACGACAGCTTCACCGTCGACCAGAAGTCGATGTAGACCAGGCGCAGGCGCACCTGCTTCGCCGGCGGACGGCGGTTCGACTTGCGAGCCAGCTTGTCGGCGACGCTACTCATGAATGGATCACTCCTCTTCCGCGGCCACTACCGCATCGGGGTCGGCCCCCTCGGATTCGGCGACCTCCTCGACGAGGTTGCGCTCGGTGTTCTTGGCCACCGCGATGATTCGATCGTCGTTCGCGAACTTCGCGAACACAACCCCCATCGTGTCTCGGCCCTTGGCGGGCACTTCGGCGACGTCAGAGCGTACCACCTTGCCGCTGGCAAGAACCACGAGGACCTCGTCGGCGCTCGAGGCGATCAGCGCGCCCGCGAGTTCGCCGCGTTCGTCGTTCAGCTTGGCGACCTTGATGCCGAGACCGCCGCGCTGCTGCTTGCGGTACTCCTCGATGCGGGTCCGCTTCGCGTACCCGCCGTCGGTGACGGTGAACACGTAGGTGTCGGTCGGGCTGAACCGCTGACCGGATGCCTCGTCGGCACCGTTCTCGTCGGCGATGACGGCATCGACGGCGTCGGAAGATGCGACGACGGATGCCTCGAGCAGCGCGTCGTCCCCGCGGAACGACATGCCCTTGACGCCCGACGTCGCCCGGCCCATGGGCCGCAGTGCCTCGTCGGTCGCCTCGAACCTGAGCGACATGCCCTTGCGCGAGACCAGCAGGATCTCGTCCTGCTCGTCGGCGAGCATGGCGGAGACGAGCTCGTCGCCCTCACGCAGGTTGATCGCGATGACGCCGCGCGAGCGGTTGGTGTCGTAGGCGGTGAGCTCGGTCTTCTTCACGAGACCCTCACGCGTGGCGAGCACGAGGTACTTCGCGACCTCGTAGTCGCGGATGTCGAGGATCTCCGCGATCTGCTCGTCGGGCTGCAGCTCGAGGAGGTTCGCCACGTGCTGGCCCTTGGCGTCCCGGCCGCCCTCCTGCAGCTCGTACGTCTTCGCCCGGTACACGCGCCCCTGATTCGTGAAGAACAGCAGCCAGTGGTGGGTCGTCGTGACGAAGAAGTGGTCGACCACGTCGTCGGCGCGCAGCTGCGCCCCACGCACACCGCGGCCCCCGCGGTGCTGCGACCGGTAGTTGTCGCTGCGCGTGCGCTTGACGTAGCCACCGCGCGTGACGGTGACGACCATCTCCTCCTCGGGGATGAGGTCCTCGATGGACATGTCGCCGTCGAAGCCCGGCATGATGTGCGTGCGACGCTCATCGCCGAACTTGTCGGAGATCTCGCGGAGCTCGTCCGCGATGATCGTCCGCTGCCGCGACGGTGTCGCGAGAATGTCCTTGAAGTCGGCGATCTCCAGCTCGAGCTTCGCCGCGTCGTCCATGATCTTCTGACGCTCCAGCGCCGCGAGGCGGCGCAGCTGCAGCTCGAGGATCGCCTTCGCCTGCAGCTCGTCGATGTCGAGCAGCTCTATCAGGCCCTCGCGCGCCTCGTCGGCGCTCGGCGACCGGCGGATGAGCGCGATGACCTCGTCGAGCGCGTCGAGCGCCTTGAGGTAGCCGCGCAGGATGTGCGCCCGGGCCTCGGCTTCGCGCAGGCGGTACTCGGTGCGGCGAACGATGACGTCGATCTGGTGGTCGACCCAGTGCGAGATGAACCCGTCGACCGAGAGCGTGCGCGGCACGCCGTCGACGATGGCGAGCATGTTCGCGCCGAAGTTCTCTTGCAGGGAGGTGTGCTTGTAGAGGTTGTTCAGCACCACCTTCGCGACCGCGTCGCGCTTCAGCACGATCACGAGGCGCTGACCGGTACGACCCGACGACTCGTCGCGGATGTCGGCGATGCCCGCGACCTTGCCGTCCTTCACGAGATCGGCGATCTTGATCGCGAGGTTGTCGGGGTTCACCTGGTACGGCAGCTCGGTGACCACGAGCGACGTGCGGCCCTCGATCTCTTCCACCGAGACGACCGCCCGCATGGTGATCGAGCCGCGGCCCGTGCGGTACGCGTCCTGGATGCCCTTGGTGCCGAGGATCTGGGCACCGGTCGGGAAGTCGGGACCCTTGATGCGCTGCATGAGCGCGACCTGCAGCTCCTCGCGCGTGGCATCCGGGTGCTCGAGCGCCCACAGCGCGCCGTCGGCGACCTCGCGCAGGTTGTGCGGCGGGATGTTCGTGGCCATACCGACCGCGATGCCGACCGAGCCGTTGACGAGCAGGTTCGGAAACCGGCTCGGCAGGACCGTCGGCTCCTGGGTGCGACCGTCGTAGTTGTCCTGGAAGTCGACGGTCTCTTCCTCGATGTCCCGCACCATCTCCATGGCGAGCGGCGACATCTTGGTCTCGGTGTACCGGTGGGCGGCTGCGCCGTCATTGCCCGGCGAGCCGAAGTTGCCCTGACCGAGCGCGAGCGGGTAGCGCAGCGACCACGGCTGCACGAGACGCACGAGCGAGTCGTAGACCGCGCTGTCACCGTGCGGGTGGAACTGACCCATGACGTCGCCGATGACGCGTGTGCACTTCGAGAACGCACGGTCGGGCCGGTATCCGCCGTCGTACATCGTGTAGATCACGCGGCGGTGCACGGGCTTGAGCCCATCGCGCACATCGGGCAGTGCGCGCCCGATGATGACGCTCATGGCGTAGTCGAGGTACGACCGCTGCATCTCGAGCTGCAGATCGACCTGGTCGATACGGCCGTGGATGCCGTAGTCCTCGGTGCCCGTCTCGTCTGTCATGTCGGGGATTCTCGTTTCCTAGAGAGGCTGGTCGCGATGAGGCCGGCTGCAGGCCGGCCATCGGCTGATGAGCGGATGCCTCGCCACGAGGCATCCGCTCGCTAGATGTCGAGGAAGCGAACGTCTTTCGCGTTCTTCTGGATGAAGCTCCGGCGGCTCTCGACGTCGTCGCCCATGAGCGTGGTGAAGATCTCGTCGGCGGCGGCCGCGTCGTCCATGGTCACCTGGAGCAGCGTGCGCGAATCGGGGTTCATGGTGGTGTCCCACAGCTCCTGGTGATTCATCTCGCCGAGACCCTTGTAGCGCTGGATGCCGTTCTCTTTCGGGATCCGCTTGCCAGACGCCAGGCCGGCGGCGAGCAGCGCATCGCGCTCCCGGTCGGAGTAGACGTACTCGTGGTCGGAGTTCGACCACTTCAGGCGGTACAGGGGCGGCTGCGCGAGATAGACGTAGCCCATCTCGATGAGCGGCCGCATGTACCGGAAGAGCAACGTCAGCAGCAACGTCGTGATGTGCTGACCGTCGACGTCGGCGTCGGCCATCAGCACCACCTTGTGGTACCGGGCCTTCTCGGGGTTGAAGTCCTCGCCGATGCCCGTGCCGAACGCCGTGATCATCGCCTGGATCTCGGAGTTGCCGAGCGCCCGGTCGAGACGTGCCTTCTCGACGTTCAGGATCTTGCCGCGGAGCGGCAGGATGGCCTGGGTCTCGGGGTTGCGCCCGGTCTTCGCCGAGCCGCCGGCCGAGTCGCCCTCGACGATGAAGATCTCCGAGATCGACGGGTCCTTGCTCGTGCAGTCGGACAGCTTGCCCGGCATGCCGGTCGACTCGAGGAAGCCCTTCCGGCGCGTCGCCTCACGGGCCTTCCGCGCCGCGAGGCGCGCGGTCGCCGCCTGGATCGCCTTCCGGATGATCTCTCGGGCCTGGGTCGGGTTGCGGTCGAACCAGTCTCCGAGCTGATCGCCGGTGACGCGCTGCACGAAGGACTTGGCCTCGGTGTTGCCGAGCTTCGTCTTCGTCTGGCCCTCGAACTGCGGCTCCGAGAGCTTCACCGAGATGACGGCCGTGAGACCTTCGCGGACATCGTCGCCCGAGAGGTTCTCGTCCTTCTCTTTGATGATGCCCTTCTCGCGCGCATAGCGGTTGACGAGCGTCGTCAGCGCGGCCCGGAAGCCCTCTTCGTGGGTGCCGCCCTCATGCGTGTTGATCGTGTTCGCGTAGGTGTGCACGGACTCGGTGTACGCCGTCGTCCACTGCATCGCGACCTCGAGCGCGATCTTGCGGTCGCCGTCTTCGGACTCGAACGAGATGATCTCCTCGTTCACGAGGTCGGCCTTCTTCGAGCGGTTGAGGTACTCGACGTAGTCGACGAGTCCCCGCTCGTAGAGGAACGTGTCGGTGCGCGCGGCCTCGACCGTGGCATCCGTCTCGTTCTCGACGTCGGCCGGATCGGCCGGCTCGCCCGCGCGACGCTCGTCGGTGAGCGTGATGCGCAGGCCCTTGTTCAGGAACGCCATCTGCTGGAACCGGGTGCGCAGCGTCTCGTAGTCGAACTCGACGGTCTCGAAGATCTCGGTGCTCGGCCAGAAGGTGATGGTCGTGCCGGTCTCGTCGCTGGGCTCGTCTTGCGACAGCGGTGCGTTCGGGACGCCGACGTTGAACGACTGGCGCCAGACGTGACCCTCGCGACGCACCTCGGCCTCGAGCCGCGTCGAGAGTGCGTTCACGACGGACGAGCCCACGCCGTGCAGGCCACCGGAGACGGCGTACCCGCCGCCGCCGAACTTGCCGCCCGCGTGCAGCACCGTGAGCACGACCTCGACGGTCGACTTGCCCTCGGTCTTGTGGATGCCGACCGGGATGCCACGGCCGTTGTCGACCACGCGGACCCCGCCGTCGTGCAGGATCGTGACGTCGATGGCGGTCGCGTGACCCGCGAGCGCCTCGTCGACGGAGTTGTCGACGATCTCGTAGACGAGGTGGTGGAGCCCGCGAGGGCCGGTCGAGCCGATGTACATGCCCGGTCGTTTACGAACCGCTTCGAGGCCCTCGAGAACCTGGATTTCGTCAGCGCCGTACTCTGGCGTGCCCTGGGGCTTCGTCGGTTCCGCTGTCATGGGTGAATCGGACTCCAAACCGTCGTTCTAGCGACGTTCGATCCTATCAAACCGAGCCCGCTCATCCGGGCTGAACGGCCCTTCTGAGCGAAGTTCGTCACCCCATCGACCGTTTTCGTCCTCTCAGCCGTAAGTATCGCGCGGGCCACGCCCTGGAACCGATCTGGGACCCCATTTCCACGTGGGGGCGTCCGGCCCCTGGAAGCGGATCGTCTCGACGCCCGCCCCCGGGTACCGCTCGAGGATGCGTGCGACGAGCTGCGAGCGCATCATCCGCAGCTGCGTCGCCCAGGCGGTCGACTCGCAGCGCACCTGGAGCACCCCGCCCTCGATGCCGATCGGTTCCGAGTGCTTCGCGGTGTCCTCCCCGGCGACGTCGGCCCACGACGCGAGCAGGTCGTGCTGCGAGAGCGGGCCGCTCCAGCCGAGTTCGCTGGAGAGCACGTCGATCGTGTCGCCGAGCGGCTTCGGGTCACGCCCGGGCGTGAACGGTTCGCTGCCGGGCCGCGGCTCCCGCCGCCGCGAACGCGGGCGCGGCCGGTCGGCGCCGAAGATCTCGCGGAAGTGCTGATAGACACGCACCGCCTCGGATGCCTCAGCCATCGGCCGCCTCCTCACCCGAGCGAGTTCCGGGTGCCGCCTGACCCGCCGCGTCGACGATACGACCGGCCTCGATCTGCACGATACGCGCGGTGAGCGGCGAAGGCACGTCCTCGAGCACCGCCGCGGTGACCAGCACCTGTTCGAAGTCGCCGATCGCCGCGGCCAACCGCTCGCGGCGCAGCCGGTCGAGCTCGGCGAAGACGTCGTCGAGCACGAGCACGGGATCGCCGGTCGACGAGTCGCGGCGGAGCAGCTCGGCCGACGCGAGGCGGAGCGCGAGCGCAAAGGACCACGACTCGCCGTGGCTGGCGTATCCCTTCGCGGGAAGCCCGTTCAGCAGCAGCAGCACATCGTCGCGGTGCGGGCCCGAGAGCGTCAGTCCGCGTTCGAGCTCACGACCGCGTCGGTTGCGGAGCGCCGCGGCGAACCGGTCGGCGGTCGAGCTGACGGATGTCTCGGGCGCACGCGCCTCGTCGCCGCCGGCTTCGGCACCGCCGAGACCCGCGGCACCCTCGTCGGCCTCGGCATCGGGATCCCCGCCGTCGATCGACAGCACGGGTCGCAGCGTCGGCGCGTGATCGGCATCGACGATCGACCGGTACGCCACCGCCAACGGCTCGCCGAGCTCGGCCACGAGCGCGAGCCGCTGGTCGATGAGCTCGGATCCGAGTTCGACGAGACGCTCATCCCAGATGTCGAGCGTGGGCAGCGCATTCGCCGCCATGCCGCGCGCCCGAGCGCTCTTCAGCAACGTGTTGCGCTGTTTGAGCACTCGCTCGTAGTCGCTCATGACCCCCGACAGCCGCGGCGTGCGCTGGACGAGCAGCTCATCGAGCAGCCGTCGACGCACCCCCGGCTCGCCGCGCACGATCGCGAGGTCCTCCGGAGCGAACAGCACCGAATGGGCGTACCGCGGGAGCTCGCGCGGCTTCACCGCGGACCGGTTCAGCTGCGCCCGGTTCGCGCCCTGCCGGTTCAGCTGGAGCTCGATGAGCACCTGCCGGTCGCCGTGTGCGAGCAGCGCACGCACGATCGCCGCGTCGGCGCCCGCTCTGATCAGCGCCTGATCGCCCGAGACCCGGTGCGAGCCGAGGGTCGCGAGATAGCCGATCGCCTCGACGAGGTTGGTCTTGCCCTGACCGTTGCGGCCCACGAGCACCGTCGCGCCCGGGGCGAGCTCGAGATCGGCGTTCGCGTAGTTGCGGTAGTCGGTGAGGGAGAGGCGGGCGACGTGCACGCTGGGCTCCCTTCTCGACCGGACCCGGCCGTTCGACTCGGCCCGTCAACGCTACCTGGCCGCGCCGACATCGAGCCCCGGCTGGGTCGCGCAGCCAGCGCCGGCGAGCGACCCACCCACCGGTCGAGGAGCGACAAGGGGGTCAGCGCAGCAGCAGGTTCGGCTGCAGCAGGTACCGGTACGTGTCGCCGCCGGCCTGCTCGCGAGAGGTCTGGCTCGTGATGAGCACCGGGCCCGGCTTGTTGGGATTCTCGGTCTTCGTGAACGAGATGCGCACGAACTCGCTCGGCACCGCCGCGAGTCCGTCGAGCAGGAACTGCGGCTTCAGCGACACGACGGTCTCGTCGCCCGAGAGGATCGCGTCGATCGACTCCGAGGCCTGTGCCTGCTCGCTGCCGATGGCCTCGAGCGTGAGACCGTCGGCACTGAAGCTGAAGCGCAGCGCGGCCTCGCGCTCGAGCACGAGGGCGACGCGGCGCGTCGCCTCGATCAGCTCGGCGGTGTTCATGACGGCGTAGTTGTCGACGTTGTCGGGGAACAACCGGCGCACGGGCGGGAAGTTGCCCTTGATCAGCAGCGAAGTCACGGTCTTCTTGTCCGCACTGAAGGCGATGAGCTCGCGGTCGTCGCGGCTCGTGATCGCGACCTGGATGGTGCCGGAGTGCCCGAACGTCTTGCCGACCTCCTGCAGGGTCCGCGCGGGCACCAGCGCGGAGAGCGTCGTGTCGGCTGCGACGCCGCCACCGTCCCACGCGATCTCACGAACGGCGACCCGGTAGCGGTCGGTGGCCACGAGGTTGAGGCTGTTCTCACGGACCTCGAGCTGCACGCCCGTGATCACCGGGGTGACGTCGTCACGCGACGCCGCGACCGCGACCTGCGCGACCGCCGCCGCGAACTCGTCGGCGGGTACCACGCCCGACTGCTCGCCGATCTCGGGAATCGACGGATATTCCTCGACCGGCATCGACAGCAGTGTGAAGTTCGCCGAGCCGCACGACACCGAGATGCGTGACTCCTCGGTCGCGATCCGCACGGGCGCGTTCGGCAGGCGCCCCGCGATCTCCGCGAGCAACCGGCCTGAGACGAGCACGGTGCCGGGTTCTTCGACGTCGGCCTGGATCTCGGTCTGACTCGACACCTCGTAGTCGAACGACGACAGCACGAGACCGTCGTCGTTCGCCTGGATGAGCACGCCGGAGAGGATCGGGAGGGTCGTGCGCTGCGGCAGGAGTTTGACGGCGAAGGAGACGGCCTCACTGAAGACGTCGCGGTTGACCTGGAATCTCACGGTGCTCCCGTCGTGGAGGTGCTGATCGAACCCATGCTAGCGGCAGTGCTCCGGTTCGGATCGGGCCCGATCCGCGGGCTGAACCGCTCAGGTTGCCGAGCGCCCATTGAATTCTTAATTCTCTTAACGGTGTTAACCGTTGTGGAAACTGTGGATGGTGTGCAGAGATCCCCGGATCGACGCCGATCGGGGCCCGTCGGACGTGTGCACGGTGTGTGGAATCACGAGGGGGTGGCCGCACGGGCGGCATGGTGCTCGACGGGGTTGTGCACAGGCGCCGCACGCTGTTCAACAGCCTTCAGGCGGTTACTCGTTAACATTCCACAGGTTTTCCACACTTGTGGGGAAACGGCTGCCAGGCGGGCTGAGGATACGCGTGGAGGCATCCGGCCCCCCATGGGGGATCGCGACCGGCGTGGTGCCGCACCCGGTCTGGGATCGCGACCGGTGGGGGATGGCGACCGGCGGCGGATCAGCGGAAGCGGGCGTTCTGCTTGATGCGCGCGGTGAGCTCGGTGACCTGGTTGTAGATCGACCGCCGCTCCTTCATGAGCTCGGAGATCTTCTTGTTCGCGTACATGACCGTGGTGTGATCGCGATTGCCGAACAGCTGGCCGATCTTCGGCAGCGACAGATTGGTGAGCTCACGGCAGAGGTACATCGCGATCTGACGCGCCGTCGCGACCGCCTGCGACCGGCTCGAGCCGTACAGGTCGTCGACCGTGAGCTTGAAGTAATCGGCGGTCGCCGTGATGATGTCGACCGGCGCCACGACGTTGTCGGTGTCGTCGGTGATCAGGTCCTTCAGCACGGTCTGCACCAGCGGCATGTCCACCGGGGTCCGGTTGAGGCTCGCGAAGGCGGTCACGCGGATCAGCGTGCCCTCGAGCTCGCGGATGTTGCTCGAGACCTTCGACGCCATGTACTCGAGGATGTCTGCGGGCACCTCGAGTCGCTCGGACTGCGCCTTCTTCCGGAGGATCGCGATACGCGTCTCGAGGTCAGGGGCCTGTACGTCCGTGATGAGTCCCCACTCGAACCGGCTGCGCATGCGATCCTCGAAGCCCGTGAGATGCTTCGGCGGCACGTCGCTCGTGATCACGACCTGCTTGTTGTGGTCGTGCAGGTTGTTGAAGGTGTGGAAGAACGCCTCCTGCGTCTCCGCCTTGCCCTGCAGGAACTGGATGTCGTCGATCAGCAGGATGTCGACGTTGCGGTACCGCTGCTGGAACAGCGACCCGCGGTTGTTCGCGATCGAGTTGATGAAGTCGTTCGTGAATTCCTCGGAACTCACGTACCGCACCCGGATCCCCGGGTACATGCTCATCGCGTAATGGCCGATGGCGTGGAGCAGGTGCGTCTTGCCCAGCCCGGAATCGCCGTAGATGAACAGCGGGTTGTACGCCTTCGCCGGAGCCTCCGCGACCGCGACCGCCGCGGCGTGGGCGAACCGGTTGGACTGGCCGATCACGAAGCTGTCGAACGAGTACTTCGGGTTCAGCCGGGCATCGCGCGGGCGATCGCCGGCGGTCTGTTCGAAGACCGAGTGCGGAGTCTGGGGGACCTCGGCCGCGTCGGGGTAGTCGTCGGTGTACGCGCCGCCTCCGGCGTGACCCGCACCGCCCGGCCCGGGGGTCTCGGGCAGGCGCGGCTCCTCGAGTTCGGGGTTCACGACCACATAGAACGACGTGACCGGACTCGGCGACTCGATGACGCCCATCGCCTGGAGGAGCGGGACTCGCATGCGCTGGTTGAGCATGCTCGCCGTGAAGTCGTTCGGGACCTCGAGATAGAACGTGCCGGCGGCGATGCCCTTCGGCTCGACGAGGTTCAGGAAGCCCTGCAGCATCGGGGTGATCGACGCGTCGCCCCCCAACCGGTCCAGGACCGTCGCCCATGTCTCAGAGATGGGCTGTTCCGTCAT